>JBAUTF010000118.1:0-24745 GCA_049582065.1 Candidatus Dormiibacterota bacterium | reverse complement strand
CGGGGGTCACCAACTGGGAGTTCATCCTCCAGGACTTCAGCAGCAGCCCGTGGCGGTGGCCAACTCCGGCTGAGATCCTGGCCCAGTTCGACCACTGGAAGGGCCAGGGAGCGATTGGCTATTGGGTTTACGCATGGGATTATCAGGGGCAGCAGGTGACAGCCCAGCCAGGCAGTCTGGGCGCTTTGGCCGAGATCAACTCGCAGTAGGGAGCGCGCCTTCCGGTCCTGGAGCAGTCGGGACAATCGACCAGCAAACCGAGGCAACTGCACCGGTTGACCCGCAGTTGGGGGGGGCTATACCGTCGAGCGCGATGACTTTGTTAAATCCTGCCCGCAAGCGTTCGGTAAACGACGACTCGATGCCGGCGCTGCACGGCAGCACCGGCCAAAAGGTCCTGCGGGGCGGGGTGCTCGCGACCCTGCTCGCGGCCATCCTCTTTGCCGGCGTGCCGCCGGTGGCGGTTATGGCCGCAGGCCCGACCACCATCGCAACTTCCTCTGCTCCGAAGGCCTTCCAGCATTCGGCGGAGGACAAGGTCGCGTACCTGCACGACGGTTCGCTCCTGGTCGGGTATTACGACAACAGCAACCATGCCATCGTCGACCACATCACGACCCCGTCGACGACTCCCGTCTCAACCCAGGTCGACAGCATTACCGGTGGCAGCGAGATCTCCTTCTACACGCTCCCGAGCACGAATTCCACCGAGATCTGGATTGCGACCGGCAGCGAGCTCACCGGGGGCGTCCTTCAAGAACAGGTTCAGTACGGCGTATACAACGGCTCGACGTTTAGCTGGCACACCGTGGCCACAGTGCCGGGGAGCCTTACATCCGGGCGTCAGGATCCCACGGTGACCTGGACAGGCAAGTGGCTGATCACGTCCTGGTGGGACGACACCCTGGGCGGGAACACGGACACCGTGTTCTACAACTGGACGACGATCAAAGACGGTTCGAGCGGCTGGCATGTGCCGGCGAAATCTGGTACGACCGCCGCTGCCGGCGCCACCAAGTCCGGTACGACCGCTGCCGCGACGCTCGCGACTGCGACCACGATCACCTACACCGTGACGTCGGGCGCGGATCCAGCTTTGAACGATGTGATCGAGTTCGGACATGGGACCGTCAACTCAGAGGTCCGCACAGTGACCGGCATTGCCGGCGGACCGACTCCAGCTCCCTGGACACTCACCGTGGCCCCCCTGAGCAACCCTCACGCCATAGGTGAGAACGACGTCACGGCGGCGAGTGGGGCGGGCGCCACCTCAATCACCTACAGTTCTGTCGTCGGCATCGCGCCCGTTGCCGGCGATAGTTTCCAGATTGGTACGGCGATCAGCAACAACGGCACCGTCAACTGCAGCAATCCCCCCCCGCTTACGTACCCTCAGTGCGACGCCGATTTCGCCACGGTGACAGGCGTTTCGGGTAGCGGACCTTACACGCTGACCCTGTCGTCCCCGCTGGTCAATGGCCACGCCGTCGGCGAGCCCATCAGGATAGGGGCCCTCCAGCTGACCAGCACCGCCAGCAACTCGGTCCAGGTGTCCATCCGGCACTCCGCCAAGCTGGGCGCGACGATCGCCGTCTATGGAGCTGCCTGCCAGGTCCTGACACGCACGCTTCTCGATAGTGCTACTGACCCGACACCAGGAAACTGGAACACGGAGACGGCGGTCGACCCCGGCAGCAACGACTGCGAGGGCAACTTCGGCGGCCCTCAGATCGCCATTGACGAGAGCACCGGCAACATCCACGTGTTCGAGGCGGTGACCACATCGAACAGCTCCACCTGGTCCGGCGTCACCTACTGGCTCGGCACGCCCGACGGCGCTCCGATGATTTCGGGCATCGTTTCCTGGAGCTCCCACGTAATCGTCGACGCCACCGGCACCAACGCGACCGATCCTCCAGACGTCGCGGGCACAGTCGACCCTGCGACCGGCAGGGTGTATGTGTTCTGGGCCACGCACGGCTCGTTGGACGGCACCGCCGGCGGCGCCATCAAGTATTCGACCCTTGACGGTCCGTCCTACACGACGGCCTCGACTCCGGTCACGCTGTCGTCAGGCAGCAACAACCACTACCCGCACGTGCCAGCGATGCTGCTAGGCACCGGTGGACTTGCAGCCGGTTACGTGCCTCTGGTCTACCAATCCGGAAGCAACATAGTCCTCGACAACAGCATCAGGATCGACAACGCGGCGCCCACGGTGCCAGCTGGTCTCGCAGCCTCTACGACGAAGAAGCCATCAGTGGTGCTGACCTGGAACGCCTCCACCGATGACATCGCAGTGACTGGATACACGGTCTACCGGGGCGGAACCATGATCGCGACAGTGGGCGGCTCCACGCTGACCTACGAGGACACAAGTGTTGTCAACCTGTCGACTTACACCTATACGGTCGACGCCTTCGACGCCGCCGGTAAGCATTCGGCTCAGTCAGCCCCGATCTCCGCCCTGATCGGCGACACCACGCCCCCGTCGGTCCCGACCGGCCTCACCGCCACGAGCGGCGCAACGGCCAATTTGACCCTTACCTGGCTTGCTTCCACAGATAACGTGGGCGTGACCGGCTACACGGTTTACCGCAACGGCGTGCCTCTGAACACGACGTCCGGATCGACCCTGAGCTATGTCGACACGACCGTCTCCGGGAACACCTCTTACACGTACACGGTCGACGCCTTCGACGCTGCGGGCAACCATTCGGCGCAGTCTGCGGCGGCGGTTATCACCACTCCCAGCTTTGCGTGCTCGACAGGCTACAGCGGGAAGTTGCTAGCAGGCGATTTCACCGGTGACCACAAGGTGGATCAAGTGCTGATCACATCGGTCGGGCAGTGTGTCCTGGTCTCGAGCGGCTCATCGTATGCTGCGCCGAGCACATGGTCGACCAGCCCCTTCTACGGCACGACGGCGACCCTGGTCGGCGACGTGACCGGCGATGGGAAGGCCGACCTGGTGGCAGTAAACTCGGCCCAAACCTTCGTGTCGACGTCTAACGGGGCGAGCTTCCAGGCGCCGTCCGCGTGGTCCAATGTTCCGTTCTACGGGACACGAGGGACTTACCTCGCCGATGTCAACGGTGACGGCAAAGCCGACCTGGTCGCCATCAACAACACCAGCGTCTGGGTCATGCTGTCAACAGGCAGCGGCTTCGGCAGCCCAATGCAGTGGTCGAACACCGCCTTCTACGGAAATGTCATTACCACGGTAGGAGACGTTTCCGGCGACGGCAAAGCCGACCTGATCGCCGTCAATAACAGCAGTATCTGGGTCATGACATCGACCGGGACGGGCTTCAGCGCACCCGGCATGTGGTCCAGCGTGCCGTTCTACGGAAACCTGACCACCATGGTGGCGGACGCGAGCGGTGACGGCAAGGCCGCCATGATCGCGGTGAACAAGAATGCCGGCGGACAAGACGATTTCTGGGTAGCCGTATCAACGGGAGGTGCTTTCTCGGCGCCGGCATTCTGGCTGTGAGATAGCAGAAGTCGATTCCAGGGTCCGGCTGGCGCGAGGCGATGCTGGCCGGACCTCACCGAATGGGCACGCTGTTGGGACTCATGAGGCTGTGATCCAAACAGGAGGACTTGCCGCTGTGGCCCCAAGATGAGCGAGAGAACGCTGCCACCCATTTGCCATGGGGCAGCCGGGCCTCAGGACCAGTTTGGCCGAGGAGAAGGCGGGGAGACCAGGCAGCGATCCTGAGCCGGCATTTCCGTCCACGTGGGCAAATTGGCCCGCAGAAGGAGGGACTCTCGGCCCTCAGGGAGCGCTGGGGCGGATGGCACGATGTGCTCTGTGAGCAGCAAGCAGGCGGTCTGGTTGACCGGGTGCCTCCTCGTCCTTGGACTGACAGCCGCATGTGGCAGCTCCCCCGCGACCGGGCAGGCATCCCCGATCGCGACGCCCAGTCCGACGCCGCTCACCTGCACCACGAGTGGAGTCGCATCCGCGACATGGACGGCGCCCGCTATGAGAACGGCGATGACCCCGCCGATCGTATCGGCCACCGTTTCGGGCGACACGCTGACGCTCACCTTTGACCAGGGCACGCCGGCCTTTGCAGTGACGCCCCAAGCAACGGCCCATTTCACCGAGACCAACGGGCGGGGAGGGCCGGTGGACCTGGCCGGGGTAGCAGGCGTCTTGATCGTCTTGAGCGGGTTCCGAGGCGACATGCAGAACTACACCGGCTCCATGGACTTCAAGCCTGGGAGCGCGATTCTCGCGGAGGTCAGTGAGATCGGCGACTACGAAGGCGTGATCGGCTGGGCGGCCGGCCTGAGCGCGCCGGGGTGCGCGAACGTGACCTTGGGCAGCTCGAGCCTAACGTTCCATTTCATCGCCCAGAACGCATAAGAACCCGGCCGTCGCCCCCCTCAGCGCGTTTTGCGGCTGCTGAACGCATCTCGGCCCGACAACGATCGCCGACGTCAGCGGCGATGGCAAGGCCGACCTGGTCGCGGTCAACTCCGGAAGCACGTTCGTCATGACTTCCACTGGCCCTGGTTTCGCGGCGCCCACCGGGTGGTCGGGCACTCCCTTCTACGGCCAGCAGGCAACGCTGGACGGCGACGTGACAGGTGACCGTAAGGCTGACTTGATCGCCATCAACAGCACGAACGCGTTTGTTGCACCGTCGACCGGGACGGCATGGTCGGCGCCTGCCCTGTGGTTGTGAGGAGGAGCGCACAATCCGACCCTGGAGCTCGGGACAAACAGAAGGCGACCGCCACCTAAGGAAGGCGGCGGCCGCGCGTTTTCGCTCTGGTTAGTAGGTTCGGGCGGCCGTCGGTATCACGGCCGCGCTGATTTCTACCACTGCGGTCTCGAACAGCTCGACCTGCACGTCGTGCGGGCCCGCGCCGGCGGCCTTGGCTGCCTCGGCCCGAGGTCCCGCGAGCTTGCTCTCGCTGGCGTCGAGGTCTGCCTTCGTCGCCCACACGGTCGACGCGGCAAGCCGGCCGGTCTGGCGGTCGACGCTTGCGATCGTCGCCTGATAACCCTTCTGCGCCTTGAGGATAGGCAGCACGTGGTTGCGAATCTGCACGATGCCGGCGTCCAGCTTCTCTGGGTCGCCGTTGACCGTGACCATCCGTACGAAGGTTCCTGCCCTTGGCGCCGCGGCGCGGTCCATGATCATCAGCTCCGCCCGCTCTACGTTGACGATCTGGCTGCCCGGCACACCCTTGGTCGTCTGCGTGCGGCTCTGGATCCCAGTCTGCTCGCTGGCCGCCAGCGCCTTGGCCGTCTCCCAGTACGTGACGCCCAACCCAGCGCCCGTCTGACGGTTGACCAACAGCACGGCACCCTGGTTGCCTGGTGCGGAGCGAAGGCCCTTGACGATGTTCGTCTCGAAGTTCTCGATCGCCTGCTCTACCTTCTCGGGCGGCGTGTGAACGCGGGTAGCGCGAAGAAACATCGCTGTACACCCCCATTTGAAACACGATCGGCCAGAAATAAGATCGGCCAGCAAGATCGGGCCTGGAAAGGCCCTAACCGCAAGGCCAGCCTACGACAGCCCGGGCCAACGTGCCGCTTTGCAACCAAAGGGCCACTTCCTGCATCAAACGGGCAGGAACATGCTTGCTGAAGTAATGGAACACCGACCCCAGCTCATCGTGAGCGCCGCCGCGGGCGATGCCGATTCATTTGCTGTTCTGATCGAACCTCTGCTCGATCCGGCGTACCGGCTCGCCGCCGTGATGCTTGCCGATCGATCGTCAGCCGAGGATGCCGTCCAGGAGGCTTCGATCAAGGCCTGGCGCAAGCTGCGCCAACTGCGTGGCGACCTGAACTCGCTTCGGCCGTGGTTTCTCTCCATCGTCGCGAATGAGTGCCGCATGGCCCGACGCCAACGCTGGTGGTCGGTGTTTAAGCTGGCCGACATTCCATCGTCGGCGTCGAGTCCGGAGCAAAGCGCGACGTCCGATCTTCACGGTGCACTGCTCAAGCTCAGCCCCGACGAGCGGCTACCGCTGGTGCTTCACTTCTACCTGGACCTGCCGATGGACGAGGTCGCGCGCGCGCTGCACGTCTCGCCGGCAGCTGCCAAGTCCCGCATCTACCGCGCCGCCAAGCGGCTGCGGTCCGATCTCACCGTCGAGGAGGCCTTCTGAGGTGACCAACGAGAACTTCCGCCGCGAACTCGGCCACGTTTTCGATGACATGGCCGGCTCCCCCAGCGCGGCGCTACCAGACCGAGTGCGGTCGGCGCTCGCCAACGTCCCCGAGAACCGAGGGCCTTATTGGATCGCCGGAGTCGCGGCGGCTGTCATCGCAGCTGTCGTGATCGGCGTTCTTGTCGTGGCCAACCCGCTGTACCGCCCGCCCTCAGCAGTGGGTCCGGTCATTGGTTCGAGCCCGACTCCAAGCGCCCTGGTGTCGCCGAGCCCGAGCCCAGGCCCCAGCGCTTCGCCAACGCCAGACACGAGCCTACCGCCGTTCGTCTGCGCATCTTCCGCGCCGATCAACTCGGCGCAGGCCCCTGCCGTGGCTTTCATCGACGCACTCCGAACTGGCACGCACCCGGGATACGACCGGCTGACGGTCGAGTTCAACAACGGGCAGCCGGCCAGCGTCGAGCTGCGCACGCAGACCGGAACCAGCTTTACGCAAGGAGCAAGCGGCCAGACGCTGACACTGGGGGGCAAGAACGGAATCCTGGTGGTCATCCACGGCGCCGACCTGCACACCAGCTACAGCGCATCAACCGACCTCAAGACGGGATACGCGAGTCTCGTCGAAGTTCGGCAGGTCGAGGACTTCGAGGGAGTGGTTCAGCTGGGCCTGGGAGTCTCAGGCGCCGCGTGCTATCGAGCGTTCTTCCTCACCAGCCCGACGCGCCTGGTGATCGACGTCGAGGCGAGCTAGCCACGAAATCAACCAGGTTGTGATGGCGACTGCAATCTAGGCTGGCACGCTTTGGTCTCTTCCCACCGCAGTCTTCACGTCAGGCTCAAAGCTGTACGATCGCCGTTGGATTGAACCCGGTCGGCTGGTCTCCTGGCTTGTCCGAACGGATGTCGTCCCCGTGAGCGCCAGTCGAGAAGTGAAGGCTCCGACCCAGTCGGCCCCTGCGATCGTATCGGGGGCAACCCCCAATCAGCTTGAGATCCTGGCCGTTCAGGTGCGACTGCTTTGGCCGGTAGGCGTGGCCCTGGTCATGGCTCTCGGGGTCGCCGCAATCATCCCAGTTGCAGTTTCGCAGCGCGTGTGGATCGCCTTCTTCGCGCTCGGCACGGCTCTGCCCGGCACGCTCGCTCTCGTGCTGGCCATTGACCCCGGCAAGGTATCGCCGGTCTTGATGCGAGTGGTCCGCGGGCTTGGGCTGTTTCTGGCGGGCTTCGCTCTCGGGGTAGGCATTGTCCACGGCGCGTCCTACCACTGGGAAACAATCGCTGCCCTGATCCAGGTGCTGGCGGTGGTCGTCGTTGCCACGTTCACGCGTGGATCCGAAAAGCAACCGAGCGCCACCGTAAGGATCGGCTCGGTGGTCCTGTGGGCTGCCGTAAGCATCGGTGCCTGGGGTGTCGCCGGGTCGCTGTTGTGGTGGCATTTTCCCGGCGGCCTGCGCCACCTTTGGGTGGTAGCGGTCTTGGCGGGCTCGGCCTTGACTGTGGGCGGGGCGATGTGGCGGCCGGATGCCATCGCCAACCGGCTGGTCGGGTGGGCGGGTAGCGGGGTTGCCCTCGTCCTGCTGGCTGTGGCCAGCGTCCGCACCAACGGCCTGTTCGACGCCTCCAGCATGCCCCACTGGGAGTTCTATGTCGGTCCCGCCGAGCTCGTCCGCCAAGGTGGTTGGCTGCTTTGGGACGTCCCCGCCCAGTACGGATTCCTCAGCGAGTTGACCATCGCGTGGATTCCGACGCCTTCGCCGTGGGAGGGCCTGTTCATTCTCAACTCGTTGATGTGCTTCCTTCTCGCAACGACTGTCTTCGTGCTGCTGCGCTCTCTTGGTCGAGGCATTCTCAACCTGTTCATGAGCTTCGTAGTGGCCCTGGTCGCGTGCTTCTTCCGGGCCGGGCTGGCCCCCCAGATCATCGGGCCGAACGCGTATCCCAGTACTGGCGCCTTCCGCTTCTTGTGGTGCGTTGGCCTGCTCCTGATACTCGTGATGCTCCTAAGGGTCCGTTCGCAGCGCGCCCGACTGGCAATGCTGTTGGCAGGCAACCTGGTCTGGATTGTCGGTGTCCTTTGGTCAGCGGAATCAGCGATTTACTCGACATTAGTCTGGCTGCCCGGCTTCTTCCTGCTTGTGGTTGCAGAACACTGGAGTCAACCTGACATCCGCCGGCGAATTCTCAGCATCGGCGTCCTTAGCGCGGTTCCTGCGCTGTTCCTGGCCGCAGCGCTGGCGACCGTCTTCGTCGTGTACTACGTCGGCCTCGGCCATGGGCCAGATCTGCGTGCCTACTACGACTTCGGCCTTGCGTATCAGGGCGGATTCGGCCTCTATCCCATCGATCCGGGCGGCCCGGGTTGGGTGTTGTTCCTCACTTTCGTGGCCACGCTCGTCACCCTCGTGTGGAATGCCCGCAAGCAGCCGGCGGTCGCTTCTGTGGTCCTGATCGCCACGGCGGCCCTGATCTACTCGACCAGCAGCTATTTCGTAGGCCGCAGCCACCCGAACAACGTCTGGAACCTTGCGCCCCAGGTATGCATTGGGCTCGCGGTGACGCTTGGCCTGGCTGGTCGTGCCCTCTGGACCGATCCGGTGCCAGTTCTGCTGAGGCTCGTGGCAGCGCCGGTTCTCATCGTTCTTCTTTTCGGCGCCCTCGGTGACCGCGCAGCGCTGGTGGACTGGGTCACAAGTCCGCAGCACGACCTCACTCACATCGATTCCGCTTTGCTGACAACCGACCCCAGCCTCCAAGCGCTACTCGATGCTCACGTCCAACCAGGTGACCGTGTTGCTTATCTTGCGATCGATACGGACCCGGTGCTATCGACGCACTTGTACTCCGGCACAGAGCAACCGAACGGGGCGCCGCTCTGGCTGCCGCTCGTCCCTTACATAGCGGTCAACGTCCTACCTCCGACCCGTAGGGTGACGTACCTGGACCGCTTCATCGCGCTCCATCCGCAGGGGGGCTGGTTGATCGAGCGGACCGGCTCGCAATCGCAAGAGGAATGGGTCATACAAGTGGTCGAGGCGCATTTCACACCAGGCGCGACCTACTCGAACGCTGACTTCCAACTGACGTTTTGGACGCCTACCGTCGGATCCTAATAACGGGAAGGTGGGACTGCCCGGGAGTACGATGCCGCGGCACCGAGTCCGTGCGCATGACGAAAGCCGGTCGCGTCGGCTAAGGGGGACCCGACAGCCACATGGCAGGCGCGGCGAATCCGGTCCCGGTGGACGCTTCAACCCACACGCTCAGGTTGTTGACGGCGATCATGTCCACCGTGCCGTCACCCGTCACATCGCCACGAAGGATTGCTAGCTGGCCATAAAAGGCAGCGCCGGACCACCGTACCGGAGCGGCAAAGCCCGTGCCTGTGGATGTCATCACAAAGGCATTGCCGCTGTTGAGCGCGATCAGGTCGGCCTTGCCATCACCGCTGGCGTCGCCGATGGTGGTGGTCACCGTTCCGTAGAAGGGCTGGTTCGACCACTCAGCCGGCGCCGCAAAGCTAGTGCCCGTGGACGTCATGACAAACGTGCTGCCGGAGTTGACCGCGACCAGGTCGGCCTTGCCATCGCCGCTGACGTCGCCGCTCGTCGTGCCCACGGTTCCGTAAAACGGAGTGTTCGACCACAGGGCCGGCGCCGCGAAGCTGGTGCCGGTGGACAGCATTACGAAGACGGTGTTGTCGTTGATCGCCACCAGGTCTGCCTTTCCATCGCCGTTGACGTCGACCAGGAAGGTACCTCGCGTCCCATAGAACGGAACCGTGGCCCAGCCTTGGGGAGGACCAAATGCGGTCCCGGTGGACGGGAGGACGAAGGTTTGGCCGCCGTTAACCGCGACCAGGTCGGCTTTGCCGTCGCCGGTCACGTCGCCGGCGAGAGTCGCCTTGGTTCCGTAGAACGGGATGCTAGCCCACGGGACCGGGATCGAAAAGGCTGTGCCGGTCGACGCCATGACACAGACACTCTGGCTGCCGATCACCGCGACGTCGGTTTTACCGTCGCCGTTGAAATCACCCGTGATGAAGTTCGTGCCAGGGCATGTGAAATGCGCCGCGAGCGAGTTCCAGAGCTCAGGCGACAAGCCGGCATAGTCGAGCGCGAAAAGCCCGACCCCGCGGATACCCGAGCTGTTGACCAGGTCGTACTTGGCGCCCAGCGAGTAGACGTCGTCGAAGTACTGTTCGCGGTTGCAGGCGAAGTCGGAGTCGTACCACGTATCCCACTCGCTGATGCCGTCGCTCGGGTCGCGGTGGGCTGAGAACTGGCTGACGCCGCTCTGGCCGGCAATGGTGGAGGCAAATTTGTAGGTGGGAGACGCTGGCGTAGTCGTGAGCTGATGGGCGTCTGCCAGGTTGGCCACGCAGCCCCGGCGACCGTAGTAAGGCTGCCCGAGTATGACCTGGCTTGGCGGCACCAGCGCCGTGTACTGGGCGATCGTCTTGGACACGTTGAAGCGGTACGTGTTTAGGGGCGAGACAGGGCTCATGCAGTAAGAGGGGCAGTTGAGCGGCGGCTGGTCGAAGTTCGACCCGTCCATGTCGTAGGCCATGACGAAGAACGCGTCGATGTATGGCGAGAGCCCGGTGACGTTGAAGAACTCGAGGTTGTCCTCGGCGGAACCTCCGTAGCTGTCTACGACGAGGAAGCTGCCGGAGGGCATGGCGGCGCGCAGCCGCTGCACGAAAGAGGTGAAGTCGTCGCGGTTGCTGTTGCCGTCAGCGCACGTGGCGATCGCCCCCTCGTAGTCAACGTTGATGCCGTCGACGCGGGCGGCATTCATCTGCGTGATCGCCTCGTTGATTGTGTGTCCCGAGTTGGTGGTAGTGAGTCCTTGGCACATTGGACCGGTGGGATTGGTGCTGAGATCGTGAAGGTCGATCGAGACAATCACCTTGACCCCGTTTGCGTGAGCCGTGTTGACGAAGTTGACGAGCGTCTGCGATGTCCATACGTTCCAGCCGGTGCCTGACTTGACGATGGCTCCGTCGCCGCTGTTCACCGACAGACCGAAAAATGCGACCGTGGTCAGAAGGCCGAGATTCCAGCTTGGGTAGCCGACCGTCGAGCTGCCCAGGTTTCCGGCGTTGACGAAGCCGAGCACCTCTTTGCGAGGGCGTGAGCTGATCCCGAGTGCCAGCGGCACCGTCGCGGGGTGAGGGCCGCTGGCCATGGCAGCCGCATAGGTCAGCGCTGCCGACGAGCTCGCCGCCTGGTCGGCCGCCGCGGACATGATCTGCGGGTGGGTCAGTTCCGCCCTGCTCGGATGAGTGCCCACCACGTGCGACGTGGCCGGTGCCACCACCGCGGGTACCAGCGC
This sequence comes from Candidatus Dormiibacterota bacterium, assembly GCA_049582065.1. Classification (GTDB taxonomy): domain Bacteria; phylum Chloroflexota; class Dormibacteria; order Dormibacterales; family Dormibacteraceae; genus DATKSS01. The sequence continues at coordinate 13,270 of JBAUTF010000118.1, read as the reverse complement.
GATCGCGAGCACGAGGAGCACGATGAGAACGAGGCCACGCAATCGATAGCGCGTCAGGGAAATACGCACCGCCGCGCTCATGTACCCAACCTGGTCCATGAGCGCGAGCCCACGCCTATCCCAGGCCGTTGTACCAATTCGCGGGAGCCGAGAACACCGATCCGGTGGACGTCATCACCCATAGGCCACCGACGTTGTCCGCGACGAGATCCCATTTCAAGTCGCCGGTGACGTCACCCGGCAAGGTGGCGTAGTTGCCGTAGAAGGGCACGCCCGACCATTGTGTCGGAGCTCCGAAGGCGCTGCCGGTGGATGGCATGACCCAGGTGCTGCCGTTGTTCGAGGCGATCAGGTCAGCCTTGCCGTCGCCAGTGGCGTCGGCCGCCATCGTCGACCTTTGACCGTAGAAGGGTGTCGTCGTCCACTGAGCGGGAGCTCCCAGTTTCGTGCCGGTCGAGGTCATCACCCAGGTGCTCCCGGAGTTGACAGCCACCAGGTCTGCCCTGCCGTCGCCGGTGACGTCGGCGACCAAGGTGGTGACGCTTCCAAAGAATGGGACGTTCGACCACGGAGTCGGTGGTCCGAACGAGGTCCCGGTGGAGAGCATCACCCAGACGCTGGTGTCATTGATCGCCACCAGGTCCATCTTCCCGTCACCGTTGACGTCCCCGAGAAAGGTTCCTCGGGTGCCGTAAAAGGGAGTGTTCGACCATTGGGTGGGAGCTCCAAAACTGGTGCCCGTCGACGCCATCACCCATGCGCTGCCCGAGTTCACCGCCACGAGGTCGGCCTTGCCGTCACCGGTGACGTCGCCGGCGAGGGTAGTCCGGGTTCCATAGAACGGGACCGAGGCCCACGCCTGAGGCAACGAGAATGCCGTACCGCTGGACGCGAGCATGCAGGTTCCGGAAGTGCCCACCGCCGCCAGCCCCGCCCTGCCAGTCCCGCTGAAGTTGGCGAGGAGCCGCGGCCCTGGTTCGATGAAGCAGCCGTTCCCGACGAAGGCGTAGACGTTGGGGCCGGTCGCGACGTATATGTGGTTGTTGGCCGCGGACGGCGTCACGAAGTGGTTAACGTTCGAGATCGGAAAGCTCATGACCTTCTGGCCGTTGGTGGGGTTGAAGGCGAGCAGGTTCGAGCCGTTCACCGCCCAGACCAGCCCGCCGGCATACGTCGGTGGACGGTCGATGACATCGGTGGTGTTGTGCCAGAGGATCGAGAAGTTGTTGTTGGTCGCGTTGATCAGGACCGCCACGAGGCCATCACTGCATCCGACGAACACCACGCCGTTCCCATAGGCCTGGCTTCCGAACGCCGCGTCGTTGGTCGCGCTGCACACTCGGTTGATGGCCATCTGGCCGCCGATGTGGCCGAGACTTGCGGTGTTCAGCAGGTATCCCATGCCGCTTTTGCCGACGATGAAGACGCGGTTGTTCGGCAGCTGCAGCGGCACCACTGACCCGAGGTCGACGTCACCGTGGTTGTCCTGGTACCAGTTGCCGGGAGCGAAGTAGTCGACCGGGGCTCCAGGTGCCAGTGCATTCGGGTTGAGCTTGATCACGCTGTCGCTGTAGTCGTACGGGGAGGTCGACGTCGTCTGGTTGCTGTTTCCCGTCGCTGCGTAGATGTAGCCGCCCGGGTCTTCGGAGGTGCCGCCCGCGGCCCAAACCGCGCCCTGGTTGTCGCCGCTGATAGCGGGGACCTCGGCCGCGGCCCAGTACGTCACGCTGCCGGTGTTGCTCTCGGCGTAGCTGACCACGAAGCCGTGGTAGCTGCCGCAGTCACCGGCGAGTCCGCCCAGCCCGAATACGATTCGGCCGCCCGTCGCCAGCAGCGCTGCCCGCTGCTGCTGGTAGGGGGCAAAGGTCGTCCAGCTCGGGTCGGGCGGGTCAACGACATGGGTCCAGTTGATCGCACCCGTGGTGAGAACGATGCTCGCCATCACGAAGTGCACGACGAGAGGAGTGACGCTGGATTCGACCTCCCCGACCACGTACACGTTTCCGCCGTCGATCACGGGAGTGCTGGTGATCCCGAGCGGGTTGATGTTCCCGCAGGCAAAGCCGGTCGTTCGCGGCGTGCCCAGTGACACGGTCCACTGCACGGCGCCGGTCGCCGCCGCAAGCGAGTAGACGGTGTCGTTCTCTGTGGCCACGATCACGTCAGAGCCCACGATCACCGGCTGGCCGTAGATGTCGCCGTCGAGCGCGGGCGTGGTCCAGGCAGCGACCGCGCTGCCGAGGCTGAGATCGGCCGTGTCGTTGCCCTGCCGGGTGTTGTCGCCGTGGTAGGTCGGCGAGTCGGCGGCCGAGACGCCGGCCGGCAGCAGCGCGAGCAGGGCGAGAAAGATGACTGACTTCCGGAGCGAAATCATCAAACCAACCAACGCGGTATGCGCGGCATGCTTGCGGTCGACCGCTCTGGAGGCGCTTCACGCCTCGTGTGGCTCAAACCGGCGCCGAGCGTACCACGGGGGGGACGGGTAAAATCCACCCCGAGACATGGTGAGCGCGTCCCACGCCAGGCACGCAGTTGCCGGGGGTGTCGTGCTCAGCAGCGACCCCGCGGTGCATCTCCTTGTGCCCGACGGCGACGTGGCTGAACCCGAGATCTCTATCGTCATCCCCGCCCTCAACGAGGAGACAACGGTCGGGGACTTCGTCGATTGGTGCAGGGAGGGCCTCGCCGCCGCCGGTGTGAGCGGGGAGGTCCTGATCGTCGACAGCGGCACCGACGGCACGTCTGAGCTCGCCCTTGAGCACGGAGCGCGCGTGTTGAGGACCCCGCGCCGCGGTCTCGGCCGCGCCTACATCGACGCGCTGCCGTTCATTCGAGGGAAGTACGTCCTGATGGGCGACGCCGACTGCACTTACGACTTCAGGGAGCTGAAGCCATTCCTCGAGAAATTTCACGAAGGGAACGAGTTCGTGATGGGCTCGCGATGGAAGGGGAGCATCGAACCGGGCTCCATGCCGCCCCTCCACCGATACCTGGGCACCCCGATCACGACCGGGATCCTCAACGTCGTTTACGGGAGCCACTTCTCCGATATCCACTGCGGCATGCGTGGGATGACGGCTGTCGCGCTGCGCCGGATGGGTCTGCAATCGCAGTCGTGGGAGTACGCCTCGGAGATGGTGCTGAAGTCGGTTCATATGCGGCTGCGCACCGCGGAGGTGCCGGTGCGCTTCTTGAAGGACCGGGAAGGGCGGATGAGCCACCACAGGCGCGCCGGGTGGTGGTCGCCGTTCCAGGCCGCCTGGATCAACCTTCGCGCCATGTTCGTCTACGGTGCGGACTTCTTCGCGTTCCGGCCTGGGCTAGCCATGCTCGCGGTCGGCCTGGTGCTCACCCTTCCGTTGAGTTTCGGCCCCATCACGGTGGGCCCCGTGCACTTTTCCCTTTACTGGATGCTGCTCGGGATGACATTGACGCTTCTGGGCCTGCAGAGCTTCTACATGGGATGCTTGGCGCAGGTCTTGCACGATTACTCGGGCGCCGCGAGGAGGCGCTGGCTGCGAATCTTCCCTTACACCAGGACGGTGCTGGGGAGCGCTGTGGCGTTCGCCCTCGGCCTCGTGCTGACGGCCGCTCTCGCCATCGACTACGTGCGGTCCGGTCTCACGCTTGGCGGCTCGGATCGGATCCCGTACCTGGGCGCGCTCGGCCTTCTGTTGCTCGTGACGAGTTTCATGACCTTTACCTTCGTCCTGCTCATCCAGGCGGCGGCGCTGCGCGCCGATTCGATATATGGCTCTGAGCAATAGGCAGCCCAGGGAGCGCGCGTACGGCCAGGACCGAAACCTCACGGCGGTCGACCGGTTCGGAGTCTGGCTCTCGTCCCTACAAATCAACCGTCACGTTCCAACCTTCGCGAAAAAGCGCGTCGCCGACATCGGCTGTGGCTTCGAGGCGAGGTTCGCGCGCACGCTCATCGATCGCGCCGAGCACGTGACCCTGCTCGACGTCGCGCTCGATCCGCGTTTGAAAGAGGAACCGCGCGTGACCGCAATCGAAGGCGTGATCCCTGGCGCCCTGTCATCGATCGCCACCGGCGGAACAGACGTGCTCATCTGTAATTCGGTGCTCGAGCACCTCTGGGAGCCCGGAGCTGCACTGGCCGAGTTCCACCGCATGCTGGCGCCTGGCGGCGTGGCTCTTATCAACGTGCCATCCTGGCGTGGCAAGTATTTCCTTGAGCTCTCCGCGTTTCGCCTTCGCCGCAGCCCGGCCGACGAAATGAACGACCACAAGATGTATTACGACCCGCGCGACCTGTGGCCGCTGGTGGTGAAGGCCGGGTTCATGCCCAGCGACATCCGTTGCTTCCGCCACAAGTTCGGGCTCAACACGTTCGCGGTTTGCACAAAGGCCGGACCGGCTGTCACCGCCGCAAAGGAGCGCAATTGACCGGATTCGCGGACGCCTACCTGGACGAGACGAAATCGATCCTCGACGGCATCGACCGGTCCGATATCGAGCGTGTTGCCGTGGGCCTCGCAGCGGCGCGCGATGCGGGCGGCCGCCTGTTTCTGCTTGGAATCGGCGGATCAGCCGGGCACGCGAGCCACGCCGTGAACGACTTCCGAAAGATCTGCCGCTTCGAGGCCTACACGCCGACCGACAACGTGTCCGAGCTCACTGCCCGCATCAACGACGAGGGATGGGATACGAGCTTCTCGGAGTGGCTTCGCGGATCGCGCCTGGGCAAGCCCGATGCCGTTCTCATCTTCTCGGTCGGCGGTGGCGATCGTGAGAAGAACATCTCCGCAAACCTCGTCAATGCAATCGAGCTGGCCCAGGAGGTAGGCGCCCAGATCTTCGGCATCGTCGGCCGGGACGGCGGCGCGACGCGCCGCGCGGCCAACGCGTGCGTGCTGATCCCGCCGCTGTTTTCCGACCGCATCACCCCGCACACCGAGGGCATCTGCGCGGTGATCTGGCACCTCCTCGTCAGCCACCCGTCGCTGCAGCGGGCAAGCACCAAGTGGGAATCAGTCTCGAAACCAGCTCGGCCGTGACCGAGGCCCAGGCGTACTTCCTGGTTGGTGGTGCGGGCTTCATCGGCGGTCATTTCGTTGACCGCCTGATGGCCCGATCGGACGTATCGCGCGTCACGGTCTACGACAACTTCAGCTCTGGGCGTGAATGGCATCTCGAGCGGCACCTCGACGTGCCTCGGCTGCGAGTGGTGCGCGGCGACGCGACGGACCTCCGAGCGATGTCCACCGCGATGGAGGACCACGACACCGTCATCCACCTCGCATCGAACCCGGACATCGCGAGGGCGGTCACCGAGCCCGCGATCGACTTCGACCAGGGCACGTTCCTGACGCACAACGTCGTCGAGGCGATGCGGATCACGCGAACCAAGCAGATCCTCTACGCCTCCGGCAGCGGCGTGTACGGCGACCTTGGCCAGGTGGAGGCGCACGAGGATTACGGACCGCTTGTTCCAATCTCGACCTACGGCGCGAGCAAGCTCGCCGGGGAAGCGCTCATCTCCGCGTACACCCACATGTTCGGACTCCGCGGATGCGTCTACCGCTTCGCCAACGTGGTTGGCGAACGCCAGACCCACGGAGTCGGGTTCGACTTCCTCAGGCAGCTCGAATCGTCCCCCGGCCGGCTGCGCATACTCGGCGACGGCACGCAGAGCAAGTCGTACATCCATGTCAGCGACGTGATTGACGCAGTCCTCCTGGCGGCGGACACCGCAGGCGCCGCTCGGTTCCGTACCTACAATGTCGCTACTGCTGATTACATCACCGTGACGGAGATCGCCGAGCTTGCCGTGGAATGCATGGGCCTTCCGGAAGGGGGCACCGAGTTCGTGTACGCCGGAGGCGACAGGGGATGGGCAGGGGACGTCCCCATCGTCCGGCTCAGCACGGAGCGGATCAGATCGCTCGGGTGGCGGAACAAGATGACCACGAAAGAGGCGCTCAAAGCGTCGATGCAGGGCATGCTCGCGGACGCCGCCACGGGACGCTTATGGGTTTGAGCCCGGCGCCGAACGGGGCAGCCCGCTCCGCGGTGTTCCTGGATCGTGATGGAGTCCTGAACGAGCCCGTTTTGATCGAGGGTCGCCCTCATCCTCCAGACTCGGCCGGCGACTTGATCATCCGAGCGGATACGATCGAGGCCTGCGAACGATTACACGCCGCCGGACTGCTCCTGGTGGTGGTGACCAATCAGCCGGACATTGCCCGCGGCCGGCAAAAGTGGGAGGCTGTCGACGCCATCAACAATGAATTGCGGCGGCGCCTGCCGCTGGACGACGTGCGCGTCTGCCCACACGACGACGATGATCAATGCGGATGCCGCAAGCCGGCTCCGGGCTTGCTGATCGACGGAGCTGCGGCGTGGAACATAGATCTTGGACAGAGCGTGATGGTTGGGGATCGCTGGCGCGACGTGGAGGCGGGAAAGCGCGCTGGATGCGCGGTGGTCCTGGTCAAGCGTGATTACGCTGAGAGGACCGCGGACATCGATGCCGACCTGGTCGTCGCAGCACTCCACGAGGCCGTCCCGTGGATCCTCAAAACCACCAAACGGGAGACAGAGTCATGAAATCGATGAACGATCTCCGCATCAAGATCTTCGCGGACGGAGCCGACGAGAAAGGGATCGCCGACCTCGCGGCGAACCCGATGATCAAGGGCTACACGACCAACCCGACCTTGATGCGCGCGGCGGGCGTGAGCGATTACGAGGCGTTCGCGCGGCGCGTGCTGCAGGTGGTGACCGAGGCGCCCATCTCATTCGAGGTGTTCGCTGACGAATGGGACGAGATGGAACGGCAGGCTCGCAAGATCACGACCTGGGGCAAGAACGTCTTCGTCAAGATCCCGGTCACCAACACCCGGGGAGAGTCGTCGGCGGCCGTCATGAAGCGCCTGGCATGCGACGGCATCCGCCTCAACATCACAGGGATGCTGACCGTCGACCAGGTGCGCAGGTCGTCTGAGGCCCTCGCCGGGGGCCCTGAGTGCATCATTTCGGTGTTTGCCGGCCGCGTCGCCGACACGGGCGTGGACCCCATTCCGCTCATGTGCGAAGCACTGGACGTGATGCGACCCCATCGCAATCTCGAGCTGCTGTGGGCCAGCCCGCGGGAGCTCCTCAATATCGTGCAGGCCGACGCGATCGGCTGCCACATAGTCACCGTCACGCATGACCTCTTGAAGAAGCTGCCGATCCTCGGGCGCGACCTGGCCGACTATTCGCTCGACACCGTGCGGATGTTTCATCGCGACGCGCAGACGGCCGGCTTCGCCCTGTGAACCTGGCCGCGATCTCGCATGACGACTGGGACAAGCATTGGGACGAATACGCCGATGCCGCGGCGAGCAATCCCGCCCAACGGTTCCGGCGCCACCTGATCCTGCGGCTCCTGCAGCTGGGAGACGGTCCGGCACGCGTACTGGACGTCGGATGCGGGCAGGGCGACCTTATCGCCGACCTGCACAGGGCGCATCCAAACGCGGAGCTGTGCGGGACGGACTACAGCCAGTGGGGGATCGACATTGCCGCCAAGAAGGTGCCGAGCGCGCGCTTTTTCGCCCGCGACCTGCTTGAGGACGCCAAGCCGGCCGAGGACATGGCCGGCTGGGCGACGCACGCCGTGTGCTCCGAGGTTCTGGAGCACGTCGACGACCCCGTCACGCTCATGCGCAACGCCGCCGCATACTTGGCCCCGGGCTGCAGGGTCGTAGTCACGGTGCCCGGCGGTCCGATGTCCGCCTTCGACCATCACATCGGGCACCGACGCCATTTCTCCCCCGACGACCTTAAGAAGGTGCTCACCAGCGCCGGCTACGAGCTGGAGAGGGCGACCGGCGCCGGGTTCCCTCAGTTCAACCTGTACAGGTTGCTGGTCATCCAGCGTGGGAAGCGGCTGGCTAGCGAAGTCTCATCGGCCAACAAGGGCTTGAGCGCGACAGCCGCGAGGGTGGCGATGGCTGCCTTCCGCGGCCTCTTCGCGCTGGGTACCGTGCAGACCAGGTGGGGTTGGCAGACCGTGGCCGTGGCGACCACGCCTGGCCGCAAGGTCGGGTCGTGAACGCGGGTATAGGGCCATGCTGATCACGAGGACGCCGCTGCGCATCAGCCTCGGTGGCGGCGGGACCGACCTGCCCAGCTACTACCGGCAGTTCGGCGGCATCGTCATCTCCGCTGCGATCAACAAGTACGTCTACATCGGGATCAACCGAACGTTCGCGAACGACTACCTGCTCAAGTATTCGGAGCTGGAGCGCGTCAGCGAGGTGGCGGACATCAAGCACCCGATCGTGCGCGAGGCGCTCACCATGCACCCGGTCGGGCCGTATCTCGAGATCGTGAGCCTGGCCGACATTCCGGCCGGCACCGGCCTGGGATCGTCAGGCACGTTCACGGTCGGGCTGCTCAAGGCCATCTACGCGTTCAAGCGCGAGCACATCGTCACCGGGACCCTTGCGGAAGAGGCGTGCACGATCGAGATCGACCACCTGGCCCGTGCCGTCGGAAAGCAGGACCAGTACATCGCGGCATTCGGCGGCCTGACGTGCCTGGAGTTCTGCCAGGACGGCGAGGTGCGAGTCTCACCGCTTCGGATCAGCAATCAGACCCTGCACGATCTCGAGGAGCGCCTGCTGCTGTTCTTCACCGGTTACTCACGAGATGCCGAGTCGATGCTCGAGGACCAGAAGGTGCGCTCAGAGCAGAAAGACCCCGCGATGCTCGACAACCTCCACGCCATCGCTGAGATAGGTCGCAAGGTGCGCGAAGTTCTCGAAGACGGGGATACACACGGATTCGCCGCGCTCATGCACGAGCACTGGGAAAAAAAGCGAGGGCGTACCACCGGCATGTCCACCAGCGACATCGACCGCTGGTATGCCACGGGTCGGGCCAACGGGGCCCTCGGAGGCAAGCTGGTAGGCGCAGGCGCCGGTGGCTTTCTGATGTTCTATGCCTCGGAGCCGAAGGCTCTCCGCGCGGCGATGGCCCGCGAGGGGCTGGCTGAGCTTCGCTTCACGTTCGACCACGATGGGTCGACGGTGATCGTCCGCGACTGAGCGTGACTCAAGGGGCCGCATCGAAGATGCCGATGGCGGCGGGGGCACGCGTGGCTGCCACCGGCGGTTGCGCTCAGAGATGACCACATCGAACAAGTCGGTCGCGGACTCCCGTACGACGACCGCCGGGATGAGGTTTCGGTGGTCTCCCGCGATCGGGTTAATCGTCGCTGTGACCCTCGCCGGTGGTCTCGCGCTCGTGCTCCTGCGTGGAGTTTCGCGTGTACTGAAGGTTTCGACGGACATCGTCGGCTACCCGACCTACGCCAACTTCAACATTGAGCGCTACGTCGACTACTACTTGATCGCGGTCGTCATCTTCCCGATCGTGGCACTCATCCTGTATCTGGCTCAGTTGCTGCTGGCCAAGCGCCTGGGTTTGACCGGCGCCGTAGCGTCCAGGGCAGCCGCGGTCGAACCGCCCACCGACGAAGGGCATGTGACTGCTGCTGCGACCTCTCGCTTGCTGGCCGTCGGCGCCGTCTTCGCGCTTGAGGCCGCAATCGTCGCTAATTTGTCGGGCGGGTCCTTCTGGGTCACGCTGATTGCTGTCACCGCGGCTTATGCGGCCCTGGTGAGCGCTGCTGGTTTGACGGCTCAGCGATGGCTTGGCGTGCACCGCAGCCCCACCGCGATCACTGCCCAGATCAACACTCTGGCCTCGCCTCTGACCTTTCTAGGCCTGTTCGGCGTGTCTGCCGCTCAGACAGTCACTGTCGCATCGGACGGCTCGGTCCACCACTACGCGTGGCTGCCATGGTGGCTCGCGGTCGCGGTCACTGGCGTCGTAGTGGTGTGGCTCTGGATTCGCATGTCTCGCGCGATGAGCGATGTCGCAATTCGCACGCTCGAGCGGATGACCCTGCTGTACCTGACAGCTCCTCTCGCACTCTTCATTCTGCTCAGCCAGCTGATCGCCAACCCAGGTCTCTTCGACATGTTCCACGAGGGCGAATGGCTCGTGGCGGCGCGCTTGATAGGCTCGGGATCGTTCTACTGGCGGGACCTACTCTCGACGCACGGCCTGTTTCAGGATGGCTTTGCGCCTTTGATCGACATGCGGCTCCTGCAAAACAGCCGCTGGGGATTGGAGGCCGGCCGTGTGATGCTACTCGACCCGCTCGCGTGGGTTTCTCTGTTTGTCCTCCTGACATGGCTCTGCGAACGTAGCTGGGCCATCGTGCTGGCATTCTTCGCGCTCATCGCCGTCGGCCAGCTCGCGCCGTTCTACGACGGTCGCTTCATCTTTTGGCCGCTGATCCTGGTCCTGCTGGGCGTTGCGCTTCAGCGCCGCAGGTGGTGGCTCACCGTCCTGCTGGCAATCTGCCTGGTCGTTCAAGCCATTCTCGTCCCCGAAACGGCTTACTGCGTGTTCGGCTGCGGGCTTGTGGTGATCCTCCATGACCTTTACCACCGCCCCAAGGGCGCCAAGCTGCCGGTCGTCTTCGCGCAGACCCTGTGGCTGACAGTTGGGGGAGTCGCGTCATTTGGAGTCTTCTGCCTCTACCTGATCAGCCAGCGCGCGTTGGGTGACTTCTTCTTCTATTACGCGGTTTTCGCCCCTGGCCACGAGCTGACCGGTGGGGTGCCGCTCGGCTTGCTGACAAACGGCCCGCTCTTTCCTTTCTTGGTGTTCGCCACGCCTGCCGCACTGGTGCTCGGATTCCTCTACTACGCGGCCGCCGTGATCCAGCGCCGCCGGCTGGACACGCGGGATTGGGTTGTCGCAGCCTCAGCCCTCTTCGTATTGCCGTACTACACCAAGTTCATCGATCGGGCCGACCTCGGTCACGTCACTCAGGTGTTGGACGTGACGTATCCCCTGATCGCCTACCTGATCTACCGCGCCTGCATGTTCGCCGACAGCTGGCTGACGCGCCAACGTCTTTGGGGACGCGTTGGTGTTGTCGTTGGGCGGCAGCCGGTGGCGCTTGCGCTGCTCCTGAGCGCGATCGCGTCGATGATGACCACCAACACTCTGCACACGGTTGCGCCGCTGCCAACGTGGTTGATGGCGGCGCCTGGTCGCTACCATCAAGAGGCTCCGACCCCGCCTCAGCTGGCGACGGTCGGGTATGGGTCGGGGAACGGCGTCGACACGGCAACGGTGGCCGACCTCGCCACGGTCTTCAAGGCGTATCTGGGCCCGCATGACTGGGTCTTCGATTTTTCCAACGAGCCCGCGCTCATCTATTACGTGCTCGGTCAGACTCCGCACACTCGTTACTACCACATGACGATTGCGATCCCGGAGCTTGCGCAAAAGGATCTGATCGCCGAGCTCAAACGAGATCCACCCAAGCTGGTCGTGTTCAGCACCCAGCGCTACGGACTCCTGGCTTGGGACGACATTCCGAATATGGTGCGTCACTACGACGTGAGCCAGTACATCCTGGACAATTACACCCCGCTGCTCAGCACGCACACACAGATCATTTACGCATTGACGTCCGCCAACCTTTCACCAGCGTCGGCGAAGGCGCTTTCTCTGCAGGACCCGGCTCTCACGGATGACCTCCCCTTCATGGGGTTTGCCTGCGATTGGGGATACGCTCCGAACTTCCTGTCCATATCTCCGCCACCTCCGGTGCATCAGGCGACGCCTGTGACTCTGAGCACCACGAATGAGCCGAATGCCAGCATCACGTTGGAGGGCTGGGCCGGCGATCCGGCCACAGGCCTGCCGGCCGGCCGGGTTGTCGCCACGGTTGGAGGCACAGCGGTGGGACAGGTGACGCCAAGCATCGACAGACCGGACGTGGCGGCGGCGTCGAAGGTTCCTGGGTTCGCCACCAGCGGGTACCGGCTCACGAGCGTCGTACCCGACCAACTGCTGTCGAGTCCGGCTGGAATGAGCTCGATCAGGGTGTTCGGCATCTCCGCAAATGGCGTGGCCTCGGAACTTCGCGGATCGCCCGGCGGAGCCGGCACTGCCTTGACCCAGATCACGCTCCAGGACGGCACATCGGTGCCCGTGCGTCCCGGGGAGGTGACAGGCACGGTCGACGTCGCAATTCCCAGCCACCAGGTCGACCTCTCCCTGCCTCCGGGGACGGCCTGGTCTGACTATCGCTGGATGGAGATCGATACTTCGACGAAGTTTGCTCAGGATCAATGGACGGTCTCTGACGTGCAGACGGGTGATCCGGGCCACCAGATCATCTTCCGCACCCTGCCCAGCTCATCCAGCTCTTTCCGGGTCTATGTCGGGAGCTGCGCCCAATGGCATGGTTACCAATCGTCCCAGCTCATCCTGAGCCACGGCCAGACCCAGACCATAGCTGCCATCCGACTGCTCCCCTGATCCGTAACGGAATGACCTTGCAGTGCGTGGTCCTTGCCGGTGGTCTCGGCACCCGGATGCGGCCCGCGACCGAGGTGCTGCCCAAAGCGCTCATTCCGGTGCTCGGCCGGCCGTTTGCGGACTGGCAGCTGGAGCGTCTCGCCGCCCAGGGCATTGGGCGTGTGACCTACAGCGTGGGCTACCGCGGCGAGATGCTGCGCGCCCACGTGGGCGACGGATCGCGCTTCGGATTGAACGTGGCATGGGTGGACGAGGGCGAGCGCCTGCTGGGGACAGGCGGCGCGCTTCGCCGCGCCTTCGACGAAGGTGCGCTCGAGGAAGCATTCTTCGTCCTGTACGGAGACTCCTACCTGCCGGTCTCGATGAAGGAGGTCGAAGCAGCCTGGCGCGACAGCAAACAGCCGGCGCTCATGACGGTGCTGCGCAACGAGGGGCGCTGGGACACCAGCAACGCGATCTACGCGGAAGGCAAGGTGGTCCTCTACGACAAGAGCCGCCCCCAAGAACGGCAATCCGAAATGCGCTGCATCGACTACGGGCTCTCGGTCCTCACGCGCGACGTGATCGCAAACCGGATCGAGTCAGGAAGCATCGCGGACCTGGCCGGCGTCATGAAAGAGCTGAGCCTCGAGAGTCACCTGGCGGGCCTCGAGGTCAAAGAGCGCTTCTACGAGGCAGGCTCCCCCCAAGGCCTGCGGGAGCTGGAGGCCTATCTGTCACGAGCAACGGGTGGGGGAGACTCGGGCTGAGCTGGAACTAGGCCGAGACCGTCGGATCCCGCGTCAACTTGGACCGCAGGCTGAGCACGGCCCACCGGCTCCAGATGCCCAGCCACACCAGCCAGTTGGCGGGGGCCGGTAGGCCGGACGCGTAGTGCTTGCGGTGGAAGATCCACATCGAGCGG
>JBAUTF010000117.1:0-6320 GCA_049582065.1 Candidatus Dormiibacterota bacterium | reverse complement strand
TTGACTTTGCTTGCCGACCCTTGCGAGAGTATTGCAACTCGCGAGACGGTCTGGATACGGCCCTCGATTCGGGTGACCACACGTGGAGAGGAAGATGGGAAAGGGTTGGTCGCGCCGGCTGGGCGCGCTTGTTTCGTCTTTGACTTTGATCGCGAGCGGCGTCGGGGCATTCTCGGGGCTGTCGGCGGGCGCGTTCAAGGCGCCGGGGCCGCACATGTCCGTCAACCTCACCGCCCTAAAGGGGCCTGCGGTCAACTTTCTGGCCAACGGGTCGGTACACCAAGACTGCGTCTTTACCCCGCTTCATGGCGTGCCCTGCTACGGACCGTATGACCTGGCCAAGATCTATGATTTCCCCGCCAGGCTGGACGGAAGCGGCCAGACCATCGTCATCGTGGACGCTTACGGCAGCCCTACGATTAGAACCGACCTGGCGCACTTCGATCACTATTTCGGCATCCCAGCTCCCCGGTCCTTCAGGATCATCAATGCGGCTGGAACCGGGGCAACGGGGTCAGGGGCTCTGGCCAGCTGGCAGATCGAGACCTCGCTGGACGTGGAGTACGCCCACGCTATGGCGCCCGGGGCGAAGATAGTCTTGGCCGTGGCGGCGACAGACAACAACTACGACATCAATGCAGCAGAAGCCCAAGTCTTACCCCGGTTCCCGGGAGCAATCGTGTCGCAGAGCTTCGGCGACTGGGAAACGGACGTCACCGCCGGCACGTCGTTCGCGGAGGAGCACAGGATCTTCACGGCGGCGGCGAGGTCGGGTGACACGCTGCTCGCGTCGGCCGGCGACGCGGGTGCCACCTGGACCCCGTACACCGGAAGCACCTCACCAGCCATCGCTTCTTATCCCGCCTCCGATCCCCTGGTCACAGGCGTAGGTGGCACCCAGGGCAGCCCCTACCCGGGCGGTTTGGAGGTCTCCGGTCACTACGGCGGAGAGGCAACCTGGAACGAACCACATATCGGCGCGACCGGCGGCGCTCCAAGCGTGCTGTTTCACGCCCCCGAGTGGCAAGCCGTGTCGGGTAACCAGTACAGAACGGTCCCTGACGTCGCCTACAACGCCGCCTTCAGGGGCGGAGTCGAGGTCGTCATAGGCCCACTCCTATACCTCGTAGGCGGTACCAGCTGCGGCTCACCGCAGTGGGCCGCGATCTTCGCGCTGGCGAACCAGGCCCGCGAATCGCGCGGGCTGGAAACCCTTGGCGTGGCCAACGCCGCGCTTTATACGCTGGGTGAGCAGCAGTCAAGGTCCGGGTCGGCTGCGACAAGGGCACCCGTGTTCCACGACATCGTGGCCGGCAACAACGCGTTCGACTCCACGGTCGGTTTCGCCGCCAAGCCCGGCTACGACCTGGCAACCGGTTGGGGCACGCCTGATGTCGCCAACCTCGTGGCTGCCCTGACGCACGGCCGATCGGATCGCGGTCAGGAAGGCAACGATCCTGCACCGATCCACCGATCGACATCCTCAGCCTCGGATCACACGCCCGGGACCGTGGCGCACTAGAGAGACATCACGCCAGGAGAGGGCCGCCATGGCTCTCTCCTGGACCCGGCGTCAGCCTCCGATTGGAACCTGACCTCCCGTCACGCACGTGGGATGCATGGTCGGGCCCGGGCCGCCTGTGCGACATGGGTTCGATGGAGCCTGGGGCGCCGCCGGCTGGGCGGCTTTGACCGGCGCCGGCTGCGAAGCGCCGACGGTGCGCTGGGTCTGGGCGGCCCCACCGGATGCCTGGTTGGCTACGGGTGCTTCTGAGGAGGCCTGGCCTGGAGCCGACAGATGCGCCGGTTGGCCCCCGAGATTTGCCGGAGCCTTGACTGGTTCGGAACGAAGGACGATCGTCGCCAGGAGGACCAACACCACGAAAACAATCCAGAGGGGCACAAACAGGAGGTTCCTCGATCGACTCATGGCTCTAAATCTAACCCTTGGACGTGGGCACGTACAGCGCATCCGGCAAAGCGTCAGCCGAGGATCCGCGCGCTCCCGTAACCTGCCGAGAGCGATCCGCCTGAGGCGAATCGCGCCGGCGAGAACTGGTGGATGTCCGCGTCCACATCCGCGCCAAGCACCAGCGCGGCCACGCCGGCGCCCAGCGCGGGGGCCAGCTTGAAACCGTGACCGCTCGTCCCGGCGTCCACGAAGACTCCAGGCGCGATCTCTCCGATCACCGGCATCCAGTCCGGGCTGACGTCGTACAGGCTCGCCCAGCCGCCGGTTGAGACGGCGTCTTTCAGACGCGGGACTCTGCGCGTCGCCAGAGCGGCCATTCGATGCGACTCTTCGGGGTCGATTCCGGCGACCTCTCGATCAGGGTCGGCCGGCGGCTCGGCCGTGAGCGGGCCGAGGCAGTACATGTCCACGCCTTCCGGCTTGCAGTAATAACCGGCGGCTATGTCGGCGTGCACGTACGGCATCTCGCGAGCTTCCGACCATCGGATGGTCGCAACGTAATGGCGCTCGACGGTGAGGGGCAGCGGCTCCGCGACCTGGCCCGCCAGCCCCCTGGTCCACGGACCGGCGGCGATGAGCAGGCGCTCGCACTCCAGCTCGTCGCCGTTAACGAGCCTCACGTGCGCTCCCGTGCCGGCCCGCGCCCGCAGGCCGCCAACTCGGGCATACAGCCTGGCCGACGCGCCCAGCTCGACCGCCCGCTCGAGCAGCCCGACGGTGGTCGCCACCGGGTCGGCATAACCGGCCTCCTCCTCCCATCCCGCGACCCCGACCCCTTCGGCATCGATCAGGGGGAAGTCGTCCCGGAGCTGGCCAGGAGTGAGGATCCGCACCCTGGTGCCGATCGAGTTCATGTAGCTCGCGGCCTCGCCCAGCCCGCCGGCGTCGGACGCCGGATGCAGGTAAAGCGCGCCCGCTGCGTGGAAGTCGCATCCCCTACCGCCGGTCAGCTCGCCGAACGACCGGAACATGTCAAGGCTCGCCCTGGCGACGCGGGCCAGGTAATGGTTCGTGTAGTACGCGCGGCAGATGGCGGAAGAGCGGCCGGTCGGCCCGCTCGCGGCGGCACCCTGCTCGATGACCACGACCTTCACCCCGCGCGATGCGAGATGAAACGCGACGCTCGCGCCGTGGATCCCGGCGCCGACCACAGCCACCTCGACTGTCGACCTCACGGGTTGATTGTCGTCCGACCAGGACACTGAGAACGCCGGCAACGAGCTCCAGGCCGTCGAGGAGCTCCGTCACCCCATTCGCCAGCGGGACATCAAGCGGTGGCGAGACCCTTGTTCTGCAGCAGGTCAAGAATCTCGCGCTGCTGCTGCAGCGTTTCCTTTTGCTGGGTCAGCATCTGCAGCTGCTGCACATTGATCGCATGCAGGGTTGTCAGGGTAAGGTGGTCGGCCTCGGCGCGCGCATCCTGGGCCGCGGAGATCACGTTCTGGCCGACGATGATGATGGGCAGAAGTACCAGCTGGAAGAACGTCTGCGCAATCCAGGCGACGATGACGATAACGTTGCCAGTTGCGATCGCGGCGGGCAAAGAGATCAGAGCGATAGCCGCGAAGATATAGGCCGTCCACATCGTGCCCACGCTCCTGGTGATCTTGACCGCCAGCCAGGTGTTGAACTGCCCGATGGCGCCGGCGCCATGCACGGCCTCGTGCACCGACCGAGAGGTGATCAGCCGGGGTTTGTGCAGCGTTGGTGCGGCTTTGGCCTCGGCGTAGGCCGCGCGGTGCGCGCTGTCGGATTTCCGTCGTTCTCCGTGCTGCTCGGCCAATTTGCGGCCCTCCATCTCGGTCCGTGAAGCTAGGACAATGACAATCATGTCGAATCCGCCGCCGGGCGGGGGCGGCGTTTTGGCATACGACGGTTTTCATTCCGCACGTGAGGAGAAGAAGCGATGGCCAATGACACCAAAGAGGCTTGGGAGCAGTTCCAGAAGGACATGAAGACGCTGGGCGGTCAGCTGCACCGCCAGTACAAGAGCCCCGGCGACGACACCAAGGCGGCTGACGTCAACCAGTCGCTCGAGAAGCTGCGGCAGGCGGCGGAGTCGGTGTTCACCTCGCTCGAAGCCGCATCGCGCGACCCCGAGGTCCAGGCGGGCACCCGGCAGGCTGCGCGTTCGTTTGGAGCAGCTCTGGCGGAGACCTTCCGTGAGGTGGGCGGCGAGATCGACAAGGCCATCCGCAAGCCGCCGGCGCCGTAGCTTCGCGGGCTCACCCGCAGTCGGACCCCGGCTCCTCGCATTCGGGTCGAACTCCAAGGCGGCTGAACTGGGACCGGTGCCTGGCGAACCAGCCATAGGCGGCGGTCTCGACCACCGTCAACGGCCGGAGTTGGAGGGCTCGCGCCAGCGCGCCCGCGGCTCCGCCAAGCTCCCGGAGCACGACGTTGATCGCCGCGGCGCCTTCGTGACGCCGGCCGTCCTGGTCGACGGCCCAGGCGCTGCGGTCGCCCTCCTCCCTGCTGATGCCGTATCGCGCCAGAGCGCCGTGCGTTTGACTTGGAATGACCAGCACACGGCCGGCCCGGTCGTGCCGGCGGACCCAGCGCGCCGTCCTGGTGCAAACCGCTCAAGTGCCGTCGAAGAGGAGGACGACCCGGCGTTCGGTCAGGCCAGCACCTCCTGCCGCTGGGACAGGTGGCCGATCGCCTGCTTGCGGAACTCGTCGAATCCTTCCGCAAGGCCCTTGCGCAGGATGCGTGCGCAGGCGGCCGCCGAGTACAGGCGCGGGATGAAAACGAAGTCGGCGCCCGCCTCGTAGAACTCCAGCGCCTGCGGGATGTGGTCGGTGGTCAACACGATGCGCGTGTTGGGCGCGTTGGAGCGGACATTCTTCATGAGCTTGATGTTGCTGGTCCCGCGCAGAACGTCGTCCGTGATGCTCGACACGACGAGCTCGGCGTGCTCGATGCCGGCGTGCCGCAGCGTGTCCATGTGCGCGATGTCGCCATAGACGCACTTGATCTCTTTGCGGCGCAGCTCGCGCATCACCGTCGGGTTGAAGTCGATCACGAGGATCTTCTCGATGAACTGACGAGCCTCTTTCGCATCGCCTTCGTGCTCGAATTCGTAAAGGATCGAGCTGGTGTCGCGGAAGAAGCCGAGGAAGATGACCGGCTGGTGCAGCTGCCCGACCTCCTCGATCATCGCGCTCGAATCGAGGTCTTTCAAGCCGACGGCCTTGAAGACCGCGGTCAGGATGCTCTGGATGCGATGGCTGAAGTTGATCATGTACGTCGACACGACCGACGTCACGGCGAAGGTGATGATGACGATGGTGAGCACATCCGGTGAGATCTGCTGCGGGTGGATCGTCACGCCCAAAGACGCGATCACGATCGAGAACTCGCTCACCTGGGCGAGGTTGATGGCCGGCACGATGCTCGTCCGGAGCCCAAGGCGCAGCGCGTAGAGGATGGGCACCACGACGATGCGGCTGACGATGACGAACGCGGAGGCGGCGAGCGCCAGCTCGAGCACCTGCAGGCTCGGGATCGTGATCTGCATCCCGAGAGCGACGAAGAAGAGCGTCACGAAGAAATCGCGGATGCTGACGGCCTTGGCGACCACGTCCACGTTGTAAGGGAAGGTGGAAAGGCTCACCCCCGCGATGAGCGCGCCCATCTCACGAGACAGGCCGATGAAACTGGCCACCCCGGCGAGAAAGAAGCACCATCCGAGACCCGACACCAGCACGAGCTCCGGCGCTTTGGCCACCATCCGGAACAGATGCGGCAGGATGTATTTGGAGATCGCGAAGCCGCTCACCACCAGGACGGCGCCGCGCCACAGCGATCCCGCGAGCGGCAGCAGGTTCGGGTTCAGCAGGTTGGGCTGCACGGCCAGCATGGCGACGGCCCAGAGGTCCTGGATGACCAGCACCCCGAGCGAGATACGGCCGGGCAAGGTGTCGAGCTCGTACTTGTCGTTCAGGATCTTGACCACGACCAGCGTGCTGGAAAGGCTCATGCATGCCGCCAGGTAGACCAGCGCGTAGTTTCCCGGGCCGTTCCCCACGCCGAGTAGGGCGAAGAAGCCCAGCCCGAGCGCGACGCAGATGGGCACCTGCAGGGCGCCGGTGAGGAGGACCGCGAGGCCACCCGAAGCCATCTTCCTCAGATCGATCTCGAGGCCGATGACGAAAAGAAGCAGGATCAAACCGATCTCGGCCACGGCGGAGATGCTTCCCTGGTCGTTGACCAACTTCAGCAGGTGGGGCCCGATGATCACGCCCGTGGCGAGGTAGGCGATGATCAGCGGCTGCCGGAAGCGCCAGGTGACGGCGGCGATGAGCGCGGCTGCGCCGACGCAGATCCCGATGCTCGACAGGAGGTC
>JBAUTF010000116.1:0-1941 GCA_049582065.1 Candidatus Dormiibacterota bacterium | reverse complement strand
CCCTGGCGGACATGCAGGCGCTGTCCCAGCTGAGCGCTTATGGAACGGTCACGTGGACCAAGCAGCCGCAGGTCCAGGTCGCCACGAGCGCCTCGGAGGCCACCACCGTGTCGGGCCTCAACGCTCCGAAGGTCAAGAGCCTCCCGCAGGGCGTGTCGTCCAACCTCACCTACGTGGCGATGTCGCAGGCGACAGCGGAGTTCACCTTCAGCGCCGCCAAGGCCGCGGCCGCCGCGGCGAGCACCGGCAAGGCGCTGCCCAAGATGCCCGCGGGCATGGACGGCGTGAAGCTCACCGTCACCGTCGGCCCGGCGGTCGGCGAGATCTATGGCAACCTCACTGCCCCGACAGGCTCGGACTTGAGCCAGGCGAACCTGCCCGAGCTGATCGTGGGCAAGTCTTCCGCGCCGACGGCCACCTCGAGCTCATCCCAGGTCACCGTCAAGCAGCTGGAGAGCTACCTGCTGACGCTGCCCGGCATCTCGCCTCAGCTCGCCGCTGCGATCAAGGCGATCGGTGACCCCAGCACCACCCTTCCGATCCCGGTCCCGATCCAGTACGCGACCTCCTCCCCGGTCCCGGTCCAGGGCGTCCAGGGCATCGCCCTCGGAGACAACACGGGCATCGGTTCAGGCGTCATCTGGGTCAAGAACGGCGTCGTGTACGCCGTCGCCGGAACGATCAGGCAGCGGGATGCAATCGACATCGCCGATAACCTGAAATAGCCTTCGACCGTTAGCCTGAGGAAGTGGCTGAGGTAGCGGAAGAAACCAGGGCGGCCGCCTCCGACGGGGCGGCCGCCGGATCGCCCGCGATCAAGACCGTCGACCTGTCGAAGAGCTTCGGCCACGCGGTCGCGGTGGCGGGCCTCACCATGGCGGTGCCGCGCGGCGAGGTCTTCGGTTTCCTGGGCCCCAACGGAGCGGGCAAGACCACATCGGTCAAGCTGCTGCTCGGCCTGCTGAAACCCACCTCCGGCCAGGCCTGGCTGCTCGGACGCCCGATCGGCGACCTGCAGACCCGGCGCAGGATCGGCTATCTGCCCGAGCTCTTCCGCTACCAGGCATGGCTCTCCGCGCGAGAGGTGCTCGCCCTCCACTGCGAGCTGGCCCCGCTGCCGCGCTCGAGCTGGAACGACGAGATCTCCACGGCGCTCGAAACCGTCGGGCTGACCGATCGCGCGAACGACAGGGTCGGCACCTTTTCCAAGGGCATGCAGCAGCGCCTCGGCCTGGGCGCGGCCCTTCTCGGCGAGCCCGAGCTCGTCTTTTTGGACGAGCCGACGTCGGCGCTAGACCCCGTGGGCCGGCACGACGTGCGCCAGATCATCCGCGGTCTCGCGTCGCGCGGCACTGCGGTCTTCCTCAACTCGCACCTGCTCAGCGAGGTCGAGCAGGTTTGCGATCGCGTGGCGGTCGTCGACCACGGTCGCGTCATCGCCTCCGGGACGATGGACGAGCTCTTGAGCGGGACCGCCGTGCGAGTGCACGTCACCGGTCTCGCACAGGCGGACAAGAACAAGCTCGCCGGTTTCGGGAAAGTGGATGACGAGGGCGACCAGATGACGTTCACGAACCTGAACGCAGACCGCGTGCCCGACCTGGTGTCGCAGATCGTGGCGATGGGCGGCCGCGTTTACGAGGTGGTGCCGCGACACCAGACCCTCGAGGACCGTTTTCTCCAGCTCCTCGACGAGGAGGACAAGTAATGCCACCTGTTCTCGTGATCGCTCGCTTGACAATCCAGGAAGCGGCGCGGCGCCGCCTGCTGCTGGCCCTGCTCGTGCTCACTCTCGTCGTCGTCGGCTTCTCCGCGTGGGGCTTCCACAAGATCACGACCGTGACCCGCAGCGATGGGTCACCGGTGCCGTCGGTGGAGGTCGCGCTCATCACCTCGCAACTCTTGATCGTGGTCACCTTCATGTACAGCGGCGTGCTCGCC
>JBAUTF010000115.1:0-9734 GCA_049582065.1 Candidatus Dormiibacterota bacterium | reverse complement strand
GATCGCGCGCCAGCTCGGGTCGCCCCATTCCGGGTGCGACCTTTCGTGATCGAGGTCGAAGGACGCCTGGTCTCCGTTCACGAAGATCCCTGCCGAGGTCAGCAGCGCAATGCTCGAGGAGGCGAGGCGCTTCTCGAACGGCGCCCAAACCGGAGCCTCCTCTCCCGGCAACGGGCCCCGGCCTTCGTAGAGAGGTCGAAAGCTGCGCGGCAGGAACCTGTAACTGTCGACGATCAAGGCCTAGAAGTCTGACAGCGTGCCGGTGAGCACCTGGCGCACCGTGCCGCCGACCTCGATCTTCGACGGTAGCTCGCTCCCTGGGTCGTATGTGAGCTCGATGTGGATCACGCTCCGGCGCCCCATCTTCACGCCCTGCTCGCTGACGAGGACGACTTTCGGTGCGCGCGGCACCAGGCCGTACTTCACCGCGAAGGCGGCGAGCGGGCCGCTGCCCGAGCCCGTGGCGGGGTCTTCCGGGATGTCGAACACGTGCGGCGCGAACATGCGGCTGTAGAGGCGGTTGCCTCCGAGCGAGGCGAAGATGAAGGCTGGGACTGCTTCGGCTCCGCGAAAGAGCTCGCGCAGCTTTGGTTGGTTCGACTCCGCGACGTCGACAGCGCGTGCGTCCTTCATGGGGACGTACAGGAACGGCACGCCGGTGGTGGCGACCTGCACAGGGACGTTCGCCAGGAGGTCGCCTGGTGTGACTCCGATCGCGTCTGCAACTCTGTCTCTGTCCGAGAACACCTCGGCGAAGCTGACGGGCGGATGGGTCATCCAGAAGGTCAGGCCTTCCGGCCCTTCGATCCCTCGCACGCGCACCGGCCCCACGCCCTCTTCGAGCGTGAACTCCAGCGCCGCGCCCGGAACTAGCCCGTGCGTGTACAGCACCCACGCCGTACCGACCGTGGGGTGCCCGGCGAAAGGCATCTCGACCGCCGGAGTGAAGATCCTGACCCTGGCGGCATGGGCCGGGTCGTCAGGCGGAAGGACGAACGTCGTTTCGGCGAGGTTCATCTCCTTGGCGATGCGCTGCATGACCTCGCCCGGGATGTCCTCGGCGCCGAGCACCACCGCGAGCTGGTTGCCGGCAAGCGGCCTGTCGGTGAAGACGTCGACGACGTGGATCGTGTGTGTCATGTCCCGAATTGAAAAGCCGACGCGATGGCCAGCATTCCAAGCGCCGCAATGACAACGCCGCTCGCGGTGCTGATACCGCGCACGACGCCCGGCGTGATGCGTGCTCGCAGCACGGAAACGGCGACCGCGAGCGCGCACCACCACGACGCCGAGCCGGCCAGCACGCCCGCCACCAGCGTCGCGGGCCTCGTGAGGCCGCCACCTGCGCCAAGTCCGAGGGTGGCCGCCAGCGCGGCGAACGAGAAGATGGTCGTAGGGTTGGTGATCGTCAGGCCCAGGGTGGACGCATATGCCCAGGCCAATCCGCTGACAGTCACCGGCGTCTCATTCCCCGCGGGCTGGCGGCGCTCGAGGAGGATCCTGATGCCGAGCGCGACCAGGACGGCACCGCCGACCAATGCCAGCGTACGGCGTCCGCTGACGAAAGCCGAAGCGAGGGCGGCGACGCCAAACGCGGCGAGGGCGGCATAGAAACCGTCGGCCGTCGCGACCCCAAGGCCCGAGACAAGGCCATACAGCCGGCCGCGGACAAGGGTGCGCCTAAGGCAGAGAAAGAAGATCGGGCCGGGCGAGGCCGCGATCGCGAATCCGAGCACGAAGCCCCTGATCAGCAGGCTGGACACCGGGCCCCCTCATGGCGCCGCAAATTGTATGAGGTGCGGCCGTGCGGCTACTTTGTTTCTTAACCTTTCCTTCGTATGCTCTCCAGCCGAATGGAGATCGTCCGCAACGTCACCCGCCACAAGCTGCGCAGCTTCCTGACCATCTCGGGCATCGTCATCGGCGTTCTGGCGCTCACGACCATGGGCGCTCTCGCCGAGCACTTCAACGCCCTCATCGACGGAGGCGTCAGGTATTACGGCGGCAGCATCCAGGTCGGGCCACCGGACGGCCAGGCGGCTGCGCTGCTGCCGCTGACCAAGATCGACGAGATCAAGCAGGTCGAGGGCGTCCAGGCGGCGTTTCCTGCTTACTACTTCGTAGCGAAGCCGGGCCAGGTCAGCGCAGTGAACTTTGGCCCACCTGATGGCATCATCGCCGGCGACCCGGCCGAGAACGGCTGGAGCAGCCTCAAGACGACTATCGCGTCCGGCCGCGGCTACGACCCCAATTCATCAGGCGAGGTGGTGCTCGGCTCGACGATCTCCAAGGAGTTCAACAAGAGGGTCGGCGACACCATCGACCTGCCGGTCAAGCCGGCCGACGCCAAGCCCGACTTCGTCAACCATACGTTCAAGGTGGTGGGCATCCTGAACCCGACGCTCACCGCGCCGGACGGCTACGCGTACATCAACATCGCAGACGGCCAGATGCTGCTCAAGGACAGCATTCCGATCGCGGTGCGCGACGTGGTCGACGTGACCAAGATCACCGAGGGCATCGATGTCTACGCCAAGCCGGGAACGTCGATCAGCGAGCTGGACAAGATCGCGGACCGCATCAACGCGCAGGTCAGTGGCGTGAAGGCAACCAAGCCGAGCCAGCTGGTCGACAGCTTCAAATCCGGTGGCGCGATCTTCACCGCCATCACCACGGCCGCTGCGCTGCTTGCGCTGATCATCGGCGGCCTGTCGGTGGTCAACACCATGTTCATGGCAGTCTCTGAGCGCGTGCGGGAGATCGGGCTGAAGAAGGCCGTCGGCGCGACGACGTTCAACATTATGGGCGAGTTCCTGATCGAGGCGACTTTCATCGGAATCATCGGCGGCGTAGTCGGATATGGCCTCGGGGCGCTGATCACGATCGTCGCCAATGCCACTACGCCACCGGGACAGTCCACGCTGTTTCTCATCACCCTCAACCTGACGATCCTCTCGATCGGTTTCGCCACGGTGCTGGGCGCGGTCGCGGGAGTCCTGCCCGCTTGGCGCGCGTCTCGCCTGGACCCTGTGGCCGCGCTGAGGAACGAGTAGGCGATGGCGAACGTCCGGCTCGAAGACCTGACCAAGCACTACAAGCGCGGGACCGAGATCATCCATGCGCTCGCCGGCGTGACGCTCGACATCGACAAGGGCGAGTTCGTCGCGGTCATCGGACGGTCCGGCAGCGGCAAGACCACGATGCTCGACCTGATGGGACTGCTATTGAAGCCCACCTCGGGCAGCCTTTTCATCGACGACATCGACACCAGCAAGCTCAGCGACCGCGACCGCGCGCACATGCGTGCCCGCCGCGTCGGCTTCGTGTTCCAGGAATACAATCTGCTGTCCGGGCTGAACGTGCTCGAAAACGTGATGCTGCCGCTTCGCTACGTGAAGGACGGCAAGGTAGGCAGGCAGCGCGCGCTCGAGCTCATCGAGCGCGTCGGCCTCACCGACCGGATGAAGCACCGACCGACAGAGCTGTCAGGTGGCCAGGCGCAGCGCGTTGCGATTGCGCGCTCCATGATCAACCGCCCGTCCCTCATCTTGCTCGATGAGCCGACAGGCGCCGTCGACACCGAGACCGCCCAGCAGCTCGTCGACCTGTTGAAGCGGGTCAACCAGGAGGACAAGGTCACCATCGTTGTGGTCACTCACGACCTTGAAATCGCCGGGCAGACGGGCCGACAGATCCGGCTCAAGGATGGCAAGGTGGTGGCCGACGAGAAGGTCTCAACCAGCGCCGCACCCGCCGGGAGTGAAGTAGCCTAGGCAGTCTGGAATTCGGACTCGGACTCCCAACGTCCGCCAACAGCTTTCGACTGCGCACGGTGCACAAGCCCAGGAAGGCGGCTGTATGTGGGCTGCTCGCGAGATGAGGCGACGCCTGCTCACCGCCTTCGGAATCGTCGCCGGGCTGCTTGTGGCTGCGATCGTCGCCCTCGTCGCCTATGCGTCGCTGAACGCTCCGTTTCAGGTCGCCCCCAGCAGCAGTCCCACGCCGGAAAACTGCTCACCGGGCCCCTGCGCCAACGTCCAGGGTTTCACCCTTTGGGTGTCCAATGTGACGGTCGAGGCCGACCTAGTGCGGATGGAGGTGAAGTTCAAGAACTCGAGCGCCGCCACGCACGCCTCGCCTGAGGATCTGCAGCTCATCGACGCGAGCCGGCAGTCTTCCGGGCTCGTGACCAGCGTCGCGGGCTGCAACACCTGGACACGCCATGAGTTCGCCGGCGGCGCGACGTTCGGCCCCATCGACGTATGCTTCCGCGCCACCAATTCGACCCCGCCGTTCATCCTGCGCTGGTCGCCGGACCTCGGTCTGTTCTGCTGCGAGACGGACATCAAGATCACGCCGACCTGAGGCGCAGCGCCACCTCCGGCCGGTTCGTGATGAGCGCCGCGACGCGTTCATCCGCCATGAAGCGTGCGATCGCGGCTTCGTCGTCGACGGTCCACACCCAGGCCGCGATGCCGTGGCGTGCGCAGTGCCGGAGCACGTTGATCTCGGCGAGCTGGTGGTGCACCGCGACGAAATCGGCATAGCAGCGCTCGAGGCGCCGGCCGGGGAACACCTCGCTGAGACGCACGCGCAGCCTCACCCAGGGCGGAGCGGCGACCAGCTCGTCGCCGAGCGACAAACCCGCTCTGACCTCGGGAAACTGCTCCTTGATCGAGCGGACCGCCTCGTCACCCGACGTGATCACCAGCCGGTCGATCGGAGAAACGGCAAGAGCCCTTTCGACCACCTCCGCCTCGTAGCCGTTCTCCTTGAGGTCGAGATGCAGGCCGACCCGCCCGGCCGCCACCTCCAAGAGCTCATCGAAAGTCAGCGCCTCGCCGCCGAGCTCCTCGGTGAGGTCGGCGTACGCAAACTCGCGGACGGGCCTGCCGGAAACGGTGCAGTCGTCGTGGCAGATGACCGTCACGCGGTCTTTCGTCTTGCGCACGTCGAACTCGACGTAATCGACCCCAAGGTCGATCGCCTGGCGGTAGCGTTCAGCGGCGCTCTGCCCTTCGACCACGAGCCCGCCGCGGTGCGCGCTGATGAGTGGCTTCACCCCCAGCAGCTTGCCACCCGCGGTGCCTTGCCCGGACACTTATCCGGTGGTCACCCTGCACCCGACCGTGATCGTCACCGGCGCGACCGGTGCGATCGGCTCCGCCACGTCCGCCGTGCTGGCCCGACGGGGGGCGCGCGTGCTGTTGATGGCGAGGCCCTCCCCTCGCCTGGATGCGCTCGCCAAGCGGCTGGGCGGTAGCGGCCAACGGGTCGAGAGCGTGCCGGTCGACCTGTCATCCATGTCGTCGGTCCGCGCCGCCGCGCGCGAGATCAATCGCACCGGAGGTCATGTTGACGCGCTGCTCAACGTGGCGGCGATCTTCACTACCCGCTACCAGAGGACGGCCGACGGCTTTGAGCTGATGCTCGCCACCAACCATCTCGGACCCTTCCTGCTGACCAACCTGCTGCGGGACCGGCTGATCAGGGCCGGGCGCGTCATCACGGTGACCGCGCCGTCGGCCACGCAGGTCGACATCGAACGGCTGCTGGACAAGTACCGATTCGACGCGATGCATACGTTCGGCGCCACCAAGGCGGCGAATCTCATGTTCACGTTCGAGCTAGCGCGGCGGGCCAGTCGCTGGGACGTCCGCGCGAACGCTTTTCACCCCGGCCTCGTGCGCTCAGAGCTGATGAAAGACGCGCCTCGAGGAGTCCGCGTGCTGGCCCGCTGGGTCTCGGGCAGCGCGGCTCGCGCGGCCGAGGACCTGGCCGAGCTCGCCCTCTCCCCCTCTCACTCCGGCACGACCGGCTGGCTCTTTAAAGGGACTCGCCGGATCGACCCGCCGAAGCAGCCCCTGAACGTCGAATGGCAGGACGCTCTGTGGAAGCGAAGCGCGGAGATGGTCGAGCTCGAAGGCGCCGGGTTCTGAGACTCCTGGGGCTCAGCGCTCGTCAGCCGAGAGCTGAAGGGCGCCCGCCGGCGAGTCGACGTGGACCCTGCTGTCGTCGAAGCGGCTCGTCAATTTGCTCTCGACCGCGACCGTGCCTTCAACGCGCTCGACCATCCTCATCACCAGCGTGGCCAGGCTCTTGGATTCGACCTCGCCGCTCAGGTGGACCAGCCCGTTGAAGACATTGACCCGCACCGTCCGAGGCTCGATAGAGAGCGACTTCTTGAGGACGTCCTCGATGATGTCGCGGCGGATGGACTCGTCGCTGCGGATGAACGTCTTGAGCAGGTCTGCTCGGCTCACGATGCCCAGCAGGTCGCCTTTCTGGTCGATAACCGGCAGCCGCTTCACCGCCTCGCGGTACATCAGCCGGGCGGCCTCCGGGATGGAGGCGTCGGGAGCGATGCAGATGGCGGGCGAGGTCATCACGTCGCCGGCTATACGGGCGGCGGCGAGGTTGTCCTCGTTCCAACGCAGGCCCAGCAGCGGGCGGTTGGCGCCGCGCTCGCGCTCTTTGGCCAGGAGGTCGGACTCCGAAATGATGCCGACGAGCTTTCCGGCGTGATCAACCACCGGCAGCGCGCTCACCTCGTGCAGGTTCATCAGCCTGGCAACGGTTTTGAAGTCCTCGTCAGGGCTTACCGCAACGACGTCTTTGGTCATCACATCCGCAACAGTCCAGCTCATGACTCGATGGTGCTCGCCGGCAGGCGCGGCGGCACCGGCCCTCAGTCCCCCTCATGGCGGGTCTTTCGGCACGGGAATCCGGGCTGAGACGCATGCACGATCGGATCCATGCATACGGTTTCCTCGGTGATGACCTCGCCGGTCGTGACGGTGACGCCGGAGACCACCTTCAAGGACGCGGTGAAGGTGTTGCGCCGCAAGCGGGTGAGCGGCCTTCCGGTGGTGGACAGGAATGGCCAGCTGGTCGGGATCGTCACCGAGGCAGACCTGCTCAACAAGGTCGAAAGGCGAGAGCCGGAGTCGTATGTCCTCGAGTCGAAGCGCCACCGCACCGACCGCGCGCACGCTGCGGCCATGGACGTGGCGAGCGCCATGACCCGCGACGTGGTGAGCGTGCGGCCAGACTTCCCCATCGCGCTGGCGGCGCGCGAGATGCACACTCGCGGGATCAAGCGACTGCCCGTGGTCGATGAAAGCGGCAAGGTGGTCGGCATCGTCTCGCGAGGCGACCTCCTGACCGTGTTTCTTCGCACGGACCGCGAGGTCCGCGCCGAAGTGAAGAGGGTGCTGGACGAGGCCGTCGCGAAGCATGGCGGGCAGGGGTTGAAGGTGCGCGTGACGTCGGGTGTCGTGGAGCTGGCCGGGTCGTTCGAAGAAAGAAGCCGGTGCGATGCGCTGGTGCGGACGGTCACGGCGGTCGACGGCGTCATCGGCGTGCACAGCAACATCACGTACAACATCGACGACACGATCCTCCAGATGATCCCGTAACCTCCACAGCTCTCTCTCAATCCCTTCACACCTCGCTCACAACTCCGGCGAAGGATGGGTGCTGCAGCAAGCAGCACGGGTTCCCAAAGGAGTGGTTTGAACATGAGACGCGGATTCGGTGTGATCGGGTTGGTTATGACGGCGATCCTGCTGGTGATCGTCGGCGTGATCGCCTACAACGTCGGCTGGTCAGACGGCGTTTCGACTCACCTGCCGGCCGGCGCGGCGGCGGCGCCGCCGTACTACTACGGCTACGGCCCGCAGGCGTTCGGATGGGGCTTCGGCATCTTCGGATTCTTCTGGTTCCTGTTCATCGCGTTCGGCCTGTTCTGGCTGCTCAGGTTCGCGTTCTTCGGGCGCAGGATGTGGGGCGGCGGCTGGGGCCACGGGCATGCTGGGCACAGCCATGGCATGCCGCCGGCGATCGACGAGCGCATGCAGGAGTGGCACAAGCGGGCGCACGGGGAGGCACCGTCCACCCCGCCTCCGCCTCCACCTGACCAGCGATCGGTGTGACGTCGACTGAACCTAGGATGGTCGCGATGGCGACCATCCTAGTCGTTGACGATGAACCGCGGATCGTCCAGGTCGTCCGCGACTACCTCGAGCACGGTGGGTTCACCGTGCTCACCGCTTCTGACGGGCCGTCTGCGCTTCGCTCGGCGCGGACCGGCCGCCCAGACCTCGTCATCCTCGACCTGGGACTGCCCGGGCTTGACGGCCTCGACGTTGCGCGCTCGCTGCGCCGCGAGGGCGAGATGCCGATCATCATGCTCACCGCGCGGACAGACGAATCGGACAAGCTCGTTGGACTGGAGCTCGGCGCGGACGACTACCTGACCAAGCCGTTCAGCCCCAAGGAGCTGGTCGCGCGGGTGCGCGCAGTGATGCGGCGGGCGGAGCGGCGGCGAGCTCCTTCCGACGTCGTTCGCGTCGGTCCGGAGGTCGAGCTCGATGTGCCTCGCATGGAGGCTCGGTTCGGCGGCCGGCGCGTGGAGCTGACCAAGAGCGAGTTCGAGATCGTGGTCGCGCTGGCGCGGCAGCCCGGCCGGGTGTTCACGCGGGCGCAGCTGCTGGACGCCGTGCGGGGCATCGCCTTCGAGTCTTATGAGCGCGCGATCGACGCCCACATCAAGAACATTCGAAAGAAGATCGAGCCCGATCCCCGCGCGCCGCGATACGTTCTGACCGTGTTCGGCGTGGGCTACCGCTTCGCTGAGCCCCCGGAGCGATGAGGGCCGGCGGCGGCCGCGGGCGCTGGCGAGGCTGGGTCGACACCAGCGACCCAAATGCGCCACCACGCCGCCGTCCGCCGTGGTGGCCGGACGGCGAACCATTCCCGCCGGCGTGGCGCCGGGGCAGACACGGGCCGCCGCGGTTCATCCGCATGATCGGCTGCCTGTTCCTCGGCGCCCTTGCCCTGGCCGCCCTGGCCGGTGGCCTGGTCGTCGCGTTCATCGGGCGCGTCGGCTTCATGCCCGTCGTCGTGCTGGGGGCGATTTTCGTTCTGGTCGTGGGCTCGGGTGTCTTCGGCGGTGTGCGCCGCATGACGCGGCCCGTGGACAACCTGACCCAGGCCGCGCGGAGGATCGAAGCGGGCGATTACTCGGCCCAGGTGCCGGAATGGGGCCCGCCTGAGATCCGGTCGGTGGCGCGGGCGTTCAACTCGATGTCGGCGCGGCTGAAGACGATCGACGAGCAGCGCCGGGACTTCTTGGCGGACGTGACGCACGAGCTGCGGACTCCGCTCTCGGTGATCCGGGGCCAGGCGGAGGGCATCGCGGACGGCCTCTATCCAGGTGACGCTGCGCACATCGCGCCCATCCTGGATGCCGCGCAGACTCTCGAACGCCTTGTCGAGGACCTCCGGACCCTGGCCCTGGCCGACGCCGGCAATCTGGTCCTGAATCGTGAACCGACCGACATCGGCGCGCTGGTGCACGACACGGTGGAATCGTTACGATCCCACGCCGACTCGGGCGGGCTGACGCTGACCACCGAAATTGCCGGCCAAATTCCGACCCTTGACGTTGACCCCGCCCGGATTCGCAGCGTGATCGCGAACCTGCTGTCGAACGCCATCCGGCATACGCCCGCCGGCGGCTCGGTTAAAGCGGCAGTGAGCTCAGCCGGCGGTCAGGTGACGATCAAGGTCACCAACACCGGCGAAGGAATCCCGCCGGACCTGCTGCCTCATGTGTTCGAACGCTTCGCGAAAGGACCTGACTCGACCGGGTCTGGATTGGGCCTGGCCATCGCGCACGACATCATCACCGCCCACACCGGAACGCTGAAGATCGAGAGCGTGGCGGGATC
>JBAUTF010000114.1:0-2160 GCA_049582065.1 Candidatus Dormiibacterota bacterium | reverse complement strand
CCGCCGCGGGTTGCGCTGCCACAATGGGCTACCGGCCCGCCGACCGCAAGCCCAACTCCCACGCCGACGCCCTGAACGAAATGCATTAGACGGCTGGCGGGTGAACGACGGTCCGCCACTACGCAGGCGCATGAGCACCCCAGAGACACTGGACATAGTAGTCCCGGGGCTTTGGCCGATTGACCCGACTCCCGACATTACATTCACCGATGCAGCAGGGCGACGTTGGACGCGGTATGGAAAGAGCGGTGCGCTCACAGAGGGCGATCCAAACCCCGCCTTTCGAGCAAGACCCGGGCGCCTACCCCTCGATCGAGAAACACCCGACTCTGGGAAGTCCAATAGATGGACGGAGCGGGCGGCGGATTTCGAAGCACTAACTGATGCTGCATGCCCGGTATTTCCTAAAGGTGTACAGCTACAACGCCGACGGAATCCAGTTCGAGTCCCCGCATCCCCAGCGCGAGCGCACTTTGCACCAGCGCCCGCAGGCCTTCAGCGCCCCCCGAGGCGCTGGTCCCGCGCGGACGGCCACCTGGTCGTCGCGTCGGTGCTCATGGGACGCATGTTGGAACCGCTCTCCGCGAGGGCAGAGTCTCACCGTAGGCTGTCGATCGCGTCTCGACTGGCCTACGCGGTCGTATCGGACAAGCTGCGCCAGGCGTTCTGCAGCAGCGTGTAGTCGATGACCAAAATGTGCTCCTCGGCGATTACCTCGCGGGCGCGGTCGGAGGTGAGGAAGGCGTGGTCGCTCTGCCGTACCCGCCACCCACTCGGCTCGATCGCCTGCCAGTCCTCCGTGCCGAGCGCGGGGTGGACGGCCCACTCGCTCAGGCCTGGCTGCAGCGCGCGCAGCAGGCGCTCGTATGTCTCTGGCTTGCTGTCGACGTCGACGGTGAAGCTGTCGAGGAAGGCGTGGTCGACGACCGGCTTGCCTAGAGCGCGGACCTTCTGGCGTCCGTCGTCTAGCCAGACGCGGGCGGCGAGGCCGTACTCCTCCGCGAGCATCAGTCCGAGGTCGAAGATGTCCGCGCGGCCACCGTCGGCGAGACAGTGCCAGTCCAGGTGGGTCGGGGTAAGACCGGCGTCCGCCACGGTGTTGAGCTGTGCGCGCAGCTCGCGTTCGACGTCCTCAAGGCGGGCTTGCGCGAGTAGCCGGTCGCGGTTGACCGGCTCATCGGTGAACAGCTCGCCGGTGTTGGGGTCGAGCAGCGACGGCACCTCGGCCTTCGGCGACGATGGTCCCCACACGTAGCCCGGGTTGTCGCGGATCAGCGTGAGGTGGAGGCCGAACGGGACGTGCGGCCTTTCCCGCAGCAGCGCAATCGCGTCTGCCGCGCCCGGGCAGGACGCCATCAGACTGCACGAAGTGGCGACGCCGTTCTCGATCGCATCGACTATCGCCGCGTTCACCGCCTCGTGCATGCCGAGGTCATCGCAGTTGAGGATCAGTACGCGGGCGTCGGACGCGAAGCCGAGAAGCTCTGAGTCCATGCGAGCCAGTATGCTCAGCTCCCACCCGTGGCGGTCGCTCAGGCCCGGCGGTGTCGTCCACGCACGGGAACGCTCACCTGATCAACCCGTCGCGGCAAAGCCGTCGATTCGTACGTCCGCAGCGGCGTAGCAGGTCCGACCGGGCTGAGCCAGGTCACCGCAGCCTGGCCCGCATTCATCGCAGCGATGGTTTCAGCGCGTGGCCGATCTTGATGACTCAGACGACAACGAGTCCGTCGTCATGCATCCTTGTCGAACTTGCCCGTCGCCCGTAACATAGAAGCGTTCGCTGGAAGACGGTCCGGCGGACTCCCAAACGGTTTATGGACCGTTGGGTTAAAGGCCCTTAAGGGCCGGTTCTGAATTCAACACGACCACGAGGGTCTTCAAAACCGTTTGCGGGCTTGGGAAACTGAAGCGGGGGTCGCGCGTCCTTAATCAGTGGATTGGCGACAGATCTCCCATCGGAGCTGATCGCCATCCGAAACAACTTGGTGGAATCCGGCTCGACGGAGCACACCCTGGGAGGGCTCGTTGTCCTTGTCCGTGAATGCGAAGATCACCTTGACGACCGAATCCCTCCACGCCTCGTCGACCAGTCCGTTCACAGCCTCGGTGGCGATGCCCTTGCCTCGTTGCGATGGCGCCAAGCCATAACCGATCTCG
>JBAUTF010000113.1:0-4161 GCA_049582065.1 Candidatus Dormiibacterota bacterium | reverse complement strand
ATCTCGAGAATCCTCACCGGACCCAACCTCCGCTGCCGCGAGACGGTCATGCCGCTGGCTGACGCCCGGGATCTGGTGATCGAGTCCGACCACGCTCTGGGTGAAGTGGCAGAGGTGGATCGGGCGCTTGCTGTCGTGCGAGGGGCAGCCGCCCGCCCCCTCCTGGTCTGCACCCACTCGAGTCTGGTGGATGCGATGGTAGGGAGGTTGCTGCTGGATGGATGGATGGTCGAGGGTGGGGCGGGATTGACCGATGGATTGGTTTGGCTGGTCGAAGAGGTCGTGCTCGAGGCAAGCTGACGCCGTCTCTTTTCCCGACATCGCAACCGATGCCGACGCCCCTCCCGATCTGGACAGCCTCGTCAAGGCGCTGATCCCGCGAGGCTAGGAGCCGCGGGTACCGGGAGCCGCAGAACGAACGCGCCTGTCCTAGGCGGCCTCTCCGGTGCGGATGGGCTGCCGGCGTTCGTGGCCGCACTCCGGGCACTCGAACAGGCCGACCACGACATCAGGCCGGGACGAGTCGGAGTGCATGGTTCGCAGCCGCATCGGCACCCTGGATTCGTGCCGGTCGCAGGCCGGGGCCTCTTCGGGCGTCATAGAGCGGAGATTACGCACAGCGTGGAAAATCCGATAGTGATCGCCGCACAAGACGTCAACCGGCGCTGTTGTCCTCCGGGCACACAGGCACGCCCAACGCCCTAAGCTCTCACCATGGCCACCAAGAAGGCCCCCGAGCCTGACGTCCAGCCGCGGCCCACGGTCCGGGATGCGGCGCGGTCGATCCTGGGTGCCGCGACCCTGATCGCGGGCGCGCAGGGCCTCGACCGCCCTGTCGAATGGGTGCGGCTGATGGAGACCCCGGAGGTGCAGCCGCGGGCCGGCGACCTTCTGTTCACGACTGGATTCCCGATCAAGGACGATCCCGACGCGCAGATCCGGCTCGTCTCGCGGATCGCCGAATCCGGGGGCGCCGGGCTTGTGGTGCGGCCGATGCCCTACCTGCGCAAGCTGCCGCCAGAGATGGTCTCGGAGGCCGACCGGCTTCACGTGCCCCTCTTCACCGTTGGCGCCGACGTGCAGCTGATCGACCTGATGGCGCCGCTCCTGGAGCGGATCATCAACGCCGAGCACTGGCGACTGAAGCGCTCGATCGAGATCCACCACCGTTTCACCGAGCTGGTGCTCGATGGCAAGGGCGTCAACGAGATCTGCCGCACGCTGGCCGACCTGCTCGAGAGCGCGGTCGTGGTCGAGGATGCGAGCTTCCACCTGCTGGCGCACGCCGGCGGCAGCGCCGACCCGCATCGCAAGGAGACGATCCTCCGCCAGGGCACCCCGCAGCGCGTGCTCTTCGACCCGCAGATCCAGCGCGTGCTCCGCGAGGTTGAGGCCAAGCGGGGCCCGCTGAAGGTGCCGGCCTTCCCCCACCTCGGCATGTCCCGCGAGCGGTTGATCGCCCCGATCCTGGCCGCCAACCAGGTCCTGGGCTACATCTCGATCCTCGATCACCCGCCTCAGAACGAGGAGCTCGCCTTCATGGCGATCGAGCAGGCCGCGCTCGTGCTGGCCCTGTCCATCGCCAAGGAGCACGAGCTTTCGGAGGTCGAAGGCCGCGTCCGTGGAGAGTTCCTCGAGGACCTGCTGCACGGGACGTACGGGGAGGAGTCGGCGGCGCAGCGGCGGGCGCGCCACATTGGCTATCCGCTGCATGGGAGCCACATCGTGATGCTGGTCGACATCGACGACTTCCGCGGGTTCAACCGCGCGCGGCAGATCACCGAGGACGCCATCCAGGCGCTCAAGCGTGAGTTCCTGCGACGCGTTGCCGGGGTGGTGCGAGCCAGCTACCCGCGCGCGCTCGTCCAGGGGCGCTCCGACCAGGTGGTCTCCCTGCTGCCCCTCGGGACCGAGGCGGGCGACCACCAGGCGCGAAGCCACGCACTTGGGATCCAGGTGCAGCAGGTAATCGCGGACTGGAAGCCGGGCTTCACCGTGTCGGTCGGGTTCAGCGGCCCGGCGGAGGCGCCCGTCGGTATCGCGGGCGCGCTGCGCGAGGTCACGTCTGTCATGGAGTCGCTGGCGCGCTTCAAGCGCTGGAGCCAGGTGGTCGCAGTGCCGGAGCTCGGCCTCACGGGACTCCTGGCGGCTGTGACCGACGAGCGCCTCGTCGACTACAGCCGCCGTCACCTCGGACCGCTCATCGACCACGACAGCGCGCGCAAGGGAAGCCTCGTCCCGACGCTGCGCGCCTATCTCGAGACGGGCGAGCAGCAGCAGGCGGCCCAGCGACTGCGCATCCACCCGAACACGCTGCGCTACCGGCTCGACCGTATTCGCGAGATCAGCGGCGTCGACCTCGAAGATCCCGAGACGCGTCTCAA
Organism: Candidatus Dormiibacterota bacterium; assembly: GCA_049582065.1. Classification (GTDB taxonomy): domain Bacteria; phylum Chloroflexota; class Dormibacteria; order Dormibacterales; family Dormibacteraceae; genus DATKSS01. The sequence continues at coordinate 1,777 of JBAUTF010000113.1, read as the reverse complement.
CCTGTCCGTGGCGCTGCGCGTCCAGGCGCTGCTGGGTATGTGAGGTGCGAATAAGGTCGGGGGCTTTCTTTTGGTGATGACCAACTAGCTCGAGCCCAGGGCGGCCGTTACTCTTCCCGTCAGTGCCCCCAGCGCTCTCACACTCACGCCTGGCCTGGCCGGGGGACCTTCCTGGCAGCAGGGCGGCCTGCGGTATGGGCTTCGTCTCCACGCCGCGGCTGGGCCACCAGGCGGTCGAGCTGGGAGTACAGGCGCTGGCCCGCCTTTCCCACCGCGGCGGCCTGGACGCCGATGGCAAGAGCGGCGACGGCGCGGGCCTTTTGATCCAGCTCCCGCACCGGCTCATGGGCGGACGTTTCGCCGTGGCTTCCCTGTTCGAATGGGACGCTCGGGCGCGTGGGCTGGTGACGGATGCCCTGGCCGCGTCCGGTCTGTCGCTGCTCGAATGGCGGCCGGTGCCAGTCGACCCCGACAGCCTTGGCGAGCGCGCCCGCGCCACCATGCCGGCCATCTGGCACGGGGTGATCGCCGACCCGGACCTCGACCCCGACCAGTGGGAGCGGCGCCTCTACATCGCGCGGCGGCGCGCCGAGCGTAGGGCGGCCACGGAAGGCGTGAGGATGTACCTCCCGTCTCTCTCCAGCCGCACCCTCGTGTACAAGGGCCTGATGGCGGGCACTCGCCTCGCCGACTTCTACCTCGACCTGCGGGATGAGCGCTGCGAGAGCATGCTCGCGGTCTTCCACCAGCGTTACTCGACCAACACGATGCCGGACTGGCGACTCGCGCAGCCGTTCCGCATGGTCGCGCACAACGGAGAGATCAACACCATCACCGGCAACCGCGCATGGATGCGCGCGCGCGAGCCCGAACTGGAGCCGGAGCTCCGGGGCGCCGTGTGGCCGGAAGGGTCCGATTCCGCCACCCTCGACAACGTGCTCGAGCTCCTGGTGCAGCGTGGTTGGGAGGTCTCCGAGGCCTTGATGAGCCTCGTGCCCGATGCATGGGAAGGCCGCGGTGACCTCTCCGCGCAGGTGCGCGACTTCTATCGCTACCAATCGGTCCGATTCGAGCCATGGGACGGGCCGGCGGCGCTTGCGTTCAGCGACGGCGTCGTGGTCGGCGCAGCCCTGGACCGCAATGGGCTGCGCCCGCTGCGCTGGCAGCGGACCGCGGACGGGATGGTCGCCGCGGCGTCGGAGGCCGGGGTGGTGACGATGGCGCCTGAGTCCGTCGTCGAAAGAGGAAGGCTTGGCCCGGGCCAGATGCTGCTGATCGACACGCGCGACGGTTCCGTGCTCCGCGACGCCGAGGCCAAGGCGCGCGCGGCGGCCCGCCACGACTACGGGCTGCTCGCCGACCGCATGCTGATCCCAGTCGAGCGGCACCACCAGCACGTCGAGCCGCTCGAGGACCTCGCAGCCCAGCACGCGCTGCATGGTTGGGGCGCCGAGGACGTCAAGTTCGTCGTGGCGGCGATGGCCGAGACGGGGGCCGAGCCGGTCTATTCCATGGGTGACGACATCCCCATCGCGGCTCTCGGCCGCACCCCGCGCCGGGTCTACGGGTACCTGCGCCAGCGCTTCGCTCAGGTCACCAACCCCGCCATCGACCCCCTGCGTGAAAAGGCCGTCATGTCGCTGCGGGTGCTGCTCGGCGCGCGCCACGGGACGCTCGAGCCTGAAGGCGGAGTCGACCGTGACCTGCGGCGCCAGCATCACCCCGCGATGCCGGTCAACCGGACGCTGCTCGAGCTTGACTCACCGGTGCTCGGCGC
>JBAUTF010000112.1:0-6012 GCA_049582065.1 Candidatus Dormiibacterota bacterium | reverse complement strand
GATCGGTCGGAGATCCTCGTTCACAGACTCCGAAAACTAAAACGACCAAACATCCCCGTTCTTGCGTTATGCAGCCCGCCCAGACGAGTGTGGCGGAGGGATTTGGCCGCAGGCCACTGCCTTTCTACTCCATGTGGACCATAGGTTGCAAGTCCCAGGCCGAAATTTGATTGACCCAGAGTCGACTCCCATCTTCGTCGAGACAGACTCACTACTCCGTTTGGGACAGTCCCTGACGCGCGTCCCGTAAGCGGTGGGACACCGCCCCGCCCAATGCCATTCTTCCCTACAGGAATCGCGACGGACTTCGAATACGCTCGTTGCGATCCATGAAGCGCCCTCTTCACGTCGATGTCGATGACCGGGTTGGCAGAGGCGACGCCTAGCCACATGGCACTGCAAGAAGTCGCACGCCGAATTCTGTTGGGCCACTGGGTCGTGATTGTTGTGATGGTCCTCGTCAGCGCCGGCGCAGTCACCGCTTACAACGTGATTCAGGCGCCGACGTACACAGCATCGACACGCCTGGTCCTCGATGCGCCCGCTCCCACGTCGCTGACCGAAGCGACCTCAATCTCGGACGCCGCCAAGGCGATTGTGACAAGCCCCTCGCATGTGATCGCCGCGCTGGCCAAGGCCGGTGTCGTCAGAGACCCCGTCCGGGTTGTGAGCAACATCACACTGGCGCCGCTCGGCACCTCCGGAGTGCTGCAGCTGTCCGTCCAGGACTCCAATGCCGTGGCTGCAGCCAACATCGCCAACGCCCTCGCAGACGATCTGATTCAAACCCGGCTGGCCGTGAGCGCGGCGTCGCAGCGCGCGGCGCTGGATGATCGGATCAACACCGCCAACGACCAGATCGCGCAGATCGACCAGCAGGTCGCCTCCCTCGAACAGCAGCTCCAGAACATACGAGTGGATCCGAGCAATCCAGGGCCCGCCGCTGTCGAGGCGCAGATCCTGGCCGACCGGATCACCGCATACAGCAACCAGCGAACTTCCCTCACACAGCAAGAGCTTCAGCTCGAAGCGGAGCGCAACAGCCTGATTCCAAGTGGCTCGGTGCCGACACCGTCGGTCATCGACCGAGCGAGCCCTCCCGCGCATCCCGATCCCTCGCGGTTGCCGGTTGAGCTCGCGCTGGCACTCGTGATCGGGGTGATCCTCGGCGTCGGAGCAGCCTCAATCCTGGAGACGTTCGGCCCCACGCTTTCGAATGGCGAGGTGATCGCCGATGCTCTCGGGGCGCCCCTGCTGGGCTGGCTGCCCGATTCAACCGGCACGCTGCCCGACCGACTCAAGATGGCAGCCAGTCTCGTGGACGTGGACGCGGTGGAAGTCCTCGGAGTGGGCGACACCCCCAACCTGTCGGCGCTCGCCAAGAGTCTGCACGTGCCCGGCCAGGGGGAAGGCAAAGGACTCGCGATCTTCTCGGCCGAGGACGCCCCTTCCCGCTATCGAAACGGCGCCGCTTCACCGTCCTTCGGTTTCGTGCTTGTGGCAACCGAGCGCGTTCGCAAGGCTGCCCTCGCCCCGGTCAGAGACCTGGTCACGTTCAGCGGCCGGCCATTGGTCGGTGTAATCGTCCACGCGCCCGCTCGGCGTCTTGGAAGGGATTCCCAGAGGCCGGTCAAGACCCTGCCTCGCTTCGCAGTGCTGCGCAAGGACGCGTCAGACGCGACCGGCGGAATGAACAGTGAAGTCGTGTCCGACCTGTGGGGTAATCGTTGACCCAAGTCCCAGGCGAGTCCATCCAGGTGAACCGGATTCCCTTCGCGAAGACGGAAATCAGCGCTGAGGCGCAGGCTGCGTCGGCCCGCGTCCTCGCTTCGGGATGGATCACGACCGGACCTGAGGTCATCGAGTTCGAGCGCGAGTTCGCGAGGCTTGTCGGTGCGCAGCATGCGGTGGCAGTCGCATCCTGCACGGCGGCAATCGAGATCTCACTGCGCGCCCTGCATCTTCAACCCGGCGCCAGGGTGCTCACGTCGACGATGACCTTCTGTGGAGCCGTCCACGCCATCGTCCACGCAGGCCTCGAACCCGTCTTCGTCGATGTGAACGCGCGCACGTTGATGCCCGACGCCGAAACGGTCGCCGACGCGGTCCGCCGAACAGGCCCTGTGGACGCCATGGTCGTGCTCCATTTCGGCGGTTTTCCGGCTCCCATCCTGGAGATGGCTGCAGCAGCGGGATTGCCGCTCACACGGGTCATCGAGGACGCCGCCCACGCAGTCGGAACCAAGGTCGGCGATCGGTGGGTGGGAACGATCTCCGCAGCGACGTGCTTCAGCTTCTACGCAACCAAGAATTTGCCGATCGGCGAAGGCGGGATGATCACCACCGAAGACCCCGAGCTGGCCGATTACGCGCGCCAGGTTCGCCTTCACGGCATGAGCCGCGATGCCTGGAAGCGGTATCTACCGGGATCGGGGTGGCGATACGAGGTCGACCTGGCCGGCATCAAGGCGAACATGACCGATGTCCAGGCCGCGATCGGGCGTGGTCAGCTGCTGCACTTCGCGGAGTGGCAGGGCCGGCGGCGCGAGATCGCTGAGGCATACGAGCGCCGGCTCTCCGGGATCGACGGCCTGCAGACCCCGCCGTCGCCTGAGAGCGGAGAACACGCATGGCACCTGTACGTTGTGCAGCTCGACGCCAGCTTTGGGATCGACCGGGACACCTTCATGACTCAGATGTCGGCGCGGGGCGTGGATTGCTCGGTCCACTTCATCCCAAATCACCGGCAGCCGTACTTCCAGAGGCTGCTCGCCGGCCAGGGGAGCCAATCGTTTCCGGTGGCAGACGCGGTCTTTGAAAGGATTTTGTCCCTTCCCTTCTATCCCGGCTTGACCGCAGACCAGATCGATCGCGTCTGCGAGGAGATAGACGGTCTGCGGCGATCCACCGAGGAAGGGCTGACGATGCCGCCGCTTGGAGTGGCCGTCTGATGGCCCTGGAGATCTCAGACGATGTGTTGCATCCCACGACCTTGCCCAGGACGCCTCGCCGGGCAAGAAACGGTGGAGCGCTGCGCACGATCATCGTCGGTGCCGGCGAAGCGGGAAGGACGCTTGCGCGCGACCTCCGCCGGACGCACGACTACGGGCTGACTCCAATCGGATTTCTCGATGACGACCCGGCGAACAAGGGAGCCGCGGGATTGAGCGTGCTGGGCCGGACCTCTGACCTGGAATCAATTGCATCGGCGTACTCCGCCGACGTCGCGATTGTGGCCATACCGTCGCTCAGGCCGCAGGAGATCCGGAGGCTCGCCGAGTCGGCCAGCGCGGCGGGAGTAAGTGTTCGGTATTTGCCCTCGTTTGGGGCGGCGCTCGAGCGGGACGCTCGAATCAGCGACCTCCGCCGCCTGCGGGTGGATCGCTTGCTCGGCAGGCAGGAGATGCATGTGGTGCGCACGGCATCGCGCGCTGTGGTCGAGGGCAAGCGCGTGCTCGTGACCGGAGCCGGGGGTTCGATCGGAAGCGAGCTGTGCCGCCAGATCAAGGCCTTCCGGCCCGCTGCCCTCTACATGCTTGACCACGATGAGTCGAACCTGCATCGCCTCCAGATGCAGCTCGACGGCCAGGCCCTTCTCGACAGCGATGAGCTGCTGATCGCCGACATCCGGGACCGCGATCGGATACGCCAACTCTGCTCTGACCTCCGATTCGAGGTCATCTTCCACGCGGCCGCCCACAAGCACCTTCCGCTCCTCGAGCGGCACCCGTGCGAAGGCATCAAGTCCAACGTGTTGGGGACCAGACACCTCGTGGATGCGGCTATCGCCAACGGTGTCGAGCGGTTCATCAACATCTCGACCGACAAAGCTGCAGACCCCATCTCAATCCTTGGAGCTTCGAAGCGTGTGGCCGAGATGATCGTCCAGGCCGGTGCCGGGGGATTCACAAGGTTTGCGTCGGTCCGATTCGGCAACGTGCTTGGCAGCCGCGGCTCGTTTCTCTCGGTGCTTTCGGAGCAGATCGAGAACGGCGAAGCCGTCACCGTGACCCATCCCGACGTGACCCGATTCTTCATGACGGTTGAGGAGGCGGTCGGCCTGGTCATCGAGGCGGCCAGCATGGCGGAGCTGGGCGAGACATTCGTACTCGACATGGGTGACCCGGTTCGCATCGTCGACCTCGTTCGCAATTACGCGGCGCAGTTCCACCTGCACGAGGGCGACTTCGAAATCAGCTTTACGGGCCTGCGCGGCGGGGAAAAGCTCAACGAGGCGCTGTTCAGCGAAGCCGAGGAACGATTGTGCACCGACCACCCCCGGATCTGGGCGACCAGGCCGGCACCCGCGGCCGGTGATCTTGATGCAATCCTTGATCGTCTGATCGCAGCTGCGGCGGCCAATCGAAGCGACCTGGTGCGCGGGCACCTCGCGGACCTCCTACCCGCATTTGCGAAACCGATGCCGGTCAGAGCTCCTGCCCTCGCGGCGCCCTATCCGGACGGGTTCTAATGGTCCGGGTCGCCCAAGTCATCACCCGCTTCATCGCGGGAGCCGGGGGTGTGGCTCTCCGAGGCGCGCTGGCGCTCGACCCCAACGTCTTCTCGGTGACGATCCTGTCGGCGCCGGGCGGACCGCTGCTGGCCGAGGCAGAAAGCGCGGGCTTTGAAGTCGTGCGACTTGCCCATATGCGCCCGGACATCAACCTCCGCGAGGACGTCAGGGCGATGCAGGAGCTCTTGAGCGAGTTTCGCAAGCGGCGGTTCGACGTGGTTCATACGCACAGCAGCAAAGCCGGAGCCATCGGAAGGTTGGCAGCGCATCGCGCGGGCATTCCCGCGATCGTTCATACCTTTCACGGCTTTCCTTTCCACGACTTCCAGGCCTGGCCAGTACGCGCGACTTACGTCGAGATGGAAAGACGGCTGGGTCGCATCACGGATCAGTTCCTTGCGGTGGGAGGAGCGGTGGCCGCCCAGGCGATCAGCCTCAAGATCGCCCCGGCTGAGCGGACTCGGGCCATCGCAAGCGCGATCACAGCCGACATCCCCGCCACCTCCCCCGCTCGACGCGCAGCCGCGCGTCGGATGCTGGGACTCCCTGAAGACGCTCTCGTCGTCGGAACCGTAGGCAGGCTTGCGGCACAGAAAGCGCCTCAAGACCTGGTGGCGGCGTTCGACGCCATGGGCCACCGGGACGCGTACTGCGTCTGGGTGGGTGACGGGCCTTTGATGGAAGCCACCAGAAAGCTCATCCGGGCGCGAGGACTGACCGATCGTTTCCTCCTCCTTGGTGAGCGCCGCGACGTCGCCGACCTGCTGCCCGCATTCGACGTTTTCACTCTGGCCAGCCGGTACGAGGGCCTGCCGTGCTCGATCGTCGAGGCGATGACATGCGGGGTGCCGGTGGTCGCCACCGCGGTCAATGCGGTGCCAGAGGTCGTCGTCCCAGGTCGAACAGGCCTGTTGGTGCCGCCGGGCGATCCAAAGTTGCTGGCCAAGGCGCTTGCATACGTCCTCGACCATCCTGATGAAGGGGCGAGGATGGCCAGTGCGGCGCGCCATCACCTCGGCGACCGATTCCATCCCGCGGTGCTCGGCCGCGACCTTTCAGAGACCTATGAGCTCGCATTGAGCGGCATGGCTCCCGCCGTAGGCCGCCGACTTGGACTGGTCGCGCACGCTTGAAGCGAACTCTGCAAACGGCCGGTGAACGCATCCGCATCGAGAGCGCGCTGCCCTGGGTCGACGCGCTGATCGACGAAGCTACAGCCGGCGAGCTCGACGCATGGAACGACGCGGCCGCCCCCACTCTTGCCGTGCAGGTCGATTCTTCCAATCGCCCGTTCGCCAATGTGGCGTGGGAACCCCTTACCCGCGGCGCGTGGAAGTCGCGAGACGGGGTCGTTATCGAAGATGTCTGCTCGTCCGGGTTCGACCTCCAGGTGCGCGTTGGCGACGGCATGCCTGAGTTCACTTTTCGCTGGCGCCCGGCGCTGCGTGGACAAGCGGCGGCAAGGCTGCTGCGATCTCGCTTCATCCTGCTCACTCGCG
>JBAUTF010000111.1:0-25201 GCA_049582065.1 Candidatus Dormiibacterota bacterium | reverse complement strand
CAGGCTAACGGTCGAAGGCTATTTCAGGTTATTGGCGATGTCGATCGCGTCCGACTGCTTGATCGTCCCGGCGACGGCGTACACGATGCCGTCCTTGACCCAGATGACGCCCGAGCCGACGCCCGTGTTGTCTCCGAGGGCGATGCCCCGGACGCCCTGGACCTGGACCTTGGAAGAGGTCGCGTACTGGATCGGGACCGGGATCGGGAGGGTCGTGCTGGGGTCGCCGATCGCTTTGATCGCGGCTGCCAGCTCGGGCGAGATGCCGGGCAGCGTGAGCAGGTAGCTCTCCAGCTCCTTGACGGTGATTTGCGATGAGCTCGAGGTTGCCGTGGGCGCGCTCGACTCACCGACGACCAGCTGCGGCAGGTTGGCGGCCGTGATATCCGACCCCGTGGCCGGCTGCGTCAGATTCCCGAAGATCTCACCGACCGCCGGGCCAACTGTCAAGGTGATCTGGGCTCCGTCCATCCCCGCAGGGAGAGCCGGCAGTGTGCTTCCGGAGCTTGCTGCTGCTGCAGCCGCCTTGGCGGCGCTGAAGGTGAAGACTGCGACGGCCTTCGGCATCGCCGCATAGGTGATGGTCGACGAAACGCCCTGTGGAAGGTTTCCGACGGTCGGAGGCTGGAGGCCCGACGCGGCGAATGCCTCGGAGGCGCCGGCGACAATCTGCAGCTGCGGTTGGGTCGTCCAGCTGACGGTGCCGTACTGGCTGAGCTGTGACAGCGATTCCATGTCGGCAAGCGTTACCGGCACCGGGGTGACGCTGGTCGGCGCGAATACGACCCCCCCCTCCGCAAGCGCGACGACGAGGAGGGCGACCGCTGCAAACGCTGCGGCCAGCCCGACGACCATCGGCCGCGAGCCGGGACGCACGACCGGGAGCCGGAAGCCGAAGCGCGGCTGCGCCTCGGGCGCGGAGCGCACGAGCTGGAGCGCTCGAGCGACGTTGACGTTGGGATCAGGCACCGCGAGCAGGCTCGAGATGGCTAGGGCGTCCTTCGACACGGCCTCGAATCGAGATTTGCACTCGGCGCAGGTCTCCAGGTGGCGAGCGTCCGCCCCCGTCCCGGCGTCCGGATCGTCGATCATCCGGCGAAGTGTTCCGTCATTCAGATGTGCCACGAGTGACCTCCTTGCGCAGGCTTGTTTCCGCGCGTCTCAACAAAGTTCCGACCTGTCCGATACCGACACCGAGCGCCTGCGCGACCTCCGCGTAGCTGAGCCCGCTGGCTCTGAGCACAAGGACGGCGGCGGGTTTGGGCGCCATACGAGCCAGCGCCTGCCGCACCCGGCGCCGGTCCTCGTCGACCTCGAGCTGCTTTTGCGGATCGAGCGTGCGGTCGCTCTCCTCGACCGCCTGCGCGATCTCGCGCCGCTGCCGGCGCCGCGCGCCGCGCAACCGGTTCAGCGCCGAGTGGGCGGCCGCCCGATGAAGCCACGCCGGCGCGTACTGGGCGCTGGCCGAGTGCAGCCGATGGAAGTCGACGAACACTTCCTGGGCCACGTCCTCGGACTCGTGTGGGTCGGCCAGGACCCGGTTGGCAATGCGCACCACCCGCGCGTATTCGGCGCTGAACAGAGCGTCAAACGAGTCGTCGTCAGACCTGACGCTCGACATCCGCCTCGCCTCGAGATTCATACCCACTACACACCAAGCACCTCCGAGGGCGGATTTGTGACATCTTCACCCCGCTTTGGCCCGGCGCCACACGTGGCCGGCCAGCGCTCCCAAGAACGGGCCGCCCCAGATCCCGACCGAGAGCAGGGCTGCGAAGATCGCGACCGCGTCGATGCTCTCGCGGCCGGTGCTCTGCCAGTAGACGTCCTGCAGGTTGAGCCACAGGGCGAACTCGTCGAGGGTGAGGGCGGCGCCAACCCCGAAAGCGATTGCCGTCAGGCTCGCGATCCAGCTCGAACCGACCCCTTCCTCGATGAGCCACAGGTAGCCCACCACCAGAAGGATCAGGATGCCCCACACCAGGTGGTGGATGTGCAATCCGCCCGAGGTGACGTTGTGAAACGGCCCGACGCCGGAGCGGATCAGGTGCGTGATCCCGCGCACGATCCCAAAAGTGACGAGGAAGCCCAGCGAGGCGAGGAAGAGCCGCTCTCTTCGCTCGTTCTGAAAGTGGAATGTGTAGAGCCTCTTCAGCGTGGCCACGCCGGCGCGGCTAGCCGGCCAGAGGCTTGCGTCGCCTGGCGCTGCGGGCGATCTCGTCCTCGACGATCGCGAAGTCGTTCTTCGGCAGCGCGTGGATGTGCCCCTGGAAGGCCAGCGTCCAGTGTTCGGGCGGCCATTTGCGAACATAGTCGAGGCGGTACGCGAGGTCCTTGGCGGGAACCCAGTCCGCCTCCTCGAGGACGAAGTCCGGCCTGATGTGGACGCGCCACGGGTAGTCCTCGTCGCGGCGGGCCGATCGCCAGATCGGTGTGTGGTCCTCGTACATGGGCGATCCCACCGTCACTGTCGCGGCGAAGGCCATTCGGCCGGTGATGTAGTAAAGGACCCGGTCGCCGACCCGCATCGTCTCGACCCGGCGGCGGTGGCGGCTCTTGAGCCCCTGGATGCTGTAGCCGTGTTCGCGTGTCTTGCGGAAGTTGTCAGGAGAGCTGACGACCATCCAGTACTGGGCAGAACGGCCTCCGCCTCCACCTCCGGACTTGCGCTTGCGCTTCGAGCGGCCGGCCCTGGAGGGGCGATCGGCGGGCGGCGGGGTCTCCTCGACGGTATCGGCCACGAGCGAATTGTCGTCCTACCGGACGATCGGGCGAGCGGGTCCCAGGTCCTCCGGCTCGGGCAGCAGCGCCGTGAGGTTGCGGAGCTGCGCGATGTGGCTCATCTCGTGCCGTGCGACGAGGCGGCAGACATCGAGCAGGCTGATGTCGCCTCCGCGAGGGTCGGTGATGGTCCGCTCCCACTCGCCCTTGCCCCAGCCGTGGAGCAGGTCGACGGTGCGCCGGCGCACGCGGGCGAAGTCTTCGAGCGCCTCCTGCAGCGGGCGGTCGAGCTCCTGGTCGTGCACAGGGTCGATCGTCGCGCGTACGTCGGCCGTCGTCTTGCCCTCCAGGTGCGTGCGCCGCAAGAGACCGTCGACCTTGGTGCCCGAATCGAGGAGGTGGGCGATCAGCGCGCCGAGGGTCGGAAACGCCGGTCCGTGGCGGTAGCGCAGGCGGGCCTCGTCCAGCCCATACGCGAGGTCGCTGATGTGCTCCGGCACGGAGCTCATCAACAGCACTGCGTCGGCGGCGGACATCTCCTCCTGGAGTTCCATCACCTCAACAGTACATACTCAAAGGCGGTGGACCAGGTTCAGGCTGCGTGCGAAAAGTGCGGTGCGGGGCTGGTCCCGGATGCTTCTTACTGCGAGCGGTGCGGGACGCGCACGCACCGGGCGCGCAGGATGGTGGGGATCGCGGTCAGGGTCGAGCTCCTGGTCTTCGTGCTCGTCGCGATCCTGGTGGTCGGCTTCACCTGGATCTACTCCGCGCAGAAATGAGGCGCGTCGGCTCTCGCCACGCGGGCTAGCGCCGGTAGATCGCCTTCCCGTCGACCTCGTCCTTGTTGAGGCGCTTGTTGAGGTGCAGGCCTTCGAGCAGGAACTCGATCACCGATGCGCGGACCTCTGGACGGTCGGGTAGGCCGAGCTTCTTCAACGCCGTCGCCAGCTCGGGAAGGTCCCCGATCGCGCGCGTGTACGTGCGCGCCGGGATCCCCTCGCCGACCTCGAGCATGCTTCCCTCTTCGAACCGCGACACGATGCCCTCGAACTGGGCAGCCGAGAAGTGCCGGCTGAACACTGCGCTCACCGCGCCGCGCTCGAGGCGGGCAAGCACCTGTTCCTCCTTGCCTTCGTCGAGGGCTTCGATCTCGACGCGGCCCGCCGTCGACGACGCGAGGAAGGCGAGGTCGGTGATGCGAGGCACCGCGAGAGACTCGCCAAGTCGCGCCGCTCGCCGCACGGAGTTGCTCGCGAGGTTCTCGAAATTGGCGATGGACATGCGAACCGACACGCCCGACGACTGTGAGATGTGAGGGCTGCGCCGTGCGAGGTGTGTGAGCTCGGCGACGATCTCCTTCATGAAGGTGGGGAAGATCAGCTCGAAGTCCTCGGGGACGGGATGTCTCTCCGACTCCATGATCTGCATCTCTTCGCCGATGCTCAGCGGATAGTGCGTGCGCACCTGCGACCCGAATCGGTCTTTGAGCGGAGTGATGATGCGGCCACGCGACGTGTAATCCTCGGGGTTGGCGCTGGCGATGACGAACAGGTCGAGCGGCAGCCGGACTCGATAACCTCGGATCTGCACGTCCTTCTCTTCCATGATGTTGAGGAGGCCGACCTGGATGCGTTCGGCGAGGTCTGGCAGCTCGTTGATGCCGAAAATGCCGCGGTTGGTGCGCGGCAGCAGACCGTAGTGGATGGTCAGCTCGTCCGCCAGGTAGCGGCCCTCGGCAACCTTGATCGGGTCGACCTCGCCGATGAGGTCGGCGATCGAGATGTCGGGCGTCGCCAGCTTCTCGCCGTAGCGCCGGTCCCGCTCGATCCACGTCACCTCAACCGCATCACCATTCTTCTCGACAAGGTCGAGGCACCGGCGGCAGATCGGCGCGAACGGGTGGTCGTTGACCTCGCAGCCCGCGATCGCCGGCACGTGCTCGTCGAGCAGCGAGACCAGCGAGCGCATGATGCGGCTCTTGGCCTGCCCGCGCTCGCCGAGAAGGATCACGTCGTGACCCGAGATGACGGCATTGGCGAGCTGCGGAAGCACGGTGTCGTCGTACCCGACGATGCCGGCCAGCAGCGGCTCACCCGAGCGCAGGCGCGTGATGAGGTTTCGCCGCATCTCCTGCTTGACGGTCTCGTGTTTATGGCCGCTGGCGCGAAGCTCGGCAATGGTCCGGGGCTGGGCTGAGGTCACCCCTGCACTATAGACAAGAGGGGGTGGGTTCTTTGTTAGCGATCAGCGAACAAACGGCGACCATCGAAAGCATTTACTCAACTGTCGCCCTGATGGATTCCGAGCGGGCGTTGTCGCCGGATTGAGGTCGGAGCGCCGTTAGACTGCTCGGCGCCTTGACTCAATCCATCCGCGCCCGATACGAGGCCGCACACGATGACGGCCGCCCGCTGCTCGGCGGCCACCGCGGCAACCCGGCGGCGAATCCCGAGAACACTCTGCGCTCTTTTCGTTCCGCGATCGAGGCCGGTTGCGACCTCATCGAGTGCGACGTGCACCTGTCATCCGACGGGCGCCTCGTCGTAATCCACGACCACACACTCGAACGCACCACCAACGGCAAAGGCCTGGTCCGCGACCGCACCGCGTCGGAGCTCCGCAAGCTCGATGCTGGGCACGGCGAGCGGATTCCACTGCTCCAGGAGGTCGTGGAGCTGGCGCTCGGCAGCGTCGGTCTTGTGATCGAGGTCAAGCAGATACCTTTCCAGTACGCCGGTCTCGAGGAGAAGCTCGTCGCCATGCTCCGCCAGCTGGGCGCCGTTCCCGAATGCGCCGTCATCTCCTTCCATCACCCCTCGATCCGCATGCTTCGCGACATGGAGCCGAAGCTCCAGCTGGGCATCCTGGAAGGCTCGCGGCCGCTGCGCCCGGCGGCGATGATGCGCGAGGCGGGGGCCGACGTCTACTCCCCGCATTGGGGTGCCACCGACCCTGAGCTGGTCAAAGAGGTGCACGCGGCGGGTGGAGCGGTCGCCGTCTGGCCGGTTGACGACGAGGCTGCGATCGCATGGTGCAAGTACTGCAGACCAGACTCGATCTTCACGAACCGTCCTGTGGAGGTCGGCGCAGCCCTCAAGTCCTGAATCGTTACAGCCGCGCCTCGGCCGGCGTTGCCTCAAATGTGGTTCTGTGTGTCCGTCGGCGGGAAGTCCCTCGCATCCTCATCGGCCCTGGCGGCGGGACGCGAACCCACCCCGCGAAATCGCTGATTTCGCAGGGCCCCGGCTTCGCGTTGATGCCGGCGTCAGGGGGCCGGGCATCCTCCCGCGCTGCGCGCGGGGGCCCCAGAGGTTTTCAATGCGTTCCTCGTCGCGCCACCGCTTCCTTGGCACCGGCCGCCAGTGCCGCGAATATGCTTCGGGCCTCCCACCGCCGGACACTGCACCTACCATGAACCGGCCGTGGTCGCCGACCGGCCGCCTTTCGAAGACCTTTACCGGGACTATCTCGGCCGCATCTACGCGTATGTCCGATCCCAGGTCACGACGTCGGCGGACGCCGAGGACATCACGGCCCAGGTCTTCATGAACGCGTACCAGGCCTATGCCCGCTTCGAGGCCCGGAACACGACCCCGGCGGCCTGGCTGTTCCGAATCGCCCGCAATGCCACCCTCGATCACTTCAGGGCGCACGGCCGCCGTGAGCGGCTGCGCCGGACGATCGAGCATCAGCCGCAGGCCGAGGAGGATCCAGCGGGCGAAGCAGAGGAGAGGATCCGTTACCACGCGCTGCTCGGGCATGTGGCCCGCCTTCCCGAGCGCCAGCGCGACGCGATCTCGCTGCGCCATTCCGGGCTCAGCTTCGAAGAGGTCGGGACCTTGATGAGCTGCAGCGAGGACGCGGCGAAGATGCTGTACCACAGGGCACTCAAAGCGTTGAAGGAATCCGTCCAGAAGGCAGGCATGTGAACATCCGATGAGCGAGACGGAAGACGACCTCGAGCTGCAGGCGCTCCAGCGTCAGCTCGATGACGCCTTCGAGACGACGCGGCCCAGGCCGGGGTTCGAGGACGACCTCTGGCTGCGCATGCAGTCGCGGCGGCCGTTCCCCAGCCGCCTGCGCGATGCACTCGCGGGACTGGTCCAGGGCATCCGGGCTGTGCCCGCCGTGCCGCTGGCCTCCGTCGCCGCGGTCCTCGTCGTGGTGATCGGGGTCGGGATCTTCAGCCTGAGCGGGCTCGGGCGCGGCGGCGCTTCCAGCACGGAACGCCAGCTGTCGCTCAACGCTGGAAGTGGCGCCAACGTGCCAAGCTCGGCCGGATCGTTTGGCCGCGTCCCCTCGCCTGTCCTCGCTCCCAGCGGCGCGAACCAGGGACCCCAATTCAGTCAGCCCGCGTCAGCCGCAGGCGCCTACACGGGTCCCGTCACGCTGACGTGGGCGGGCCTTATGAACGTCTCGATCGGCACCGCGCCGGTGTTCCGCTACCAGGAGCCGTCGACGGATACGGCCGACCAGTTCGCGGCATCTCTGGGCGCCGCGTTGGAGCGCAGGCCGGCCGGACTCCTCGGCCTGTACACGGCCTCGGACTACACGCTGACCGTGCGGGGCACGGTCCAGGCGCCGCTGCAGGAACCGGCGTATTTCATCCTCTCCGCCTCCTCGCTCCCGGGCGTCGCAGCGGCGGGGGCGCAGCCGGCCGACATCGCGGAGCTGTTCCTCGCCGAGCACAGCCTGGCGCCGCAATGGCCGTACACGACTGTCGTCGACGGAACCGCCGACCAGCTCAAGGTCCATTTCCTGCGCCAGTTCGACGCGCCAGGCTACGGGCTCGCCTACCTCGTAGACGCGGGCGGCAACCGTTACGGGCTTGAGGTCGACCTCAACGGCAACCGGCCGGTTCTGGCTTCGGGCCCGCTCCCGGTCAGCCTCGATTCAGCGCCCTACCCGATCATCTCCGGCGACCAGGCGGTGCGCGCCGCTCTCGCTTCGTCGGCGCCGCCGCAGGCGGCCAACCCTGCCCAGCCGATCGCCGTCCAGCTGACCAGCGCCGAGCTCGTGTACACCCTTGTCGCGGCGGGCGACCACAGCTTTTACGAGCCGGCATTTCTATTCTCAGGCGCGTTCCAGGTCAACGGCGTGCAGTACGAGAAGCGGGTGCTGGTGCCCGCGGTCGTCCCCTCCCAGCGCAATTAGTTGCCCCGGCTCCTGACCATCGGGCACTCCACCCGCTCGCTGGACGAGCTGGTCGAGCTGCTGCACCAGCACGGGGTCGAGCTCCTGGTCGACGTCCGTTCTGTCCCCGCCTCGCGCCGCATGCCTCATTTCGCCAGGGCCTCGCTCGAGCGCTCGCTGCCGGCGCACCGGATCGCTTACCTGCACATGCCCGAGCTCGGCGGGTTGCGCAAACCCAATGCAGCTTCGATCAACACGGGTTGGCGCAACGTTTCCTTTCGCGGTTATGCCGACTACATGCAGACCATCGAGTTCTGGAGAGGCATTGACAGGCTGATGTCCCTCCCCTCCCGCCGTTCGGCCCACCTTCCCGTGCATGGTGAGGTCGCGATCATGTGCGCCGAGGCGGTGCCCTGGCGTTGCCACCGATCGCTGGTCTCGGACGCGCTCACGATCCGAGGCTGCCAGGTGAGTCACATCACCGGCAAGGCGGAACCCGCGCGGCACTCGCTTACGCCCTTCGCGCGGGTCGAGAATGGCCGCATCACCTACCCCCCGCCGGATACACTCCCGATCTGAGGAAAGGGGATGGGTAAAAAGCAGGTCAGGCAGGTCCGCCAGCAGATGCGGAAGGTTCAGCCCAAGGCAGCCGCGTCGAACGCCGCCGGCGCGACTCGCAAACAGCGTGAGAGGTTTGTCCAGGCTGGCGGGATGCTGCAGGGATACGCGCCTGACCTCGTGATGCGTATCGGCTACATCTCGGTCGCGGTCGCGGTGATCTGCCTGCTGGTCATCGCAGTCTTGATCGCGTTCGTACCGCCTGTCTACGGATGGCCCGATGCGATCGCGGCGTCGATCGCATGGGTGTTTCCGATCGCGCTGCTCGCGAGCTTCGTGGCGCCCGGCTTCAGGCTCGCTTTCAAAGACCGCAAGGCCGAGGCCAGGCTCGTGCAGGGCCAGCTGGTCGGCGCGAGCTCGGTCAGCACGTCGATGGGTCTCGGCATGATGATGGTCCAGACGCGAGGCGGCGTCGAGCAGTACCTCGTCCCCCCGGCGCGCCTCAAGCAGGTGCCGGGCAACCAGGTCAACGTGGTCCTGACCGTCACGCCGAACCTTCGCCACGTCCGGTCGGTGGGCGTGATGGGACAGCGCATGGTCGGGCGAGTCGAGCCGCCCGTGCCTCCGGTCATGAAGCGGCTGCAGCTGCTTCCCTTGATGACGCCCCTCGGGCTCGCCCTCGGCGCGGTGATCGGCGACGACGCGGTCGCGTTTTCGCCGATCGAGCCACCGCTGCTCCACGCGACGCTGGCGGTACTGGTCGGTGCGGCGCTTGCCGGGGCCGTTTACGGCGTCTCGTTCATTTTGCAGCGCCGCATGATGACCGAGGTCCAGGCCCTCACCCCCAAGACCTAGAGGTCGCGCTGGCGACCAGGGTCTCGGCTGTCCTGGCGCTGGCTTTGCTGGGCGCCTATCACGGGCTGCGTCTCGCCGCGAGCCGGTGCTCGGGCTCACAGTGCGATGCGTATATACCCCTATCTCTGCTGGTTCCGATCCTGGTCGTGGCGATGGTCGCGACCGCCGGATGGCTGGCCATGCGCGATGCGCGCGCGCACGACCGGTCGTGGTTGATCCCGTTGCTCGTCGCCACCTTGCTGGGGTCCGCCGGTCCGTTGGTCGCGGCCGCGGCATTTCGCGACCAGCCCGACGTCGTGGTCGTGGTGGCGACCGTACTTTTCCTGCAGGCCCCGCTGGTGGCGCTGGCCTACACGCTCAGGTCGAGGTTTTCTCGGGTTCCTTGACCGGCTCGGCGCCGGCGGCCTGGTCGCTCGACGTCTTCATCAACGCCGGTCCCGTGGCGGCTCCACGCTTCCCGTAGCTGTCCCTGGCGGGAGGAACGAGCTGCCTGCGCTGCGGATAGGTCGCGATCAGGAGGAGGCTGAATGCCAGCCCGAAGATGACGGGCCCGAGGTGGAACGTCGCGCCCCAAAGGAAGTAGGAGCCGGCCTCGAAGGCCAGGACCACGAAGCCGTACAGGATCCCGGCGCGGACCCATCCGACGTTGGCCGCCGGGTTGACCGCCGCGGCCATGAGCCCGATCCCCAGCACGGCGCCCGCAGCCGACGCGTGGGTGCCGACCTCCTGGTCGAGCGGCAGCAGCGAGGTGCCGACCAGCGACACGGCGGCCCCGCCGACCATGCCCATCCCCATCAAAAGCATCCCGATCGTGAGGAGCAGCCTTCGCATGCACGCGACTGTATACGGCCGAGCCGGTCGCCGTCACGGTGATTAGACTCCAGTTGATGACCAACGACGTGCACATCACACCGGAAGGGCTGGAGGCCGTGCGCAGGGAGCTGGACGCGCTGACCAACGTGCGCCGGCCGAACATCGTGTCGAAGATCAAGGCCGCTCGCGAGCTGGGCGATCTGTCTGAGAACTTCGAGTACCACGCGGCCAAGAACGAGCAGGGGATGATGGAGGCTCGGATCAAGGAGCTCGAAGCCATCATCAAGAACCACGTGATCATCGAGACCAAGGCCGCCAACGGTGTGGTGGCCATGGGAAGCACGGTGCGGTTCAGCGAAGAGGGCCAAGACGAAGAGACCTACCGCATCGTGGGCCCGGCCGAGGCTGACCCGAAGGCGGGCAGGGTCAGCTACGAGTCGGCGCTGGGCAAGGCGCTGATCGGCCACCGCGTTGGCGACGAGGTCGAGATCAGGACACCCAACGGGGCTTACAGCGTCCGCATCGCCGGCATTGAGTAGCCCGACGGCGGCGACGACGCGGCTGGCGGACCTGCGCCGCTGGATGGCCGGCCGCCATGTCGAGGCCGCCTACATCACCCGGCCGGTTTCGATCGCGTACCTGACCGGCTTCCATGCCGAGCCGTTCGAGCGGCTCATGGCCCTTGCCGTGCGTCCGGACGGCGCGACGCTGATCGTGCCCGCCATCGAGCACCAGAAGGCGTCGGCGCACGCGGACCAGGCCCTTGTCGTGTCCTGGCGCGATGGCGAGGACGCGTACTTGCTCGTACGCGACGCACTGGAGGGATGCGCCGAGGTGGCGGTGGAGAAAGAGCACCTCAGCGTCCACGCGGCCGAGATGCTCATGTCGCGCGCCGGGGTGCGCGAGATGGTCGACGCCGGCTCCGAGGTTCGGCGCCTGCGCCGTACCAAAAGCCACGGCGAGATCGAGCTGCTGCAGCGCGCCGCCGCCATCACCGATTCCGCTGGCGACGAGGTCTTTCCACGGCTGCGCGCGAGCCAGACCGAGCTCGAGGTAGCGCTCATGCTGGGCACGCTCATCGGCGAGCTCGGCGGCTCGTTGAGCTTCGAGAGCCTGGTCCAGTCTGGTCCCAACTCGGCGCTCCCGCACATGCGCCCCACCGGTCGCCGTCTCGCCGCGGGAGACTTCGTCCTGCTCGACTTCGGCGCCGCCTTCGACGGCTATAAGGCGGACACCACGAGGATGGGGGTGGTCGGGGAACCGAGCGCGAAGCACCGTGAGATTCACCAGCTCGTGCTCGACGCGCACGACGCGGCCATCGCCTCCGTGCGCGCTGGAATTCCGGCCGGCGAGGTCGACGCCGCCGCGCGCCGAGTGATCGACTCAGCCGGTTACGGCGACCGGTTCTTTCACCGCGTGGGCCATGGGCTCGGCCTAGAGGCGCACGAGGAACCGAGCGCCGACCCCGGCTCGACGATGACGCTCGAGGCGGGCATGGTCTTCACCATCGAGCCCGGCGTCTACATCCCCGGCTGGGGCGGCGTGAGGATTGAGGACGACCTGGTGGTCGAAGAAGGCGGGTGCCGGGTGCTGACCAAGTCCGACCGGTCCCTGCGCATGATCCGCGAGAGCTGATGCTCGCCCCCGGGATGCGGCGCACCGCGCAAAGGACGATGGTCTACAACGCCATCGTGAGGCTCGGCGGCCACTGCACCGCGGAGGAGATCGCGACCGAGATCCATCAGACCAGGCCGGGCTTTCCCCGCAGCACGGTCTACAGGGCGCTCGAGGCTCTGACGGCGTCGGGCTCGGTCTACGCGGCGCACCTGGGTGAAGGCGCGACACACTACGAGCTCGCGTCCGGCGACCATCACCATGCCGTCTGCCAGGTCTGCGGCGGGGTGCTGCACATCCAGGAAGAGCTCGTCAGCGAGCTCGAGTCGCACCTGGAGGAGGGGCATCGATTCCGACCCGTCCGGACCGAGGTCCTGGTGGTGGGCGTGTGCGACGAGTGCTCCCGGAATCCTGGCAAGCCGGTGGTGCGGCGGCGCACCATCGACGCGCATCACCACTTCAACTAGGCTCCTTCGGCCGCCTGATAGAGTGGCCGCGACAGCGACCGCCTATTTGACGAGAGGGAGAGTATGGAATCGAAGATCGTCGGCACCGTGATGCCGGTTCTCGAGCTGAACATGCAGCCGAACGACAAGGTTTTCGCCGAGTCCGGAGAGCTTGGCTGGATGTCGATGGCTGTGCAGATGCAGACCTCGACCTCGGCCGGCGGACAGCAGGGTGGCTTCCTCGGCGCACTGGGCCGAGCTGTGGCGGGCGGCACCTTCTTCATGACCGAGTACACGGCGGTCGGGGGACCCGGCCTCCTCGCGTTTTCGGCCAAGCTGCCGGGCCAGATCCTGCCGATGGAGATCGCTCCGGGACAGGGCTACATGGTCCACCGCCATGGCTTCATGTGCGCCACGTTGGGTGTGCAGTTCTCGATCGGGTTCCAGCAGCGCCTGGGCGCGGGCGTGTTCGGCGGCAACGGGTTCCGTATGCAGCGGCTCCAGGGCCAGGGCCAGGCGTGGGTCGAGCTTCATGGCGAGGTCGTCGTTTACGACCTTCAGGCCGGGAACACACTGCGCGTGCACCCGGGCCTGGTCGGGATGTTCCAGGAGTCGGTCCAGTTCAACATCACGACAGTTCCCGGCATCCAGAACGCGCTGTTCGGCGGCTCGGGGCTGTTCCTCGCCACGCTGACCGGGCCAGGACGGGTCTGGCTGCAATCGATGTCGATGCAGCACCTGGCGCACGCAATCCAGGAGTACCTGCCGAAAGCAGGTTAGCTTGCACGTGCCGTCGGGCGGTTAGTTCAGGAGGAGGCTTGCAATGGCCAAATATCTCATCGAGGCGGGTTACTCGCACGAGGGCCTCAAAGGCCTGGTCAAGGAAGGCGGCACGGGCCGTCGCAACGCGGTCGAAACGGCCGTCAAGTCGCTTGGGGGACACCTCGACGCCTTCTACTTCGGGTTTGGCGAAAGCGACGTCTACGCGATCGTCGATGCGCCTGACAACGTGAGCATCGCCGCATTCGCGCTCGCGGTGGGTGCGACCGGCGTCGCCGGGCATTACAAGACGATTGCGCTCTTGACGCCCGAAGAGGTCGACCAGGCGGCCAAGAAAGCGGCTGGAGCGGCGTTCCGAGCCTCCGGTCATTAGCCGAAGGACGTCGTGGCCGATCGCTGGCTGACGTTCGACTGCTTCGGCACGCTGATCGATTGGCGCCACGGGATCCGGACCACCGGGGAGCTGCTGTTCCCGGGGCACGGCCCGGCCTTTCTCGACGCCTACATCGCGCTCGAAGCCGAGGTCGAGAACGCGGGATCGTTCCATCGGTACCGCGCCGTGCTCACCGAGACGACTCGCCGCGCGGCGCACCGCCTGTCGGTAGACCTCAAGGCTGACGATGCGACCGCCCTGGTTTCGACGATTCCCTACTGGCCGGCGTTCGCGGACGTGGGGCCTGCGCTGAGCGAGCTGCGCAAGGAAGGTTGGAAATTCGCGCTGCTGACCAACTGCGACCGTGACCTGATCGCCCTGACGCAGCGCCGGCTTCCGATCTCTTTTGACGCGGTCGTTACCGCGGAGGACGTTTCCGCCTACAAGCCGGATCCGGCGCACTTCCGGCTCTTCCAGTCCACCTTCGGGGCCTCCGCCGGCGCATGGATCCACGTCGCGCAGAGCTACTTCCACGACATCCGCCCGACCCGCGACCTGGGCATCAGCCGCATCTGGGTCAACCGCCAGGACGAGAAGGACGACCCATCGCTGGCAGACGAGGTCGTGGGCGGGTTGGGCGAGCTTCCGGCGGCGGTGAACCGCCTCGTCAGCGCCCGCCACTGAAGTCGGCGAGGTCGACGGTGGCGCGGTAGACGCGCCGAGCAGGTCCGGACTGCACCAGGTTTCCGGAGGATTCACGCCGCACTGCCAGGTTGCCGCCCGGCATCTTCACTGTGACGTGGTCGCCGACCAGGCCCTCGCGCATGCATGCCGCCGCGACCGCGCTTGCGCTCGTGCCTGAAGCCAGCGTGTAGCCGGCGCCGCGCTCCCAGATCTCGACCCGTACGTGGGCGCGGTCGATGACCTCGCAGAGCTGCACGTTGGTGCGCTCCGGGAATGCGTCGTGGCGCTCGAGGTGGGGCCCGAGCTCGAGGCAGCGCTGTTTCGTCACGGGCTGGCCGAACACCACGCAGTGAGGGTTGCCGACAGACACGAGCACCGCGTTGACCCCGCCGGCGGGGGTGTCCAGATGGACCCGTCCTGGCTCGCCTTCGAATCTCGCCGGCAGGTCGGCCGCCTTGAACGAAGGCCGTCCGATGTCGATCTCCGAGCTCACCTCCGCGCCGTCGCGTGCGAGCACCCTCACCGCGTTGGCGCGGTCCGCAGTGCGCAGCTCAAAGCGATCGCCCGCGCCATGCTCCAGCACCGCGTGCGCGGCCGTGATGCGAAGGCCGTTGCCGCTCTTCTGCGCCTCCGAGCGGTCCGGGTTGAAGATGCGCACGATCATGGCCGCGGGGTCGAAGGCGAGCAGGCCGTCGGAGCCCAGGCCCAGGTTTCGGTCGCACAACAGAGGGAGCAATGGGACGACCTCGTCGAGCGGCCCAGGCAGGTCCAGGACGAGGTAGTCGTTGCCCAGGGCCTGGTACTTAATGAGATCGATTCGCACTAACGAGCTTCCATCACGGGAATCATCGTCGCCCATCGCGGGTTGTCATAAGATGTCGTGAATATGCAGGATCTGAGCTGGCCCGCCCAGCGCCTGGTTCACATTCCGGCCTGCTTCTGTAGCTAGTTCCGGCGGTTCGCTCGCGCCGTGAGGCGCGCCCGTCCGACCGCAGTTTCCCACCGAGTCGATCATCGGTAATTGGCATTCTCAGGGAGGTATTGGATTTGAGCTCATCGACACAGACCAAGGCTTTGGTTTCCACCGAGTGGGTGGCCGAGCACGGAAAGGACAAGGGACTTCGCATCGTCGAGGTCGACGTCGACCCGTCCGCCTATGAGAAGGGACATATCGAAGGAGCCGTCGGTTGGAACTGGAAGAAGCACCTCCAGGACCAGGTCAACAGGGACATCGCAAGCAAGGAGGCGCTCGCGAATCTGCTGGGCACGAGCGGAATCACGCCCGACACGACCATCCTCCTTTACGGTGACAACAACAACTGGTTCGCCGCCTACGCGTACTGGGCGCTGAAGTACTACGGGCACGACAAGGTCCAGCTGATCGACGGCGGACGTGTCAAGTGGGAGAAGGAAGGGCGGCCTTATATCACGGACGCACCCGGCTACGCCGCTACGGAATACCGCTTCCACGGCTCTCCGAAAGAGGACATTCGCGCGTACCGGGACCACGTGCAGTCGAGGCTCGGCAAAGCGGGCCTGGTCGACGTCCGCTCGCCCAAGGAGTACTCGGGTGAGCTGCTCGCGCCGGAAAACCTGCCGCAGGAGGGAGCGCAACGCGGCGGCCACATCCCGACGGCGGTGAGCATCCCGTGGGGCACCGCGGTCAACACCGAGGACGGCACCTTCAAGAGCCTCGATGAGCTCAAGCAGATCTACGGCGGCAAAGGCATCGTGCCGGACAAAGAGGTGATCGCCTACTGCCGCATCGGCGAGCGCTCCGCGCACACGTGGTTCGTGCTTCACGAGCTCCTCGGCTACAAGGACGTCAAGAACTACGACGGCTCGTGGACCGAATGGGGCAGCTCGATCCGCGTCCCCATCGAGAAGTAGGGATGGCCGTCACGCAGACCGTCGACCACTCGGCGCTCAAGGTCAACCAGACCGGGATCGTCGCCACCGTGCTCGTCGCGGTGTTAGGGAGCCAGGCCGTGCCATGGCTGATCTGGCTGATCCCGCTGCTTGCGGTCGTGCTTCTGCTGGGCACCTTCGCGCCGCAGCTGGCGCTGTTCAAGCAGCTCTACTTCAAGATCCTGAAGCCGCGCGGCATAGTCAAGGCGCGACCGATGGCCGACCGGCCTGAGCCGCACAACTTCGCCCAGGGCCTGGGCGGAGTCTTCCTTGGCATCTCCTCCCTGCTCGTGTTTGGCCCTCTGCTCTCGGGCGACTTCCGACCTGGCCCGGGCCTGGTCATCGGGCTCGCCATCGCGCTGCTGGTCGCGGTGCTGGCATTCGTGAACCTGGCGTTCGGGTACTGCCTGGGCTGCCAGATCTACTTCCAGCTTGGCAAGCGGGGATTGATTCGAGCGTGAGCGCGCAGCTCTGGGCGCTGGCGGCGGTGGGCGCGATCGTGCTCGTCGCCGCCTGCCTGGAGGCCGTACGCGCGCACATCGCGCGCCGGCGCGCCATCGGGGCAACGGCGGCTCCCGCGAGCGAGCCCTACATCCTCTACTTCACCGGCGAGAGCTGCACCGTCTGCCGCACGCACCAGGAGCCGGCATTGGCCAAGCTCGGACCGGTGCGCGTCGACAAGGTTGACGCGATCGAAGACCGCACCCTGGCGGACCAGTTCCACGTGTATACGCTGCCGACCACGGTCGTGATGTCGGCGGACGGCCGCGCCCTGCACGTCAACTACGGGTATGCGCCCGCGACGAAGCTCGAGCGCCAGCTGGCGGATGCGCGAACCGCCGCCGTGAGCGTCCCAGCCACCGCATAACCGGGATCGATATCCTGAGGCGGTGATCCGCCGACTGGCTGCCGGCGCTTTTCTCCTTGTGATCGCGGCCGCGTGCGGCCAATCGCTGACGGCCCCGGCCCGCCAGTCGATCGTGCTGGGCGCGATCTATCCCCTCAGCGGCCCGCAGGCGCCTGGAGGCAAGGAGGAGCTCGCGGGGGTGCAAGCGGCGCTGCAGGTCGCAGAGGAGGAGGGCGCGCCCAACGTCCGGCTCCAGGTCATCGATGCGACCACGCCCCAAGCCGCCAGCGCAGCGGTCGACACGCTCGTCCACGACTATCACGTGCCCGCGATCCTCGGCACGTACGGCAGCACGCTGTCGGCGGCGGCCTCCGCGCGCGCCGAGCAGCTGAAGACCGTGTACTGGGAGACCGGAGCGGTCGCCGATCCGATCACGGCTCAGCGCAACTACGTCTTTCGCACCGTTGCGACGGGCAGCTCGCTCGGGCGCATGGCGGTCAACTTCACCCATGACGTGCTCATGCCGGCCGCCCAGCTGAAAGCGCCGCGCGCGGTCGTCGTGCGCGTCAACGACATTTACGGCAGCTCGGTCGGGGGTGGCGAGCAGCAGCTCGCCCAGGCGCTCGGAATCAACGTGGTCGACGTGATCGAGTACAACCCCAACGCCTACGACCCCGACATCATCGCCCTGCGGCTGGCCGAGGATCGCCCTGACTTCCTCTACGACGTCAGCTACCTCGACGACGGCATCGCGATCTGGCAGGCGATTCTGCGTCATCACGTGATGCTGAAGGGCGCCATCGGCACGAGCTCGGCCTTCTGCATGCCGCTGTTCGGCCAACGGCTCGGCGCCGATGCCGTAGGCGTCTATGCCGCGGACAAGCCCGACGCCGATATCAGCCCCGCCGCCCTATCGGCCGCGGGCGAGGCGCTGCTGGCCAGGGCGCGCTCGACCTACGCGAGTGACAACTCGGGCGCGTCGATGGAGATCCCCGCGGTGGCCGGGTTCGTCGGTGGGTGGACGCTCTTCCACGACGTCCTCGCCAAGATGAGCGGCCCGGTCAGCTCGGAGACGATCCGAGTCGCGGCCCTCAACGTGGACGTGCCGGTGGGCGACAGCATCAACGGCGGCGGGGTGAAGTTCGCCGGCGCGGGGGCCCTCGACGAGGGTCAGAACACCCGGGCGGCGGCGGTGGTCGGCCAGTGGCAGGCTGTCGGCGTCATGAAGACGGTGTATCCGGCCGCCTACGCGACGGCCGCGCCAATCGGCTCCTTCTTCGGGGGGATGTAAGGCTGATCATCCCGCCTCTTGCTCTGGTGCTTGGAGCCGCAGCTGGCATGATCATGCGCGGACACGGTCGAATGATCATGTCGATCGCGGTGCTCGCGCCGGTGTTAGCGATCCTGGCACTGGTCGCCCAATTCGTCCCGGGCGGCGCCGAAGGGTGCACAAGCACGAGCGCCGGCGCGAGCGTGTGCCAGTCGCTGCCGGCGGTGTCCGCGTGGGGAGGGCCGCTTCCGTTTGTGATTGCCGGCAGCTTGATCTTGCTGTCGGGCGCGCCCCTGGTCAGTCTGCGGTTCGGAGCCTGGTGGGTGTCAGCCGTCTCTGCTGCTCTCCAGTCGATACCCCAGGTCATCAGCTTCGGGGGCTTCATCGAATGGGCTCCCGCACTGCTTGCGACGGTGGCGGTGACATTTGCGCTCCTCGGGTCACGGCCGGGAACGAAGCGGGCCTCTCCATCGATGGGCCCGGTCTGAAGGCGCGGAGCTTACTTCTCGAGGGCTCGCTGGACCAGCGTGATGTCCATCCATCGGTCGAACTTGTGGGCCGCGTCGCGGATCGTGCCGACCACCTCGAACCCGGCTTTCGCATGCAGAGCCAGGCCGGCGCGGTTGTCGGTGGCCACGGTGGCGACGATGGTCCTGTAGCCGAGCCCGCGCGCTTCTTCGATCAGCTCGGTCAAGAGCTCCCGCCCAATGCCTCGGCCATGGTGAACTGGGTCGACGTATACGAGGTCCTCCACGATGTCGAAGCCTCGCTGATTCCAAGGGAAAAGGCGCGCCCAGCCGATCACGCCGGTCTCGTCGGTCGCGACCAGCAGCTTGGAGCGCCTGCCGTGGGCTTCCCACCACGCCGCGGCCTCCTCGGTGTCCAGGGGCTCCGAATCGATGGTGGCGAAGGTCTGGTTGACCGCCCAGTTGTAGATCCCCACGATCGCGCCCAGGTCCGCATGGGTGGCGGGTCGGAGCTCGAATGCGCTGCTGCTGTTCGGCCGGGCTCGCGTTCGGGCCGCGCCGCCGTCCTTTCGAGCGGGGGGGCTGGCCTTGGCCATGGAGACCATTATCCGCGCATGGTTCCGGCGCGCGGTCTGGTACGTTCCGCGCGGTGAGACCCCTCATCACGTTGCCGCTCCCGGGCCCGAAGGCGGCCGCCCTGATCGCCCGGGACTCCAAGGCGATGTCTCCCAGCTTCACCCGCTCGTACCCGTTCGTCATGGAGCGCGGCGAGGGCTGCTGGGTCACGGACGTGGACGGCAACAGGTTTCTCGACTTCACGGCCGGGATCGCCGTCGCATCGACCGGGCACTCTCACCCTAAGGTCGTGGCCGCTGTCGTCGAGCAGGCTCAGCGCTTCCTTCACATGTCGGGCACCGACTTCTATTACCAATCCGAAATCGAGCTCGCCGAACGCCTCGAGGCCCGGATCCTGCCGGGCACGCCGGCCAAGGTGTTCTTCACAAACTCCGGAGCTGAGGCGATCGAGGGCGCGATGAAGCTCGCGCGCTTCACGACCGGCCGGCCGAGCTACATCGCTTTCATCGGGGCGTTTCACGGCCGCACTTTCGGCGCCCTGTCGCTCACCGCCTCCAAGGCGAGCCAGCGCCGCCGCTTTGCGCCGCTGCTGTCGTCGGTTTTTCACGCGCCCTTTCCCAGCGCCTCGCGAGGAATCACGACCGACCAAAGCATCGATCGCATCGAGGAGCTCTTTGCCACCGTCGCACCGCCGGAGAGCGTCGCGGCGGTCTTCGTCGAGCCGATCCAGGGTGAGGGCGGATACCTCGTGCCGCCGAGTGACTTCCTGCCGCGCCTGCGCGAGCTCACCAAGAAGCACGGCATCCTGCTCGTTGCCGACGAGGTTCAGTCGGGTATGGGCCGCACCGGCAAGCTGCTCGCCATCGAGCACTGGGGAGTCGAGCCCGACATCGTCTGCCTCGCCAAGGGCATCGCGTCGGGGCTGCCGCTCGGCGCCTTCATCGCGCGGGCTGAGCAGATGAGCTGGCCCCCGGGTTCTCATGGCAGCACGTTTGGCGGCAACCCGGTAGCGTGCGCCGCGGGCCTCGCCACGCTCGACCTGATCGAGGGCGGCCTGATGAAGAATGCGACCATGGTCGGGGCGGTCATGCAGGACGGCCTGCGCGAAATCGCCATGTCACACCCGCACGTCACGGACGTGCGCGGAATGGGACTCATGCTCGCGATCGAGCTCAAGACGCCGGACAAGGCTGCTCAGCTGGTGCAGTCGGCTTTCCAGAAAGGGCTTCTGCTGTTGACCGCGGGCACCCGGGCGGTCCGCATCTGCCCGCCCCTGGTGCTGAACCCGGAAGACGCGGCGACCGGCCTGGAGATCATCGCCTCAGCGCTCGACTAGCGCGTCCGCGATGGGCTGCATCGCCGTGGCGGCCGCGCGGTCGTCGTCCGCCAGCGACGCCGTCGATTTCGAACGTTGGTCGTCGATGACCTTCAACATGGCTTCGACCTGGTCCACCACCGGCGTAGGCGAGATGCCTGCTAGCTTGGAGAACTGCACCGCAAACGTCTCGGTCAGCGTTCTCATCGACGCAGGGTCGCCGGCTCCCGCGTAGCCCACCAGCGCGGCGACTCTGGTCGCCCACAGGGTGTCGAACTCCGTCCCGGCAGGGTTGCCGAAAACGGTGCTGAACGTGGTGCCGAGCGAGTCGGCGTTGGCCGCCAGCGCGATGGTCGCGGCCGCCTTCTCGGCGTTGTCTCCGCTCACGATGGCGTTGGTCGCCATGGTCGCGAGGTACGCGTGCTCCTCGAACAGGATGTTCAGCGAGACGCGCCGATCGACGGTGGGAAGCGCCGGGTCGCCGGGAAACTTGTCGGGGAACTCCTGAGCGATCCGCGGCGCAAGAGCGTCGCCGAGACGCGAAGACTGCATGAATGCCGTGTGCAGGTCGGGGAAGGTCGAGCCAGGTTTCTGCGCGGCCTGGTCATCGATGACGGCCTTGTCCTCGAGCACCTGCTGCGACAAGAGCAGGGTGATCGGATCCAGCGGCAGCTGCGACAGGCCCGTGATCTGCTGCGCGAGCTGGGGCACGAAACCGTTGACCAGGCCTGACATCGCACCGTTGGACTTGGCCTGGTTGTGGGTGACGACGCCGATCGTGTAGTCGACCAGGTATCCGTTCTCGATGCCCCAGGTCTGAGAGAGCTGGTCGGCGGCCGCGTTGCCAAACGCGGAACGGAAGACGTTCGCGAGGTCGGCGCCGTTGGTCGTCAACGCGGTCGTGTAGCCCGCGTACGAGTCCGAGTGGTTGACGGCCGCCGCTGACTGCTTGGCGACGAGCATCACCTGCTCGCCGAGCAAAAGGTCGAGGTTGGTGCGGAGGTCGGCGGCCTTGGTGGCGGCGGGGTTGGCTGCGCTCGTCGGTGTGCCGGTGCGGGCGCCGGACGACGTCGTGCTCGGGTTCGGCGAATTCGAGCACGAGATCATTGCGAACGCGATGGCGGACAGCGCGAGCAGCCTCAATCCGTCGCCATCGTAATGGCCGTCTTACGATGGTGCGACCTTGCCCGAGTGGCTGCTGGTGGACGGGTCGAGCTTCATCTTTCGCGCTTTCTATGCGATACCGCAGACCATGCGCGGACCCGATGGGACCCTCACCAACGCGGTGCGAGGGTTCATGGACAACCTGGCGCGTCACATCACGGACCGCCGGCCGCGCCACGTCGCAGTGACCACCGACGAGGACTGGCGGCCTGAGTGGCGGGTGGAGCTCATCCCGAGCTACAAGGAGCACCGCACCGCGGAGCCGATCCCGCCGGCGCTCATTCCCCAGATGCCGATCATCATGGATTGCCTGGCCGTGGTCGGGGTCGACGCGGTGGGCCTGGAGGGCTACGAGGCGGAGGACATCATCGCCTCGATCGCCTCCAGGGTGAGCCCGCCCATCGAGATCTTGAGCGGCGACCGCGACCTTTTCAGCCTGGTCAGCGGTCGTGACGTGATCGTCCTGTACCCGGAGAAGGGCGGCCTCGCGGTCGTCGACGAGGCGGAGGTGGAGAGGCGTTACTCCATTCCCGGCCGCTCGTACTCGGACTTCGCCATCCTGCGCGGCGACCCCTCCGACGGCTTGCCAGGGCTCGCCGGGGTCGGGGCGAAGAAGGCCGCGGACCTGGTGCGGCGCTACGGTTCGATCGGCGCCATGCTCGAAGCCGGGATCTTCCGCGGGTCGGACGCCGAGTACCTGGAGAAGGCGCAGCACGTGGTGCCCCCGGTGGCGAACCTCAAGATCGAGATGCCGCGGGGCAGGCGCGACCGCTGGCCGCAAGATCCGAAGCGGGTGGAGGAGCTCGGCGCCCGGTACGGCATCGCGAGCTCGTTCGAGCGACTGATCAAGGCGCTCCAGTCCATGCCGCCGCTTACAAACGCCTGATCCTCAGCGGTCGGTGATCTGACAACCTCCGGCCAACGTATATCGGGTTATGACGTTGACGTGGATCAACTTTCGGCGCCGCCGCTCGAGCCGCTACATGATGTGGGGTCGTGGAAACAGGGCTCTGCGCCACATGCAAGCATTCGCGGAAGGTCCCGGGGAGCCGGAGCATGTTCTGGATGTGCGAGCGCTCCCTGACAGAACCCTCGTTCCCGCGCTACCCGACGCTCCCCGTGCTTCGGTGCCGCGGCTTCGAGCCGGCGCAGACTAAGCCGCCGCCACTCGCATGATCGCCGTCGCGTAGTGGCCCGCAGGGCCGAATATTGGCCGGGCGCCCTGCGAAAAACGCTCGACTTGTGCAACGAGATCGGCCAATTGCGTGTTTAGGAGACAGATGGAGGCAAGCGAGCGGGTCTTCGAGCGGATGGTCCATGAGCACCAGGACCGGATCTTCGCGCTCAGCTTCGCTTTGACCGGCAACCGCCACGACGCCGAGGAGGTGGCGCAGGACACGTTCCTGCGCGCCTATCGCGCGCTCGTCACCTACCCGCCAGAGCGCATACGCGACCTCAAGCAGAGGGCCTGGCTGCACCGGATCGCGCTCAACGTGGTCCGGAACCGGGCGCGAGGCGTCAAGCCGCTGCTCGTCGAGCTGAACGGCAGCGAGCCGGACCGCTCGGCCGGCCCGGAAGAGGATGTGATGCGGCGGGCTGACATGGTCGACCTGGCCTCGCGCGTGGCCGCGCTACCCCCCAGGTATCGAGAAGCGGTGGTCCTTCGCCACGTCCAGGAGCTCTCGTACGAGGAAGCGGCCGCGGCGCTCGGCCAGCCGGTGGGGACGGTGAAGGCGAACGTCCATCGCGGACTGAAACTGCTCAGAGGAGACGACGATGACAACTCTCACGACTGACCTGCAGCGGCTTGGCTCGGTCAAGGCGCCTCGAGGCTTTGCGGACCGGCTTCTGGCGCACGTCGGCATGGCCGATTCGTACGCCCGCTTCAACACCGTGCTCGGCCCCGTTTACGTGGCGTGGAATCGTAACGGGGTCTCGGCCGCGGCGCGGATGGCGTCGGCCGAGGAGTTCGAGCAGTGGTTCCGCGAGGACGTCGGGCGCCAGCTGACGCCGGCGGCGGCGCCGCCGGACCTGGCGGAAAAGATCACTGACGAGCTCGACGGCCGGCGGCGGCTGCGCTTCGACCTGCGTGGGCTCACGCCCTTCGAGCAGGCGGTGCTGCGCAAGACACTCGAGATTCCTCGCGGACAGGTGAGGCCGTATGGGTGGATCGCGCGCGAGATCGGCCACCCGGCCGCGGTCCGGGCGGTCGGGACCGCCCTGGCCAACAACCCGATCCCCTACTTCATACCGTGCCACCGCGTGGTGCGCACCGACGGCAAGATCGGCAACTACGGCGGGGGCGGACCGGAGGCGAAGCGTTCCATCCTGACCCTGGAAGGCGTGCAGCTGAAGCGCCTCCAGGACTTTGCGCAGCGCGGTTATCGCTATGAGGGCGTGCGCACCACCAAGGTCTTTTGCTTTCCCACCTGCTACCACGGCAAGACCGCCAACGAGCGAAACGTCGTGCGGTTCCACGACGAGGCCGAGGCCCGCGCGGCCGGTTACCGGCCGTGCAAGCACTGCCGCCCTGCCGCCGCCTAGTGGACTGTAACGGCCAGAGCTGGAGCAGGCCGCTGGCATCAGCGCCCGCGGGGCGCCCGGCCGTCTGGGACGTCGGATGCTCCAGATCTGGCTGGTACGGTCCACTAGTCTTCCAGCGGCGCGACGGTGGCGCCGAGCGGGGAGCCGGCGCGATGCAGGCGGTGGGTGCGAGACAGCCCACCGTCGAAGTTGATCGCCTTGCCGCCGTGGTAACGCTCGGGAGCGGAGTTGCGGTGGGGAGTGTGGCCGAACACCACGCGCCGGGAGCCCGTCAGCTCGAGCCAGCGGTCCAGGCGCTCGGGCTGGGTGGCAAACGCGCTGCGGCCGCTCAGTACCTCCCACAGCTGAGCCTCGCCCCCTGACGTGAGAAGGTCGCGGACCCTGGCGTTGATCGCCGCTACCGGGTCGGGGTCGTCGATCGCGATCAGCTCGAGGCAGTCGTCGTTTCCGCAGTGCTGGAGCAGGGTGCCGTCCGGCAGCCGGATCAAGGCGGGGCGCCCGCGCATCCACTGCTGCAGAGGCTCGTCGCGCGCCAGCTCGGCGAGGTCGTGAGGCTGGCCGCCGATCCCGACCCAGAAGCCGACTCGCGCCGGGTCGCGGAGCGCCCAGAGCATCGCGACTTCGTGGTTGCCCAGCAGGACGTCTGAATTGGGGCGGTCGCGCGCGAGGCGAAGAGCGCCGACCCCGAAGTCGCCGTAGTCGACGAGGTCTCCGAGAAAGATGGTGTGCCAGGCGGAGGGCGGGTAGGGCTTCAGCGCGGCGAACATGCGCTTGAGATCTCCATGAACGTCGCCGACTACCAGGACAGGAAGATCGGACGCGGCCATCTCCTCGATCCTAATCGGGCGTTGGAAATGGCCATTCGGGCGTCGGGTAGAATTCGGGTCGGTCCATAGGGGCGTAGCTCAGTCTGGTCAGAGCATCGGTCTCCAAAACCGAGGGCCGAGGGTTCGAATCCTTCCGCCCCTGCCAATCTTCTGTCTCACGACATAGTGGACTCATTCCGCTCTATGTCTCGGGACATCGTAGACCGGGCCTCGAGGTCGAGCTGACGGAGAATTGAGCCGTCCTCGGCAACGACCTGGACGTGAGGTCCGGCGACCAGCAGGGTGACCGGTAAGCGCCGGTGTTTG
>JBAUTF010000110.1:0-8075 GCA_049582065.1 Candidatus Dormiibacterota bacterium | reverse complement strand
CCATCAGCATCCTCATCGTGGTGTCGGGCGTGGCAGGGGCAAGCTCGTATCTTGCGGGCGGTTACCTCACCGACCGTTTCGGCCGCCAGGGCCCCGCCATCGCGCTGACCGTGGCCACCGCGGTCGCAACCAGCCTCAGCTTCGCCACCGCGACCGTCGGATTCTTCATCGGCAACATCCTGTGGAGCGCGTTCGCCAGCGCATCGACGCCGGTTTTCGGTGCATGGTCGGCGGAGCTGTTCCCGACGCGCGCACGTGCGACCGCCGAGGCGACGACCGCGGTGGCGGCGGCCGGCGGAAGCATCGTGGGCCTGCAGGTCGTGGCCCTGCTTTCGCAGTCGTTGGGGCTTGGCCGGGCAATCGAGCTGGGCGGCATCGCCGCGGTCGCCGGCGCGCTCCTCCTCTTCTTGCTACCCGAGACCAAGGAGCAACCGCTGCCGGAGTAATCTCCCACGAATTCCGTGAGCGGGTCGATTTGACTCGCCCCGCTCCCGCGCCTCGATCAGGCCTCGCTGAGCTCAAACCCGGCGATACCGTCATCACCCGAAAACTGGCCCCCTGGCGACACAAAGAAGGCGATCGCCAAGAGACCCACTACGGTCGCGAGCAAGACCAGCGGGGACCGCTCCGCGCGGAAGATGACCGCGATGAGGCCGGTCACGAACGCACCTATCGCACAGAGCCCGGCGAGTAGACCTGGAACCGAAAGCGTCAGGTTGCTGGTGAAGGTATCGCCGGGGCGTTGGCCTGAGGCGATGAGCACGTAAACCGCGCCGAAGAAGGCCAGAATTGCGATCAATAGCCCAAGCGCAAATCGCCCCCACATGGTCGCGGGCAAGAGCCGCGACCGTGTTGTCTCGGCACGTCCCGGGAGTTGTCCTCCACCGACTTGAGATCCCATTGCTCAGCACCTCCCTAGGG
This sequence comes from Candidatus Dormiibacterota bacterium, assembly GCA_049582065.1. Lineage (GTDB taxonomy): Bacteria > Chloroflexota > Dormibacteria > Dormibacterales > Dormibacteraceae > DATKSS01. The sequence continues at coordinate 7,154 of JBAUTF010000110.1, read as the reverse complement.
ACGCATGTTCGCGCAGAGTCATCCATGGGGCGAGGGCCGACGGACACCCCATCCCAAAGGCATCTGGCACCCCGAGCGGGCTCGGGCGGACTGAGTTGAATTGACCCACTACCCGAATTCCGGGGCTTCGTCGTGAATTCGCGGGGGGCCCTAGGATTGCGAGGCGCAGTGGAACGTGCCAGGGCGATAGTGGTCGGCGGCGGCATCACCGGCGCGAGCGTCGCCTATCACCTTGCGAAGGCAGGCTGGCGGGACACGATGCTGCTCGAAAAGGACCAGCTCACGTCGGGGTCGACCTGCCACGCGGCGGGCCTCGTCACCCAGTTCAACCCGTCGCCGACGATGATGCGGTTCCGCAGCTACAGCATCGAACTGTACCGCGAGCTCGGCGTGTTCGAGACGGTGGGCAGCCTGCGGTTCGCCTCGAGCCCGGAGTCACTCAAGGAGCTGCAGCGCGGTGTCAGCCGCGCGAGGGGAATCGGCCTTGAAGTGGAGCTCGTGTCGGCCGCCGAGGCGGAGCGCCTGATGCCGGCCATCACCACTCGCTCGCTGCATGGGGCGGTCTGGGTCCCCACCGACGGTCATCTGGATCCTCATACTGCGACGCACGCGCTGGCCACTGCGGCGCGGGCGCTCGGTGCCACGGTGCTCACAGAGCGGCGGGTCACCGGCATCGAGCTTTCGGACCGCGGGGCGGTGGCGGCGGTGCAGACCGATGCCGGGCGGATCGAGACCGATGTGCTGGTGATCGCGGGTGGAATCTGGGCGCCTCAGGTCGCGGCCATGGCGGGCGTGGCGCTGGTATCGACGCCGGTCGACCACCAGCATGCGGCCCTGCTGGCGGTCCCGGGCCACGAGCTGCCCCATGACATGCCGTGCTTTCGCGACCCCGACAACCTGGTCTACGGCAAGTCGGAGACGGGCGGCGTCGTGCTCGGCGGCTACGAGGCGGACCCGGTGGCCCGCTGGATCGACGGCGTCCCGTGGAGTCACGCCGGCACCTCGCTTCCCCCGGACCAGGCGCGCTTCGAGCCGCTGCTCGCGGGCGCGGCGCGCCGGTTTCCGTTCATGGGCGAGGCCGGCATCGTGAAGCTCGTCTGCCACCCGGACGCCATGACGCCCGACTCCAACCCGCTCGTAGGCCCCGCGCCTGGGGTGCCGGGCCTGTACATGGCCGCCGGCCTCTCGCTCAACGGGTTTGGGGGAGCCGGCGGCATCGGTCGCTCGCTCGCGCAGCTGATCACCGGCGGCGAGTCCGACCTGGACCTGCATCCGTACCGCCCGTGGCGCTTCGGCCCCGTGCACCAGGACCACATGTACGCGGCCGAGCTCGCGCGCGAGGCCTACAGGTACTACTACTACCTCCGCTACCCGTACGACTCAGACGAGTGGGGCCGACCGAGGCGGACGAGCGCCCTGCACGAGCGCAGCCAGGACCTGGGTGCGGTGTTCGGCGCGAAGCACGGGTGGGAGCGGCCCGACTATTTCGAGCCCGGCGAGCCGTGGCGCCGAGCGGGCGCTGACCAGCGCCGGTTCGGCTGGACGCGGCCGCCCTATTTCAATCGCCTCGCTGAGGAGCACCGCGCCTTTCGCGAGCGGGTCGGCATCATCGACATGAGCTCATTCGGAAAGATCGAGATCACCGGTCCAGGCGCGGTGGCGTTGCTGGAGCGCGTCGCGGGTAACGTGATCGACCGGCCCGTGGGAAGCGTCATATACACGCAGCTGCTGGAAGACAACGGCGGCATCGCGGCCGATGTCACCATCACGCGTCTTACGGGCGATCACTTCCGGCTCGTAACCGGGGCCGGGTACGTGAACAGCGACCTCGGCTGGCTGCGCCTGCGGCAGAGAGAGAGCGATGCGCCGGTAGAGCTCCACGAATCGTCTGACGAGCTCGCGGTGATCGGCATCTGGGGACCTAGTTCGCGCGACGTGATGGAGCGCGTCACGCGACATGACGTTGCAACCGACCTGTCGGACAACGGCTTTCCATTCATGCAGGCGCGTGGGATCTCGGTAGGGGGCGCCAGGGTGGTCGCACAGCGCGTGACCTACGTCGGCGAGCTGGGGTGGGAGCTCTACGTCGACCCGGCATGGGCCGTGCAGGTTTGGGACCGCCTCGTCGATGCGGGCCGCGACTTTGGCATCACGCCAGGTGGTTATCGCGTGCTCGACTCGCTGCGCATGGAGAAGGGCTACCGCTACTACGGCACCGACATGGGCTTGCTGGACACGCCATTCGAGGCCGGGCTCGGCTTTTGCGTAGGCCGCGGAAAGTGGCCGGACATTCCGCGCGACATCGGGCGGCGCCTGCGCACCCTCGCCGTCGGCAGCGAGGACTACATACCGATCTATGGCGGTGAAGCCGTCCATCACGAGGGCCGCGTCACCGGACGGCTGCGCAGCTGCGCCTATGGATTCACTTTGAGACGGAACCTGGCGTACTCATATCTCCCGATCGAGATCACGCCCGGCGCAGAGGTCGCCGTCGAGGTCTTCGGGAAGATGGTCCCGGCGACGGTCACGCCGGACGCTGCGCTGGCGAAGCAGAACGTTGTCAAGCACGCGGGCTGAGGCTGCCGCGGCGCAAGTCGCGCTGTGGAGAGGCCGGGAGATCGCCATCAGCCCGCTTTCGGGCGGCATGACCAACGAGAACTACCTGGTCGAATTCGGCGGCGAGCGCTACGTGATGCGCCTGCCCGGCCAGTCGACGGAGTTGCTTTCGATTGACCGCGCGAACGAGGTGTACAACACCAGGGCCGCCGCCAGCACCGGCATCGGCCCGCGCGTGCTCGAGCACGTCCCGGACCTCGACGTCATGGTCCTCGAGTTCATCCCCGGCCCCACGATGTCGGCGCGCACGCTGCAGTCGGAGCAGATGGCAGCGCGCATGGCCGGGTCGTTCCACCGGCTCCACTCGGCGCCGCGCTTTCTGCACGACTTCAACATGTTCCGCCTCGTCGAGTACTACCTGGGCATCGTCGACGAGCACCAGGTCGCCATCCCAGACGGCTACCGCGACTGGCTGCAGACCGTCGAGGAGATCGAGCGCGCGGTGGGAGCCGCCGCCCTCCCCACGCGACCATGTCACAACGACCTCCTGTGCGAGAACTTCATTGACGACGGCACGGCTCTTCGCATCGTCGACTTCGAACTGAGCGGCAACAACGACCCCTGTTTCGACCTCGGCAACACAGCGCAGGAGGCGGAGTTCGACCAGGAGCTGCGGGCCGCCCTGTGCCTGGCCTATTTCGGACGGCGCGACGAGAGGCAGCTGGCCCGCATGAACCTCTTCGCGCTCATGTCGGACGTCGGCTGGACGCTCTGGGGCGCGATCCAGGCCAGAATCTCGGCCGTCGATTTCGACTTCCGCGGCTACTACACCGGCCGCTGGGAGCGCGCTCTGGAGGTCCTGCGCTCAGACCGCCTCCAGCGCTGGATGGCCGAAGCCGGAGCCTGACAACGTGCCCGTTTGACGGGCGATCCGGGTGGTGCTACGGTTCGCGCCGGTATATCGCTCGCATATCGGTTGGGCGAGCATCCGTGGGCCGGGGCGTTCAGGGCGCCTTCGGAATTGGAGGGGATGCCTGGGGTGGCTTCAACGACTCGGGTCAGGCCTGCCGTCGAGCCTGTGGAGGCCGCCCGCTCGCAAGGCGAAGAAGCCTACTTGAGGATCCGCGACCGGATCATCTGCCTCGACATGCCGCCCGGTTCGGTGGTCAACGAGGGCCGGCTGCGAGAGGAGCTGCAGATCGGCCGGACACCCATCCGCGAGGCGCTGCAGCGGCTGGCGCGAGAGAACCTGGTGCGATCCGTTCCACACCGCGGCACGTTTGTCGCGGACGTCAACATCACCGACCTCGCGCGCATCACCGAGGTGCGCGTCGTGCTCGAGGCTCACGCGGCCCGCCTCGCGGCGGAGAAGCTCGCTGCCGCCGACCGCGGGTCGATCGAGCAGCTGCTGGACGTCCTGGAGAACGGCGGCGTCACCGACCAGCGGCAGCTGATGGAGCTGGACCAGCAGGTCCACCGCCTCGTCTACAGGGCCGCGCGCAACACCTTCCTCGAGGCGACGCTGGAGCGGTACTTCAACCTGAGCCTGCGGCTCTGGTACCTGGTGCTCGACAGCGGCGTGCGCCTGCGCGAGGCCGTCGACGAGCACGTCCGGCTCTTGAAAGCAGTGCTCGCGGGCGACGGAGCCGAAGCCGAGGACATCATGCGGCGGCACGTGGTCGGCTTCGAGCGCGAGATCCGAAAAGAGCTGGTGGAGAGGTAATCGGTAAGAGCTGATGCCAAAAGTCTTCTTCGCGACCGACCTGCACGGATCCGAGACCTGCTGGCGGAAATTCTTGAACGCGGCCAAGTTCTATGACGCTGACGTACTGATCTGCGGCGGCGACATGACCGGCAAGGCGATCGTCCCGATCGTGCAGGAGAACGGCCACTATACGGTCGCGCTCGGCGGCGAGCACCAGGAGGTCGCGGCCGAGCAGGTGGCCGAGGTCGAGGCCAACATCCGGCGCAAGGGCTACTACCCGCTGCAGATGAGCGTCGAGCGCCTGCACGAGCTCGATGCTGACGCATCCAAGCGGGCCGAGTGCTTCCAGGAGGTGATGCTCGCCGGGGTCGAACGCTGGATGAACCTGGCCGGCGAGAAGCTGCGCGGCACCGGGATCCGCTGCTTCGTCTGTCCCGGCAACGACGACGAGATGGAGGTCGACGACGTCGTACTGCGGGCGGAGCTGGTGGAGCTGGGCGAAGGTCGAGCAGTCGAGATCGACGGGTTCACCATGATCTCCACCGGCTGGTCGAACCACACCCCGTGGAACACGCATCGCGAGGAAGCGGAGGACAAGCTGGCGGAGCGTATCGAGGCGATGGCGAGCCAGGTCAAAGACCCGTCGCGCGCGATCTTCAACCTCCACTGCCCGCCCTACAAGTCGGGCCTTGACGAGGCGCCCGCCATCGACGCCGACCTGAAGCTCCTGCACGGCGGCCGGGCGCTGCGCCCGGTCGGCTCGACCGCTGTTCGCGAGGCCATCGAACACCACCAGCCGCTGCTGTCGCTGCACGGCCACATCCACGAGAGCAAGGGGGCCGTGAAGATCGGGAAGACGCTCTCGATCAACCCGGGGAGCGCCTACGAGGAGGGAATGCTGATGGGCGCGATCATCCAACTGGATGCCAAGAAGGGCATCAAGAGCTACCAGCTGGTCAACGGATGAAGAGGTAAGGAGGAAGCAACATGGCCGATACCACGATGGGTTCGGGGGGAGCCGCCAGACCGGGGCTGTTCCTGCGCAACGCGACCGGTCTGGTCAAGTCGTGGTCGACATTCGACGCCTTCGTCTATTCGTTCTGGTCGGTCAACCTGATCACGCTCGGCCTGTACGGCATGTCGTTCGTCTACACGGTGCCGGACGGTCAGCTAGTCGCGGCGATCCTGATCTTCGGGGTGCTGGCCACGTTCCTCGTCATCACCTACGCGATGTTGGTGAGCGTGATGCCCCGAACGGGCGGCGACTATGCGTGGCAGAGTCGCGTTCTCGGCGGCGGCCTGGGCTTCGTTTTGTCCATCACCGGTTGGTGGTTCACGCTGTTTCTCTGGGCGCCGATCTACGCGAACATCCTCAATGTCCAGTTCTTCTTACCGCTCGCGTACACGCTCGGCTGGTCGAACGTGGCCACTTTCTTCACGAGCCAGACGGGCGTTTTCGTCAGCTGCCTGTTCGTGCTCGCCTTCGTCAGCGTGGTCGTAACGCTGGGCATGGAAACCTACGCGCGAATTCAGAAGGTCTGCTTCTGGATCGGCCTCGTCGGCCTGGCCGTCGTCATCCTGCTGCTGCTGTTCGCCAGCCAGCAGAACTTCCACGACGCGTTCAACCGGGAGGCCTCGTCGCTCTTCGGTGTCACCGGAGACGCGTACCAGAAGACGATCGACGCCGGGACCAAGGCGGGCTACGTGGCACACAACTTCAGCTACTTCTCACTGGGTCCGGTCTTTCTTCTCATGCCGTGGCTGGCTTTCTACATGCTCTGGCCCAACTGGGGCGCGACCCTCTATGGCGAGGTCCGCGGAGCCAAGGACGTCCGCAAGCCGTTCTGGAGCATGTTCTACGGCCTGTGGGTCACGGTTGCGCTGGTCGTGGTCGTTCTCATCCTCATGGTCAAGACCATGGGTTGGCAGTTCTACAACGCGGCCAACGCCGCCTGGTACGCAGGCGCCGCGCCGGTCGGGACCTGGCCGTACCCGGTCATGTTTGCCGGCTGGCTGGTCGACAACCACCTGTTCCAGGCGGCCCTGATCATCGTCATGGGCCTGTGGTTCTTCGGCTGGGCGGGCACACTCTTCCTGTCGTCGACGCGCGTGATCTTCGCGGCGGCCTTCGACCGCGTGCTGCCATCCTGGGCCGCCAACATCTCGGCAACGCGCCGAGTCCCGTACGGCTCGCTGGTGCTGATGATCGTGCCCTCCGTCGTGGTGAGCGCGGTCTGGGCCTATAAGCCGAGCTTCCAGAGCGTCTTCCTGGACGCCACCGCGGTTCTCGCTTTGACGTTCCTCGGCACGGTGATCGCAGCGGTCATCTTGCCCTGGCGGCGCAAGGACCTGTACGATGCCTCACCGATCGCGAACTACAAGATTGCAGGCATACCGACGATCACGATCGTCGGAGTGATCACCGCGATATTCCTGCTGTTCATGCTCTACGAGTGGTCGTTCAACAGCACCGACCTGTACTACACCTCGTTCCAATCGACCATGAGCTCGGTCTGGTATTTCGTCGCCACGTACGTCGTGGCGGTCGTCATCTACGTCGTCGCGCGCGTCGTGCGGAGCCGGCAGGGCATCGACCTGCGCCGTATCCACCACGAGATTCCGGTTGAATAGCAGTTTGAATCCCCACGAAATCGGAGGCTTCGCCGAGATTTCGTGGGGACCCCTATTCCTGGCCGCCGGGCTTCGGCCCGGCGGCCTCCACCTCAGCCTCCGAAGGACCTGATGCTCGAATACACGCTTCGCACCTACCAGAGTCCGACGCGCCTCGTGCAGCGTCTCGGCGCCATCGCTGAGCTCGGCAACGAGGCGAGCCTCCTCGGCATGCGCCGCCCCCTGCTCGTCACCGACGCCGGGGTTAAGGCCGCCGGCCTCC
>JBAUTF010000109.1:0-2183 GCA_049582065.1 Candidatus Dormiibacterota bacterium | reverse complement strand
AGCCGATCTCATGCAGAGACATCACCACGAGCTGTCGGCCTACGCCGACAACATGACTCAATGCTTGGAACGGGCGAGTACACCCTGGCGCCATAGCCATGTCCAACCCCTTTTCCAGCAGCATTGGCCTGGCCTCACCGCTCCGGTGATGCTCTGGCTGAAAATGGCGCAGATAGAGCAAAAGGGGCGTTTGCCGTTCAATCCAACGAACGTCCAAATCCGTGCCCAAGCTCAACTCAAGCTCAACTCGATAGCCTCTGGCCACATCGACGGTAGCTGTGCCCGCTGCCGAGAGATCGAAAAGCGGGGCTGATATATCTCCTGGCGGGGTCAGAATCGCAGGGAACTGACCTCGACGGGGAGACCGGCGTGCGGCTATCCGGCCGTGACCGATGCAGCTAGTGACCGGCCCTCGTGCTTCGTCTTCGAGCGGTGATTGGGATCCGACGGCAGCGACCGGTGATGGAGCATCAGCCCACGCGGTGACGAAGCGACGCGAGGACCCCTGGGGTCGCAACCGACACAGGAGGTGGGTATGAGCCTGGCGGTGGGGATCGACGTGGGGGCATACAAATGCGCGGTGGCGGTCTGCCGCGAAGGTGAGCGCGAGGCGCAGCGCAAGGTGCTCAACATCACAACGCAGCGCGCCGGCTTCACCAATCTCGACGTCTGGATGGCGAGACAGGGCGCGCCGATCGACGTGGTGGTGATGGAGTCGAGCGGCCACTATTGGTTCAACCTGGCCAGCCATCTGCGCCGGCAGGGATATCCGGTGGCGGTGGTGAATCCGTTGCAGGCGAAGTACTTTGCCAAGAGCCGGCTGCAGCGGAGCAAGAGCGACCCGGCCGACGCGCGCACACTTGCAGCGTTGGGAACGCGAGACCAGCCGAGAGTCAGCGAGCCCCTGGTGGGGGCCGAGCTCAAGGAGGCGGCACGGTTCGCGATGCGCCTGGTGCGCGAGCAGGCGCAAGTCTGTCAGCGCATCCAGCGGTTGGTGGACATCGGCTTTCCCGAGTTGCGTGAGGTCTGGGACGACCCGACCTGCGTGAGCGCCCTGGCGGTGCTTCGGCACGCACCGACTGCCGCGGCGGTGGCGAGGATGCGTGAGGACCGACTGGCTCGGCTTCGCCGGCCAGGTGCTGGCGGGCGCGTGGTCGGACCGATGAAGGCAGGTCAGCTCAAGCAGCTGGCCGCGACCTCGGTGGCAGCGCCGGAGCTTGAACAGCAGGTGCGGTTCGAGATGCGCCTGCTCATTGCACAGCACGACCTGCTCGACCAGCAGATGGCCAGCGCGGACACACGCGTTGCCTCCCTGCTCGACGGCGAGGTGTCACAGCGGCTGCTCTCCATCCCCGGCGTCGGCCCATCGACGGCGGCCACGCTCATGGCGGAGATCGGTGACATCTGGCGCTTCAGCGATGTCGACCAGCTGCTCGCCTACGCGGGGGTGCATCCCAAGGAGCAAAGCTCAGGGAAGAAGGGTGCCAACCTCGAGACGAGCTGGACCATGGCCAAGACCGGCAACGCGTACCTTCGTGCCGCCGCGTACCGCATGGCGGTGGTTGGCGTGCAGCACAACCCCATCCTCCGCGCCCACTACGCTCGCAAACGCGCTGCCGGCAAGTCCGCAATGAACGCCCTCGGACACTGCATGAGCAAGGCGCTGGCCATTGTCTGGGGCGTATGGCGCGGCGGCAAGGTCTTCGACCCGGCGCATCGGAGCGCCGGATCAGCTTGACACCAACCTATGGGATCTAGCTAAATAACTCGCTAGGCGTTCTGATACCTACCCGCCGGTTATCGCGCCTTGTAGGCGGTCTGGACGGCCTTCCCGGCGATTCTTTAGCGGCGCTCTTCGGCTAGGAACATATCGAGCCGGTTCGGCGGCGTCGGGTCGCTCTGTACGCCGAGATTACGGCGCGCGAGCGGCGATAGACCGATCTCCCGGCCGAGCATGAGCACGAGCCGCTGTAGGGTGTTGACGTTTAGGAGAAGGTCGCGCGCGTCGCGACCCTTCGCCGTCGCGAACGCATCCCAGAGCCGTTCAATGCGCGAGGTCATGTCGAAGTAACGGGTCACTAGTGGCACCTCGGCGGGCTTGATCGCGAAGACCGCGGGCGACGCGACGAACTCCCGATACGCGCGGCGCGTTGCGGCGGTCCATTCCGGGCTCGCGGGCGGTA
>JBAUTF010000108.1:0-20268 GCA_049582065.1 Candidatus Dormiibacterota bacterium | reverse complement strand
CGGCGTGGTCGTCGATTGACGAACGTCCAGCGTGCGGGGGCGCGCGTGCCGCCGCACCCCACGCTTTCGGCTACTGGAAGTAGCCTGCCCGCGGATTGATTAGCGACCAACCTGGCCCTTCCGACCGTTGTCGATCTAAGCGTTGAGATAAAACGCGGGGTGACTGGACTTCGTCAGCCAGTTATCGGAGGAGGTCCCAATTGCTAGTACAACCGTCCGTACAGCAGATCAGGGGATGGTTCGATGCGGTCGCGGTCCTCGGCCTCAAGGTCAAGGACCGGCAATCGCGCCAGCACAACCTGCGCGTCGCACACCTGTGCGTGCACATCGGCCGCCAGCTCTCGATGAGCGCCGCCGAGCTGAGGATCCTCGCCCGGGCCGGGCTGCTGCATGACATCGGCAAAGTCGGAATCCCCGACGCCGTGCTCGGCAAGCACACTGCCCTTGACGAGTCGGAGTGGACTCTCATGAAATGTCACCCGGAGATGGGCTTGAACCTCCTGGACCGCGCCGGGCAGTCGAGCCGCGAGGTGCTCGCCGTGCTGTATCACCACGAGCGCCTTGACGGCAGCGGCTACCCGTACGGGTTGACCTCCGAGGCGATCCCGCTCGAGGCGCGGATCGTGGCCGTCGCCGACACCTATGACGCCCTGACCTCCGACCGGCCGTACCGCAAGGCGTGCAGCCAGTTCCAGGCGCGGCGCGTCCTGCACGAGGAGTCCGGGTCGCGCCTTGACCCCAAAGCAGTCGGCGCGCTCTGCGCCGCCCTCGACGCGACAACGTCAGCCTCCCGAGGGATCGCAAGGAGGGCGTTGGCCTTTTAGCCGAAGCCGAGTCTCGCGATGGCTCACCATTGCAGGGTGAAGTTCGGCATCGCCATCTTCCCGACCGACTACGCGATCTCGATGGCGGAGCTTGGGCCGGCGGTCGAGGACCGCGGATTCGAGTCGCTCTGGGTCGCCGAGCACTCTCACATCCCGGGCGGCCGGCAGTCGAAGTGGCCGGGCGGGGATGAGCTTCCCAAGCATTACTGGCACGCGATGGACCCGTTCATCGCGCTGACAGTCGCGGCGGCCGCCACCAAAAAGCTCCTCGTCGCGACGGGCATCTGCCTGGTCATCCAGCGCGACACCATCCAGACCGCCAAGCAGGTCGCGAGCCTCGACCACGTTTCGGGCGGGCGCTTCCTCTTTGGGGTCGGTGCTGGTTGGAACCGCGAAGAGATGGCCGACCACGGCACCGATTTCAGCACCCGCTGGACTCTGCTGCGCGAGAAGGTCGAGGCGATGAAGGCGATCTGGACGCAGGACGAAGCCGAGTACCACGGCGCCATGGTCGATTTCGGCCCGATGTGGGCGTGGCCCAAACCGGTCCAGAAGCCTTACCCACCGGTCATCCTGGGCGGCAGCGGCCCGAAGATCCTCGAGCGCGTCGTCCGCTACGCCGACGGCTGGATGCCGAATCGCGGCGACGTCATCGCCCGTATCCCGGAGCTGCAGGAGCTGGCCGGGGCCGCCGGCCGCCCGCCGATTCCCGTGAGCTATTACCCCAAGCCGGCCGCCGAGGAGATCGAGCGCCTCGCCAAAGCCGGTGTCGATCGGCTCATCTACTATGTACCGCCCGACGGCCGAGACGCTGGGCTGGCCAAGCTGGACGAGCTGGCTGCGATGGTCCGCCCCTACCTGGACTAAGGCTCAGCGGCCTTCCAGCAGGGTGCGGGGGATCGAGTCCCATGTGCCGCCGCGGCGCCGGAAGGCGATGCCTGACAGCATCTCGAGCACGACCCGGTTGGCGAGGAACGAGGTGATCTCCGCCGAGTCGTAGGCCGGCGCGACCTCGACCACGTCCACCCCGACCACCGGCAGCTCGATCGCGATCCGCCGCACCGCGTCGAGCAGCTGGCGCCCGGTGATCCCGCCGGGCTCAGGGGTCCCCGTGCCTGGCGCCATCCCAGGGTCGACCACGTCGAGGTCGACCGAGACGAAGACGCCGTCGCAATCGTCGACCGCGATGGCGAAGGCCTCCTCCAGCACCGCGTCGAGCCCGCGCGAGACGACCTCGTGCATCTCGAAAGACCGCATCCCCTGCTCCGCCATCCACTGCAGGGTGGGCGGCTCGGGCCAGTAGCCGCGCAGGCCGACCTGGAGGAAGCGGTCGCCCCGGCATGCCCCCGACTCGATCAGGCGGCGCATCGGAAGGCCGTGGCCGATCAGGCTGCCGAACTGGATGTCGCCCGTGTCGGCGTGGGCGTCGAAGTGGATCACAGACACGCGGCCCCAGCCCTTGGCCCGCGCCACTCCGGTGACATCAGGCCAGGTGATGGTGTGGTCGCCGCCGAGCACCAGTGGGATCGCGCCCGCCTCCGCAGCAGCCTGGACCGCGCGCTCGAGCGCATCCAGCCCGGCGCGGCCTTCGACGCCCGGCATCTCGATGTCGCCCGCGTCCACGACCCGCATGTCCTTGAGTGGATCGACGCGCAGCGCGAGGTGTGGTCGCGACGAGTCGTGCGGCAGATAGTCCGTGGTTCGGATGAGCCTGGGTCCGAATCGCGCGCCGGCCCGGTACGAGGTGCCGGCGTCGTAAGGGGCGCCGATGATCACGACATCGGCGCCCTCGAACGTCGACGGATCCTCGAGGTCGCACCGGTCGACCCCTAGAAAAGTCACGTCCGGGCCGTACATTCCTCCAAGGCGCGGCACCTCGCTACCCGGCTACGAGCGTAGGTCCCTGGCCATCTCGGCGAAGTTGTCGATGTACCGCTGCACGTCCTCGATGGAGTGCTGCACCGACAGGGTCCAGTTCTCTTCCGCGCCCGGCGCCATGATCACGCCCCGGTTGCACTGGTAGAGCCAGCTCAGGTAGGCGAGGTTCTTGTCGATCTCGAGGTAGTCACGATAGTTGCGAACGCGCCGGGCGCGATACGTCACGCCGCCGCGCGCCGCGAGGGTGGTGGCGTGGTACGGCAGGTCGTGCTCGGCGATCACTTCGTCGAGGCCGCCCTGCAGCGTCTCCGCCAGCGCGTCGAAATGCGCGTAGGCCGACGCGTCGAGGATTTCGAGCAGGGTGACCCTGGCCGCGGCCATGGTCAGCGGGTTGCCGTTGAACGTGCCCATCTGGGCGACACGCTTGTCTTCGATCACGCCCATGACGTCGTCGCGGCCGCCGACCGCGCCGCACGGCAGGCCGCCACCGATCGCCTTGGCCAGCGCCACGAGGTCTGGCGTCACACCGAAGCGCTCCGTCGCGCCGCCGGGGGAGATGGTGACGCCCGTCTTCACTTCGTCGAAGATCAGGAGCGCGCCGTGCTTGTGGGCGACCTCCTTGATCGCCGCCAGGTATCCCTGGTCGGGCAGGACGATGCCGACGTTCATCATCGCCGGCTCGACGATGATGGCGGCCACCTCGCCGCGGTGATGCTCGAAGGCCTTCTCCAGCGCCGGGAGGTCGTTGAACGGCACCACGGTGGTCAGCTCCACGATCGCGGCGGGGATGCCCTCGCTCTGCGGGAAAGAGGCTGGGGACTCGGCGGGCCCCATCCGGTCGGGCGGCGGCTCGACCGACACCATCAGCGCGTCGTGATGGCCGTGGTAGGAAGCCTCGATCTTGATCAGGCGCTCCCGGCCTGTGAAGCCCCGGGCGATCCTCACGGCGTCGAGCGTCGACTCGGTGCCGGAGTTGGTGAAGCGCCACTTGGGCTGCTTGAAGCGCCGCGAGAGCTCGCGCGCCACGATGATGCTGTTCTCGACGGGTTGGGCGAAATGCGAGCCCAGTGCGACCTGCCGTGTCACCGCGTCCACGATCTTGGGGTGGGCGTGGCCCACGATCATCACGCCAAACCCGTTGTGGAAGTCGACGTACTCGTTGCCGTCCACGTCCCACACCCGGCTGCCGTGCCCGCGCTCCATGAAGACGGGCTGCGGAGAGGCGTCCTGGAACGAAGAAGGGACACCCCGGGGCATGACCTCGCGAGCCTCGTTCCAGAGCTGGCGCGAGCGGGGCCGAGCCCGCCGGAACTTCTCCTCCTCGCCCTGGATGAGCGCGGCGACGCGTCCGGCCGGAACCTCTCGCGTGGTCGTGGTCGCCATCTACAAACCCTCCGTAGTAAGGCCCCGCCTTGACAGGTCCGGGCCTTGGCCCTCTAATTGTCGCGTTTTCATCTGTTCGTCATAGACGATGGGGAGGGTTTGGATGGGGGATACCGCCGCCGTAGCCGAGCTTGTAGCCGAGAAGCGCAAGCTCAAGAAGTCGCTCTTCCGGTTCGACATGATCTTCTTCACCGTCTGCGCCATCGTGGCCATCGACACCATCGGCCAGTCGTCCTCCTATGGGATCCAGGCGATCTTCTGGCTCATCGTCTCCGCGGTGACATTCCTCATCCCGTACGGCCTCTTGACGTCCGAGCTGGGTACAGCCTTCCCGACCGAAGGCGCCACGTATGACTGGGTGCGACTGGCCTACGGCCACTTCGCCGGCGCGGTGGTGGGCGTCCTGTACTGGCTCAGCAACCCGATCTGGCTGGGCGGAACCCTCACGGCGACCGCCATCGCCACCTCGGACGCCCTCTGGGGCAGCAGCTTCAGCGGCAACCAGGGAGCTGAGACGGTCATCGGCTTCCTGTTCATCTGGGTTGCCGTGACGATGAACATCCTCTCGCTGCGCTACATGAAATGGGTGCCCAACCTGGGGGCCATGATCAGGATCGCCCTGCTGGGCTTCTTCGCCATCCTGGTCATCGGGTCTGGCGTGCAGCACGGCTTCCACGGCAGCACGAGCGGGTTCTTCCCGACCAACACCACCGTCCTGATCGGCGTGCTCGGCGTGATCGTTTTCCAGTGGATCGGTTTCGAGCTGCAAACCAATGCCAGCGAGGAGATGGACAACCCGCAGAAGGACATCCCGCGCTCGGTCTACATCTCCGGGCTCATCTCGTTCCTTGGATACGGCATCCCAATCGCCGGCGTCGTGCTCATCCTGTCGTCCGGCCAGCTGAGCAACGTCTCCGGCTTCGTCTCCGCTTATCAGTTCGCCTCGAGCAGCGTCCTGGGAGGCGCCGCGCCCTTCTTCAACCACCTTGCAGCGCTCGCCGTAGTTTTTGTGCTGCTGTCCAGCGGCACCACCTGGCTGATGGGGTCGGACCGGCTGATGGCGATCAGCGCCCTCGCAGGCTCAGGGCCTCAGCAGCTCGGCTACTTCTCGACCCGGTTCGGGACCCCGATCGTGGTGAACGTCTTCTCCGGCATCATCGCCACCATCTTCATGTTCATCACGTTCTTCGTCACCGGCAGTGGCGGCCTCCACGGCTACTTCGCAGCGGTGCTTGGCCTGGTCATCTCGACCACCACCTTCTCCTACATCCTGATCTTCCCGGCGCTGCTGACGCTTCGCCGCAAATACCCGAACGTCCCGAGGCCGTATATGGTCCCGGGCGGCCAGGCTGGCGCCTGGATCTGCGTGATCCTCACGATGTTCTGGGTCGTCGCGGCCACCGTATTTGCGCTGTGGCCCGGTCTCTTCACCTCGAGCTGGAACGCCGCCTACAGCGGTGTATCTCGATCGACGTTTGAGATCTACACATTCGCCACGGTCGCGTTCCTGATCGTCGTCGCAATCGTCTTCTGGGCCGTCGGGCGCGGCCACGCGGTCAACACTCAACCCGGGGCGACCGCGACCAGGCCTGCGCCGCTGCCGGCCGGAGCGCCGGGCGTCTAGAGCAAGCACAAACCACGGGCCGGGACGCGTAGTCCCGGCCCGTCATGTCTCGTAAACGACCTTTCCTCCGACGATGGTCGCTGCGACCTTTATCGAGCCGATGCCTTGCGCCGCCGTGGACTCGAGGTCTCGGTCGAGCACCGCGATGTCCGCGAGCATCCCGGCGCGCAGGTCTCCCTTGAAGCCCTCGGCATGCTCGGCGTAGGCGCTGCCCGCGGTCCAGGCTTCGACCGCCTGGACCAGGTCGAGCTTCTGGCCATGCCGTGCACTCGCGATCGAGATGCCGGCGAACGGATCGAGCGGCACCACGGGCCAGTCGGTCCCGAACGCCAGCCTCGCGCCCGACTCCGACAGCGAGCTCCACGGCCAGCCTCGCTCCGAACGGCTTGTGCCGAGGTTGTCCCGCCAGGCTTCGGTCAGCCTGGGATCGGCGTGCTGCGGCTGCATGCTGGCGACGACGCCCAGCCTCCCAAACCGAGGCACGTCTGAGTCTGCGGGCGTCTCGATGTGCTCGACCCGATGACGCCGTCCGGGTGTCGTGCCCTCGAAGGCGTCGAGAGCCTGCCGGATCGCGGCATCGCCGATGGCGTGGACCTGCACCTGCCAGCCGCGCGCATCGGCGAGCCGCACCGCAGCCGCCAGCTCGTCGCGTTCCCACAGCGGTGCGCCGCGGTCGTCGCCGCCGGCGTACGGCTCGAGCATCGCGGCGGTCCGCGATTCGACCACTCCGTCGGCGAACGCTTTCAGGATCCCTGTCGCGATCCACGGGTCGCGAGCCCGGAGTGAAGCCTCGCGATAGAGCTCCAGGCGGCGTCCCCACTCGTCGAGCCCGTGCCCGGGCTTCATGTCGAACGCGAGCCGGACCCGCAGCGTCAGCGCGTCGGCTTCGAGCAAGTCTTCCCACAGGGCCAGCTGATCCAGGCCGTCGCCCGCCTCCTGGACCGACCCGACGCCCCGCGACGCCGCCAACCGCATGCCGTCGTGTATGGCTGCGATGTCCTCGGCCCGAGAGCGCTGCGGGATGTGGTTCGTCACCTGCAGCATCGCGGCTTCCTTGAGCACCTCGCCGGGCGGCGCGCCCGCGATCTGCACGGCTCGCGAGTTGGCCCAGGCGGTATGCGCGTCGAACGACTCCATGTAGGCGGGCCGGTCGGGCACCAGCCGGTCGAGGACCTCGATCGCCGGCATGCCACCCGGGAACGCCGAATAGAACCAACCGCGGCCGACGATCCACGGGCCGGGGTGCCGCCGCGAGTATTCCTCGACCCGCCGTTCCACCTCCGCCTGTGTTTGCGCGCCGTGCAGATCCAGCTCGCCCAGCGAGCGCGAGGCCATCAGGAAGTGCACATGCGCGTCGTTGAAAGCGGGCAGGATGGTCGCGCCGGCGGCGTCGACCAGCCGCACCCGGGGCGCCGCCATACGGCGGACTTGGGAGTCGGCGCCCGTGGCGGCGATCCGGTCGCCGACGACGGCCACGGCCGTGACGCCAGGTCCTGCGCCCCAAACCCTGCCGTTGACGATCGCTAGCGTCGCACCCTGCACGGGCCCACCCTAACGTCCTCACGGTGTCTCGAGGTGGTTGAATGTCGGACATGGCGAGGCTCGAAACCAACTCCGACGTCGCTCGCGCGTCCACGCTGCCCTCCACCGATTACCTCGACCCGCTCGTCCTCGAGCGCGAGAAGGACCGCATCTTCTCTCGCACCTGGCAGCTGGTCGCGCATGCCGGCGAGCTGGCCCGTGTAGGCGATTTCAAGCCCGCGACCATCCTCGACGAGCCGATCCTCCTGACTCATGCGCAGGATGGCAAGCTCCGCGGCTTCTACAACGTCTGCCGGCACCGCGCGGCACAGGTGGTCACGACGCGCGGCAACCGCAAGTCGCTGCAGTGTGGGTACCACGGCTGGGTCTACGGCCTCGACGGCCGCCTCCAGGTCGCGCGCGAGATGGAGGGCACGGAGGATTTCGACAAGGCGAAGTTCGGACTGGTCCCCATTCGCGTCGACACGCTGGGTCCATTTGTCTTCGCCAACCTCGACCCCGATGCCGCGCCTCTCTCGGAATGGATCGGCGCGATGCCGTCGGAGATCGCGGCCGCCGGATACGACCTGTCGAGGATGCGCCGCGTCGAGCGGCGCGACTACGAGATCGCCTGCAACTGGAAGGTGTACGTGGACAACTACCTCGAGGGATATCACCTTCCGATCGCGCATCCCGGCCTGTTCAAAGAGCTCGAGTACGACCAGTACCGCGTCGAGACCTTCCGCTATTACTCCAAGCAGCACGCACCCATCCGCGAGCTGAAACCAGGCGAGGTGCCGGGGCGAGACCGGCGCTACATCCGGATGCCCGGGGCCGAGGACGACGCCCTGTACTACTGGATCTTCCCGAACACCATGCTGAACATCTACCAGGACAACATCAGCACCAACGTCATCCTCCCGCTCGGAGTGGATCGCACCCTTACCGTCTTCGAGTGGTTCTTCGCCGAACCCGGAACGGGGGAGGGCTGGGAGTCCATGCAGCAGACGATCGCGTTCTCGGATGAGATCCAGCAGGAGGACATCGCCGTCTGTGAGCAGGTCCAGAGAGGCCTGCGCTCGCGTTCCTACGACCGCGGCCGGTTCTCGGCGCTACGCGAGAACGGCGTGTTCCACTTCCAGTCGTTGGTGGGCGAGTTCCTGAAGCGCGACTAGCCCGCCGCGGCGGGCTGCGCCGCGGCGAGAGGCAGCGTGAAGTGGAAGTCTGCCCCATTGCCTTGCTTGCTGTCGACCCAGATCTTCCCGCCGTGCAGCTCCACGATCTGGCGGGCGATGGCGAGGCCCAGCCCGGTCCCAATGATCTTGCCGCTCGTCTTCTCATACCTCTCGTAGCGGCTGAAGAGCCTTTTCGCGAACTCGGGCGCGATCCCGACTCCGGTGTCTCTGATGCCGACGTCGACATGACTGTCGCGCGCACGGCTGGTCACCACTACCTCGCCTCCGTCGGGTGAGTACTTGATCGCGTTGCTCAGCAGGTTGGTGATGATCTGGGCGATGCGGTCCGGGTCGCATTGCGCGACCGGCTCGCGCGAATCGAAGTCGCAGACGATGACGTGCTTGGCGCTCGATGCGCGCGCTCTCGCCACGGCTTCGTTCAGCAGCGCGTTGATGTTCGCGGGCTCGACATTCAAGGTCAGGCGACCGGCCTCGATGCGGTCGAGGTCGAGCATGTCGTTGATCATCCTGTTGAGACGTTCAGCGTCCTTGTTGATGTCGGCCGCGAACCCCTTGGCCTCGCCGATCGAGATGTCCTCGTCCCGGATCATCTCGCTGAAACCTTGGATCCCGACCAGCGCGGTCCGGAACTCGTGGCTGACCAGCGCGACGAACTCGCTCTTCAGCTGGTTCAGCCGTTCAAGGCCCGCGAGGTGGGCGGCCGCCGCCTCGTTGGCCGCATGGTCGGCGTCGGTGTCCTCGTACATCGCGAGGAAATAGTCGATTCGCCCCGAGACGTTCCTCACGACCGTGGCGCTCCAGTGCAGCCACACCTCGGTCTGGTCTGAGCGCACGGCTCGGCTGTCGGATTCGATCGATTCGACGGTGCCCTTCCAGAGCGGCTGAAACGTCTCGAAGACACGCGCGAACTCGTCTGGGTGAAGGTACGCGGCGACCGTCGTGCCGACGATCTGCCTCGCGTCGGCGCGCAACAGCGCGGCCAGGCGTGGGTTGACGTCGATGATCTTCATGTCAGGGCCGACGCGGGCTATGCCCAGCGGGGCGTGGGTGACGAGCTCGTCGAGCAGCCTGTTGCGGCGCGCGAGCTGGTTTTCCGTGCGCTGGCTTCTGACCAGGAGTGAGAGCGAGTCGCGGTGTGAAAGCACCTGGCTGCCCACCAGCAGAATCCCGATCCCGCCCACCAGGACAGTGCTGAAGCGATCGAGCGCGTGGTCGGTGGTGGCCAGGTGGATCGCGACCACCGCCGCGGCCAGAACCGCGCCCCAGGGCAGCGCAAGCTGCCAGAGCTCGATCGGGCCCTCTTCCCTTATCGCCTCCATGTCATTCGTGGGCCAGAGCGGAGCGAGCGCGATCATCAGGTAGCCGACCACCCAGCCGGCGTCCAGGACGCTGCCGATGGCCCCGAACGTCCCGTTCGCCGTGAGGTAGGCGAAAGCGCTGTCCGCCAGCGCAGCCGAGGCCAGGCCTCCCAGCAGAAGGAACATGCGCCCGAGCTCGGTCCTTCGTGCCCTGCGTATGGCGAGGACAAGGACGGTGATCGTGACGATGTCGCCTACGGGGTACGCGAGCCCGATCAGCTGTGCCGCGGGCGAAGCCGGTGAGGTCGAATAAACCTGGCCCAGGCCAATCGCCCACGCGATGAAGAGGAGCGACAGGGCCACGATGGCTCCGG
Source organism: Candidatus Dormiibacterota bacterium (assembly GCA_049582065.1). Lineage (GTDB taxonomy): Bacteria > Chloroflexota > Dormibacteria > Dormibacterales > Dormibacteraceae > DATKSS01. The sequence goes on along the minus strand of JBAUTF010000108.1, from coordinate 10,170 downwards.
CCAGGAGGGCTTCCCCGCGGGTGGTCAGACGGGACGGGGCGGAGGTGAACGCGAAGACGCCGCCCACCGCCAGCGGGACGGCCAGAAGGTAGCCCGCGTCGGCGGCGGACGGGAACGGGACGCTGACCCCGAGACCGACCTCGTACACCGACCAGATGACCTCGCCGATCGCCCAGCTGGCCGCCGATGCGGCGAACAGAGCCCACGCAACCCGGCTGCGGTGCTCGTTCCTCGCCGCGGCCAGGCCGCAGCTCGCGGCCGCAATGAATGCGGCCACCGCCTCGCCGATGTCGTCGACGGCGATCGTCGCCTGGTCTCCGCCGACCCGAAGGGCGGTCCAGGCGACGAACGCCACCGCGAGCGTCGCGGCGACCACTGCAGCGATCGTGAAAAAACGCCACCCTCGCAAGCCGAGCCCGGCCATCGTCGTGCGCGCGGACGGCATGTACTCTCCCGCTCCCGCCGGCTGAGAGGCGCGGAGCGCGGACAGGTAGGTCGGGGAAGGAGGTGTGGACACTTCTGTCTTCTTATGTTAATTCAGTAGAGATATCAGTTAACATTCACGGGCAGTACTGGTTCACAGCCGCGAGGGTGTGAGCACGGCCAGGCTGGAGGCGCTCCGTGGAATCGAAGCGAAGCGACGTCGACGGCGCCGGCGAGGTGGCCGGTGGATTTGACGGCACGGCCGAGCTCCGGCCGGCTAGGGCGATGGCCGTGATCCTGGTCGTCGTCGTCGGCGGGCTCCTGAGCGTCATGCCGGCCGCGATCGCGCTCGGGGTGGCTCGGCTGGAGCTGGAGCAGCTGGCCACCGGGCTGACCGGCCTGGCTGCGTCGGTGGGTGGGGTGAAGCTGCTGGTGGCGGCTTCTGGGGTCGCGGGCCGCTTGTGGTCCGAGCACACGGCCAGATTAGCCACCGCGCAAGCCGGTTGATCCTTCGTTCGGCTGATTTTCGGGGTTCCGTCGCCGCGTTGGTCTGCGCGGCAGAGGGGGTGATTTGAATGCGAAAGCTGCTGTTCGCCGCGATTTTGGCGACGCTGCTGGTGCTGGTCCTCTCGATCGGAGTCGGCGCTGAGTCCGTTCCCTGCTGCCACTAAGACCCTAGACGACCAACCGACGTCAAATCATTTCTGTCAAGTGAGGTTCGGCTGCATTAAGCTGGCTGGGTGTCAGCCGTGTCTTCGCACCCTGGTGAGCCGCTCGCTCCGATAGGGTCGGCGAAGGCGTCAGGCCGTCGAGGACGCCGTCGCGGACTCGAGATCAAGCCAGGAACTGCCAGGCAAGCACGCCTGGAAGCGGGTCTGAGCCTGGCCCAGGTGGCCGGGGACCAGATCAGCCGCACGGCGATCTTTTTCGTCGAGACAGGGAAGGCGAGGCCGTCGATGGAGACGCTCCGGTTGATCGCGGAGCGCACGGGCCGCCCGCTCGAGTTCTTCCTTGCCAGCCCTGCGGCCGGCGATCCGGCGGTCTACGCCGGGACCGCCGAGCTCGAGCGCCTCATCGCCACTGGCGCGCTTGCCGAGGCTGTGGCGACGGGTGAGGCGCTGCTCGTACAGAGGTTAGACCCGGACACGGAGGCCAGGGTCAGGCACCTGGTCGCCATGGCTCACCTGCGGCTCGGCCAGCCCGTGGTCGGCCGCCGCCTCGCGGCCGCGGCGCGGGCACACTTCGAGCGCATCGGCGACCTGCTGATGACGGCCGAGTGCCTTTGCTCCGAGGCCCAGGGGGCGTACATGATGGAGGATCCCGCGGCGCTATCGCTGGCAGAAGGCGCGCTCACGACGGCTCGCTCCCTCAAGCTCATACCGCCGTCGACCGAAGTCCGGCTGCTCGGCACGCTCGCCGGCGTCCACGCCACCAATCGCAACTGGCAGGCCGCGATCGAGGCGTACGAGGCGGCGATCGCGGCCGGCGACAGCATCCAGGACCTGCGACGCCTTTCGCTCACCTACAGCGGCCTGAGCCTTGCCTACCAGGAGCTGGGGCAGATCAACCAGGCGGCTCATTACAGCCAGCGCGCGCTGGCGATCCACGAAACCTTGAACGACCGGGTCTCGCTGGCGCGCACTGAGAACAACCTCGGCCTGCTGCTCATTCGGGTCGGCGAACCTGCTTCGGCCCGACCTCATCTCGAGCGGTCGCTGCGTCTTTTCGAGGAGACGGGAGTGACTGGCAAGAGCGACATCCTCTTGAGCTTGAGCGAGCTCGAATTCTCGCAGTCGAACTTCGAACCGGCGGCGGAGCTTGCCCGACAGGCCATGACCCTCGCGGTCAACGAGGCGGCGGCGGGTCGCATCGCGGACGCGCACCTGTGCTTGGGCCGCATTGCCGCAGCAGAGGGGCGCGATAGCGCCGCCGACACCGAGTTCGCCGCAGCGATCGAAGTGCTCGAGGCGGCCGGTGCCGTGGAGCGGCTCAGCTTCGCGCGCGGGATTTACGCGGAGGTCCTCGAGTCGAGGGGCGATCTAACCGGAGCCAACCGCCAGCTGAGGCAGGCGCTCGCGGCCGCGGGTCCGGCCCCGCACGCCAGGGATTCCCGAGCCGCCACAGCCTGACCTTCGGCGGCGATCGGAGGTCGAGGCTCTGAGGTCGAGGCTCTTAGGAGATATCCGAGCCAAATCGCGCCGCCGGCCACCGTGATCCTGGAGCTCGAGGGTTACGAGGTGGAGGTGGCGGCGACCACCGCCCACGCGAGCCGCTTGATCGGAGAGCGCCGGCCCGACCTCATCCTGATGGACGTCCAGCTGTCCGGGGAGGACGCTCGTTCACCCGCCGTTGGAGCACCCGCTGACCGCCTCGATCCCGATCGTGGCCGTGACGGCGCTCGCCATGTCGGGTGACCTGGAACGGCCTCAATCGCCTCGGCCGTTCATGTAGTGCGCATACTCGAGCGAGTCGACGAGGGCGAGCAGAGAGGCCTCGATGATGTTGCTCGAGCAGCCGACCGTGGTCCATCGCTTCGCATCCTTGCCCGATTCGATCAGCACGCGCGTGGTGGCGGCGGTGCCCGCCTCGCCGTCGAGGATGCGCACCTTGTAGTCGTGGAGACTGACACCCTCGAGCCCGGGGAACTGCGGGCTCAACGCTTTGCGCAGCGCCGCGTCCAGGGCATTGACCGGTCCGTTGCCGGACGCGGCGGTGTGGTACACCGAGCCGCCAACCTCGACCTTCACGGTGGCCTCCGCATGCACCGATGCGCCGTTCTTACGGACCTGGGTCGTGAAGTCCGCGACCGTCCACGGCGCTGCGTACCCGGGCTGCAGGCGCCGGACCAGCATCTCGAAGGACGCATCTGCCGCCTCGTATGAATAGCCGCGGTGCTCGAGCTCCTTGAGGTGCTGCACCAGCCAGCGGGTCTGCGGGTCGTCGCGATCCAGCTCCAGGCCGAACTCGCGCGCCTTGGCGAGCACATTGCCTCGTCCGGCCAGCTCCGAGACGAGCACGCGAGGCTCATTGCCGACCAGAGCAGGGTCGATGTGCTGGTACGCGTCCTTGTGTTTCAAGATCGCGGCGACGTGCTGGCCGCCCTTGTGCGCGAAAGCGCCGTGGCCGACGAACGGCTGCTGCAGCGGAAGGGCGAGGTTGGCGATCTCCGCCACGGTCCGCGAAAGGTCGCTGAAGCGCCCCACCGAGTCGCGCGGCAGCGCCTCCAGGCCGAGCTTCAGGACGAGGTCCGCCACGACCGACACGAGGTTTGCGTTGCCGCACCTCTCCCCGTAGCCGTTGATGGTGCCCTGGACCATGTCCGCTCCCGCCATCACACCCTCGAGGGAGTTCGCGACCGCCAGCTCGCAGTCGTTGTGGCAGTGTATGCCGACTCGCGCCGCGGCCTTTTCTTGGCCGAGGGCTCTGCCCACCGCCTCAACCCCGCGCCGGATGTCCGAAGGGAGCGAGCCGCCGTTGGTGTCGCACAGCACCACCCACGACGCGCCGGCCCGCGCAGCGGTCAGGCAAACCTCGATCGCGTATTCGGCATCTCTTGCAAACCCGTCGAAGAAGTGCTCGGCGTCGAAGATCACCTCGCGGCCGAGCCCGACCCCGTATGCGACCGACTCCTCGACCATAGAGAGGTTCTCGGTGGTCGTCGTCTGCAGGACCGTGCTCACCTGCCAGGGGTCGCTCTTTCCGACCAGCGTCCACACCGGCGCGGCGCTGGTCACCAGCGCTGCGAGGTTGGCGTCGTCCTCGCAGCGGGCGCCCGCCCGGCGCGTCGCACCGAAAGCGGCCAGCCTGGCGTTCTGCAGCGGTTGGACGCGCAGTCGGTCGAACAGCTCCTCGTCTTTCGGGTTGGAGCCCGGGAAGCCGCCCTCCACGTAGTCGAAGCCGAGGTCGTCGAGCAGCCGCGCGATGCGGAGCTTGTCGGAGGAGGAAAAGGAGACGGCCGGGCCCTGCGCACCGTCGCGCAAGGTGGTGTCGTACACCACGATTCTTCGGCTGGACATAAAAAAACCTCCCGACCTTCAAGTGGCCGGGAGGTCCCACGACTCGAGCGGAGTGCGCTAAGTCGGGGGACCTCCCCGGCTAATCTCGATCACAATTCCGATCCGGCGCAGGCTGCGCATTGCGTGTAAGGCTAAAGCATCGGCCGAGCAGCGGATATGGATTTCGCCGCCAAAACAGAGGACGTGGTTTAGTGAGGCGCCGACAGCCCGGAACTCGCTCCCGGTCTCTATCTTGACCGCGTGACCCAGGAGATCCTCGGTCTTCACGTCGAGTCCCTCGACCAGCCGGGCGTCTTCTACCGGGTGGCGGAGACGATCTTCCGCCACGGCGCGAACATCACCTACATCGCCGGCGGCGAGCACCGCGCCGGCGCGGCGCAGCTGCAGATGGAGGTGACCGGCCCGGGCGACAGCGCACAGCTGGTCAAGGACCTGGAGGGTCTTGAGGCGGTGACCCGGGTCTCGGTCGTTCCCACCTTCCAGACCATCTACGGCAAGCGCGTGATCGTAATCGGCGGCGGCGCCCAGGTCGGCATGGTGGCTCAGGGCGCGGTTTCGGAGGCGGACCGGCACAACATCCGGGGCGAGCGGATCTCGGTCGACACCATTCCGCTCGTCGGCGAGCAGCAGCTGGCTGATGCTGTGCGCGCCGTGGCAAGGCTGCACCGGGCCCGCGCCCTGGTCCTCGCCGGCGCCCTCATGGGCGGCGACATCACCAACGCCGTGCGCGAGATTCGTGATGCCGGCATTCTCGTCGTGTGCACCAACATGGCCGGGTCTGTGCCGGATGCCGCCGACCTGGTGGTCAGCGACCCGGTGGAGGCAGGGGTCATGGCGGTGATGCTCATCGCCGACACGGCCACCTTCTCCATCGAACACGTGCGCGGCCGCCGCTTCTAGTGGCCGGTACGGTCCACTAATGGGGCCTCAGAGCTGGCGCGTCCTGACCCGGACCTCCATGGCGCCGCTGGCTGAGCCCACATAGATCCCCCGCGTGGGGGCGGCGTCGGTGTAGTCGCGGCCCACCGCCAGGCGCACATGGTTCTGAGACGTTCGGACTGGGCGGGTCGCGTCGTAGCCGACCCAGCCCTTGCCTGCCACCCAGCCTTCCGCCCAGGCATGCGATGCGGTCGTCACGCCTTTTTCGCCCGCGAAGTGTATGTAGCCGCTCACGTAACGGGCAGGCACGCCCATCGCCCGCGCCACCGCGACGAAGAGGTGCGCGAAGTCCTGGCACACGCCCGCACGCAGCGCGAGCACGTCGTCGACCACCGTGTACACGTTGGTCACCGCGCGGTCGTAGGCGAACTCGCGGCTGATCGTGAGGGTCAGCTCGTCGAGGGCTCGCTCCACCGTCTCGGGTGACGACGTGTCGGAGATGGCGTGGCGCCGCGCGAGCTCGCGGACGCCTTCGACGTCCTTCACGGGTGAGCGGAAGCGCAGGAAGTCCTGGACCAGCTCCTCCCCGGGATCGGGGTCCGGCTCCAACCCCGTCTCCACCACCGAGCGGCTGAGGACGCCCAGGCGGTTGTGCGGTCGCACCAGGTTGAAGTAATGGACGTGGTTGCCGTACCCGTCTATGTACGCATGAGCCTTGATGCCGGAGCTCAGCTCGAGCGAGAACTGGAGGCATCGTTGCCCCGCCCCGTCCATCGGCTGCAGCCGCACCTCCATCACAGTCTCGGCGATCGGGCCGGAGTACAGGTACCGGGTGCTGTGCACGATCTCGAGCTTCACGGTCGCGCTTCCTGCTGCTGCTGCTGCGGCATGGCGTGTCCTTCGTCGCCCATGACGGTGGTGGGGACCTTGCTCGGGTGGAAGTACGTCTCGCGCAGAGCCACATCGAGCTGACGCAAGAGCGAACGGCATTCAGTGTCGAACTCCACGGCGTGCTCCGCCACGGAGTGCGAGTCGGCCTGTTCGAACATCGACGACAACCTGGTCAGAACACGTCGCGGCTTGGAGCGGCGCCCGCTGCCGTCGATCCTCACCACCGACTCGAGCGCGACCGACGCGGAGAAGCGCGCCGACCTCGGCAGGGTGCGGTCGAGCAGAAGGCACTCGATGACGCGGTCGTGCGTCACCCCACCCGAGTAGCGTGCCTGGTACGACTCGAACGCGAAGCACGACTTGAGGACGGCTGTCCATTCGAGCGCGTCCTCCGGCGTGTCCGCGAGCTCGGCCGATTTCCGGGTGACGATGGCCGCCACATTGCCGGCGCGCTCGACGAACTTTCCCAGCCGCACGAAATCGCGCGCGTCCTCATGCGGCATGGTGTCCTCAAGGAGGCCGTCGACGAGACGGATGCTCATCTGCACGTCGTAGAGGAACGGATAGAGGTCCGGCTGCCATCTCGACTCCTGCACCCGCCAGTGCAGCGCATTGACTTGCTCGTAGAGCTCGCTGGGCAGCGATGGTCTCACCGCCTGGGCCGCCAGGCGGGCGGCGCCGACGCTGGCGCGCACCGACGGCCCGAGCGTGCCGCCTACCACCATCTCGACCGCCTGGTCACGCCGGCCGGTGTCGCTGTGCCGCCAGCCCGCGAGCTCCATGAACCGTGTCCAGTACTCGGGGCCCGGCTCGTCCCGCCGGTCGAGCGACAGCTCAACGTGCACCCCGAGGATCCGCGCGAGGTGGTCGGCCCGTTCGAGGTGCCGGCCGAGCAGGGTCAGCGAGGTCGCGGCGCGGCTAAGCATCGCCGCCGTCCAGTGAGTCGTCTGTCATCACCCACGTGTCCCTGCTGCCGCCGCCCTGCGAGCTGTTGACGACCAGCGAGCCCGGCTTGAGCGCGACTCGGGTCAGGCCTCCGGAGGTGACGGTCACGTCGGGCCCGGTCAGGACAAACGGCCGGAGGTCCTGGTGGGTGCGACGCAGCCGGCCGCCGTCCAGGACGGGTTGGACGGAAAGCGCGACCACGGGCTGGGCGATGAACGAGCGGGGCCTGGCCGTGATGCGCTTTCTGAAGTCGTCCCGTTCGGCGCTGGTCGATTCCGGCCCGATCAGCATGCCGTACCCGCCCGAGCCGTCGACAGTCTTGACCACGAGCTTCTCGAGGTTGGCCAGCACGTAGCCGCGCTGGGATTCGTCGGCGCACAGGTAGGTTTCCACATTGGGCAGGATCGGGTCCTCGTCAAGGTAGTAGCGGATGATCTTCGGCACCAGTGCGTAGACCGCTTTGTCGTCCGCTACGCCGTTGCCCAGCGCGTTCGCGATGGCGACGTTGCCTGCCCGGTAGGCATTGACCAGGCCCGCCACCCCGACCAGGGATTCCTGGCGCCCGAAGATCGGGTCGAGCCACGCGTCGTCGATGCGTCGGTAGATCACGTGGACCGGACGCAGGCCCTGTGTGGTGCGCATGAACACGTGGTCCTGGTCGACCACCAGGTCGGTGCCCTCGACCAGCTCGATGCCCATCTGCTTGGCGAGATAAAGGTGCTCGTAGTAAGCGGAGTTGTTGAGCCCGGGAGTGAGGAGGACCACCGTCGGGTCGTCGACACCGATGGGGGCGAGCCAGCGCAGCAGGCGCAGGAGCTCGTGCACGTAGCCCTCGACCGGACGCACCTGGTATCCGGCGAAGAGGTCCGGCAGCACGCTCTTCATGACGTGCCGGTTGGCGAGCACATAGGACACGCCGGAAGGGGTGCGCAGGTTGTCCTCGAGGACGAAAAACTCCCCCTTCTCGTCGCGTACGAGGTCGACGCCGGCGATGTGGCAGTGAATGCCGTGCGGCACGGGCAGGCCTTCGATCTCGCGCATGTACAGCGAGCTTGTCAGCACGATGTCCGGCGGCACGGCGCGCTGTTTGAGGATCAGCTTGCGGCCGTAAACGTCATCGAGAAACAGGTTCAGCGCCCGCAGGCGCTGCTCCAGGCCCTGTTCGAGATGCCTCCAGGTCCGGGCCGAAAGTACCCGCGGGATGATGTCGAAGGGGAAGACCTTCTCGGTGCCATGGGCGTCCGGGTAGACCGCAAACGTGATGCCGTGGTTCCGGAACATCAGCATCGCAAGGTCCTGGCGGCGTTGCAGCTCCTTCGGGCCCAGTGCCTGCAGGTGATCGTAGAGCCGCCGGTAGGCAGGTCTCGGCCGCCCGGCGCCCGCAAGCATCTCGTCGTAAAAGCCGTTTACCTGGTAGCCGGCATCGAGGGATTTCATGGGGGCCACCGCTATAGTGTCTGCGCCATCGCGACAACGGGAAACACAATCGACCTGCGAGTCGGTTGCGAGTTCAGGTACGACGTGAGCGCGCCGACGGTCGCGACGATCCAGGTTCGACCACGCTCAGACGCCCGTCACCAGCTCGTGACCGAGGCGTGGTCGACCCAACCCTCCGTGCCGGTCGACGAGTACGGCGACCTGTACGGCAACCCGGTCAAGCGGTTGGTCATGCCTCCGGGGCCGCTGCTCCTCAGGTACGACGCGGTCGTCGCGGTGCCGGACGAGCCGGACCCCGACGCCTCGTCCGCCGGCCAGCCGCTTATCGAGCAGATCCCCGGCGAGCTGCTGCACTTCACGCTGCCCAGCCGGTACTGCCAGTCCGATCAGCTGATGGGGATGGCCTGGGAGCTGTTCGGGCAGACCGAGCCCGGCGGCGCCCGGGTGCAGGCCGTCTGCGACTGGGTGCACGACCACATCCAGTTCCAGTACGGCACCAGCAACCCCCTGACCACCGCTGTCGAGGTGCTCGAGAACCGCATAGGGGTGTGCCGAGACCTGGCTCACCTTGCCATCAGCTTCTGCCGAGCCCTGAACATCCCGGCCCGGTACGTGTTCGGCTACCTGCCCGACCTGTACGTGCCCGCCGTCCCCGAGCCGATGGACTTCGCGGCGTGGATGGAGGTCTGGCTGGGCGACCGCTGGTGGACGTTCGACCCGCGCAACAACCAGCGCCGCGTCGGACGGGTGCTGATCGGGCGCGGCCGCGACGCCCTGGACGTGGCGATGCTGACGACCTTTGGGCCCGCGACCTTTCGCTCTATGACCGTCTGGGCCGACAGGGCGGAGGCAGCATGATGGCGATCGACCCTGCATCAGTCGACTTGGGCAGCGCGCGCCGGGCGTCATACCTGCTGTGCCAGACCTTCCGCTACGAGTACCCGGAACCGATCCGCGATCTCAACCACCGCCTCGTGGTCATCCCTCCGGAACGTTTCGGCGACCAACGGCGGCTTCGCCACGGGCTGTCGGTCGACCTGGAAGGGGTCCGCCTCGAGGACCGGCACGACCGGTTTGGCAACGTGATCGTGGACGTGTTCGCGCCGCGGGTGGCTCAGGTGATCGAGTTCGTGGCCGAGGTCTGGGTCGAGCGTCACGCCGCGGAGCCGAATCGCCTGCTCGACGGGTGGCCGGCCGACGGCTACCTGCTGGAACCGTCCCGCCTCACGGTGGCCGACGATCGGCTGCGGCGCGCCGCCGAGGACCTGGCCGCCTCGGCCGACTGGGGCCTGCCGCTGGCGGATGCGATCAACGACTGGGTCTACCAGTCGATGACCTACCGGTACGGAGTCACCGGGGTCCGGACGACCGCCGCCGAAGCGCTCGCCCTCGGCGCGGGCGTCTGCCAGGACTACGCCCACGTGATGCTCGCGCTGTGCCGGTTCTGCGGCCTGCCGGCGCGATATGTCTCCGGTCACCTGCTTGGCCAGGGCGGCACGCACGCCTGGGTGGAGGTCGTGCTGCCGACCACGGACGGCACCGGCGACGCGATCGCGTCGGCCTTCGACCCGACCCACGC
>JBAUTF010000107.1:0-6994 GCA_049582065.1 Candidatus Dormiibacterota bacterium | reverse complement strand
GATCGCTCGACGATTACCCTCGTCCTCGTAGATGGATCAGGCACTGTGCGATGGTCTGGCGCGGGCGGGTTTGACCCGGATGTTGCCCAAGATCTCCTGCGGAAGATGAGCTACTCGTAGTGGTTCTGTGCCGCGGGGATGCCGAGATGCTCACCCCGGATGATGCTGGATCAGTCTTTGCGAAAAGATGAACCGACTAGTAGTGCAATGAGGGGTACCAGTCGAGCGGGCGGCCATTCGGTGTGAGATCAAGGAGATTCCAGACCGGCGTAAGCAGATCGATGCCCCGCTCGCGTCGATCGTCGGCCATCTGCGCACCCTTGGAGTAGACGTGACGCACGGTACCGTCGTCGGCGTGAGTGAACACCGAGATTGACTCGATCTGGGTGCCATTGGCGTCCTCGCTGCCGAGGTCGTACTTGAAGGTGGTGCCGCCGGCGCTCAGCAGGCGCAAGTTGTTCCAGCCACGCGAGGCGGCGTGCGCGGCGATCGCCGCGGGCTCCGCGCCGGCGACCACAACAAAGTCGGCATTCTGCGTGAGGTGAGGCGCCACCGCGTTGTACCCGTCAATCCACATCGTGCACAACGGACAAGGGTCAGTCTGAGCCTTGCCGTACATGAAGTGATACAGGATCAGCGGCCGGCTCGGAGCGCTGAACAGTTCCGAAAGCCGTACGGGCTCGCTGCTCGCGACGTCGATCAACTCGTAGTCGTCGACAACAGTGTCCGCCGGCAGCGTGCGCCGCAACGCGGCCACGCGTTCGGCTCGATCGATGAGATCCAATTCGGCGACCCGTAGCTCCTCGCGCCGACGCCGGTATTCGTCGGATTCGCTCAATCGGGTGAAGTGCATTTCGAGTTCCTCTTTAGTCAGAAGGCGATCGACGATACGGCGATAGCACGCGCCGGCGCCCGTCCGGCCAACGAATCGGTGCCAGGGCCTAATGCATCGTCCCCATCGTGCTCATCCCCGTGCTTCCAGGTACGACCAGCCCAGGCACCGAGTGCGGTGCGACAGCCACCATGACTGCCAGCGCCAACAGGATGGCGGTCGTCCCCCACACGACCGGCCGACGCCACGGAATGGTCTTTTCCGCCGTGATGAGTGCGGCAACCACCGCCATCCAGACAAGGCTCATCACGCCCAGAGCGAACAGCGCCGCCATCAGCGCCCAGCAGCATCCGACGCACCAGGCAGCATGCCTTGCTCCCATCTCGACCGCGCCAGTCCCACCTTCACGCCAGTTGCCGAGCAGGAAGCCGAGAGGACTCCGGCACTTCCCCAGGCACACGTTCTTCAGCGGTGTCAGTTCGTAGACCGCCGCCCCCACAAGGACGGACGCCGCGACCCATCGCCCGCCGGCATTCCAGGCCAGCTGCGACCCGAACCACGTCTTGCCCACCTCGAAGAGGCCGTACGAGAGCAGTCCAACCGCGGCCCACACGACAAGGTACGCGAAGGCGAAGAGGATCGGCCGCACCGGGCTGCGGAGGCGCGTCAGCCGTGCATACAGCGCAACCGTCGGTGCAACCGATGGAAGCATCATCGCGGCCATCATCACCACCCATACGCCGATGAACCATCCGAGTGCCCCCAGGTCTGTGCCTGGACCTGTGTCCATGCCCGCCATCTGATTGACGGTGGCCCACCAGGCGAGACCGGCGAGCACGAACAGCAGTAGGACCAAGCCCAGACGCGTTCGTGCGGCGGCGAAGAGTTGAGCCAGGCCCTCCGAGTCCGGCTGCTTCTGCGCGAGGGACGCGGACTCGACGGTGTCTAGGCCGACCACGAGAAGTTCGACGTCGAGAAGGCAGCCTTGGCCTCGTATGCGATCCCGAACCCATCGATCTTCGACCGCGTCGCCCGGGCCACTGTCAACTCCGAACCGGCCGGATGAAAGATACCGGTGAGCTTTGCGGGCTGGCCGGTCTCCACCCCGAATGACACGACATCTTCTATCTCGAAGTCCACGGCGTCACCGATCCGAATCGAGTGGCGCAGCCCATCTTCACGCACCTCGATCGGAGCCCGCTGCACGCCGAGATTCTCCGAGATCAGCGGCCCGAGCGCGGCCATCGGCCCGCCCAGCGCACCGGAGAACACGCCACCGAGCTTCTCGGCTTGCTCATCGGAAGCGGCAGCATCGATGAACACGCCGACTCGCCAGTTACCGTCGGTCATGACCTTCGGTGTATCGACGATCGCCGCCACCGTCAGGCCGCCGACATCGGTGCCCTCGACGTCCCCGTTGTGGACATTGAAGACGAGTGTGACCTTGCAGCGATCGAGTGTGGCGCCAAGCGCGAGCGATGCGGTGCATGGGCAGACCACGTTGCACGAGCAGGTCTCGAAGTACGACCCACTGACCTTCCAGGACATTCTCCAACCCTCCGATCCCGGTTCGACGCGCGTCAAGCGCAAGCCCCCAGGATTCTAGCGAGGCGGTATGCGGAAATCCAGCCCCTTGAAGCCTCGCCATGAGCTCAAGGTGCCCGAGTTCTCGCGGCGGGCACGCGGCGTGACGGTATGGGCCGCGCTGCGGTCGCCAGGACGGTCCTGCGTCGCCAACCTGGTCGAAGGTCTCGTCCGCAATGCGCGGGCGATGGCCGAGGGCATGGCCGGCATTCGCGGAGCCCAGGTGGTCAACGACGTTGTGTACACGCAGGTCTGTCTGCGGCTTGGCGACGACGCACGCACGCGCGCGATCACCGCACGCCTGATCGCCGACGGCACGGTGTGGATGTCCGGCTCTCGCTGGCGCGACCAGGATGTGTTGCGCATCTCGGTGAGCAATTGGGCGACCGACGCAACCGACGTGAGTCGTTCTGTGGATGCGGTCCGTCGCGCCGTCGGTGCATCCGGCGGCTGAATGCGGGCGGCTCGCGGCACGGCTAACACTCAGTGACGGCCTGTGCAGCGAGGCGAGCACGCGAAGCGCGCCGCCGCGAACGCATCAACATCGATGGCACCCGCGTATTGCGGTACGGAGCGGGTTACATGATCTGACTGCAGAATGCAGCTGCGCCTTCTCGTCTCACAGCGCTCGTAACCATCACTCGTATCGAGTTTCACAACCGACTCATGGTCGGGCAGACATGCGGCGATGACCGCGGAGCGTTGACGATGAAACGAAACCTTGCGATGTTGAGCGGAACCCTCAGTCTGTTGATCCTCGCTGCCTGCGGATCTACAACCGTCAGCACACTCGGCGGCACATCATCAACTCCGACTGCCGCATCCTCACGGCCCGCGACACCCGCGCCGACAATCGATGCCACGCCGGCGCCATCGGCGAAGCCGACGCCTACAGCCGCACCACCGGTTCCCGCGGCCGGCACCGCTACAGCATTGCGCGTCGTCGCTCCGCTGGGACAGATCCTCGTCGGAGCCAACGGGAAGACCCTGTATGTCTTCCTTGGTGACGCAGGGACGATGTCAAACTGTCTTGGGTCGTGCGCACATAACTGGCCGCCCTTGACCACGATTGGTCTCCCGCGAGCGACGGGTGGCGTCTCGCAGAGGTTGCTCGGCACGACCAAGCGACAGGACGGGACCACTCAGGTTACGTATGACGGTCACCCCTTGTATTGCTTCATCGCCGACTCGGTGCCGGGCATCGCGAACGGCGAGGGGATCGATGCCTTCGGAGGGCGCTGGGAAGTCATCAACGCGGGAGGCATGGGCGTCATGGGATGACCTGTCGCACCTCGGCAGTCGGCAGCGCCAGACGCTGCAACCGCCGGCCGCTCGCGGGGCGTTCACAAACCTGCGCGATCGTGTTCACCCGCTTCGAGTTCACTGCCGCGGCGGCGGCGCCGGCGGTGCTCCTCGAGGTAGACCATGCCGCCGATGAACGCAAACGGCAGCATTTGCAGATCGACGAAGAGGCTCAGCGCAGTCGCGGTGCCGAGCGCGACGTGGGCGCGCACGAGGAGTATCACGATCAACCCTTCGCGGACCCCGATCCCGTTCGCAGAGATAGGGACAAAGGTGGCCAGAAGCGCAACGGGCATGATCAGCGCGAACACCGACCACGATACGTTGCTTTGCAGCGCTGAAGAGAAGGTAGCCAGCGAGAACAGGTTGAAGCCCCAGGCGGCGACACCGGCGGCGACGCTGCGACCCACGGTGCGCAGAGGCTGCCCGCGATAGCCGTCGAAGGCGCTGGTGAACGGACGAACGAAGCGACCGATCGCGTGGGAGATGGTGTGGTGCTCAGGAATGCGCACACGCACCAGTTCAGCGATCAGTGCCAGCACCCACGCCCCCATCATCGCTGCGGCGAAGAGGACGAAGGCGGTGACGCCAGGGATGTTGAGCTGGTCGCGGGCGATGACAGCGGCCGCAAGAGCCCACCACGACATCGCGAGCGTCCCGGCCATGCGGCTGGCGACCAGGGAGGCAACCATCGGTCCGTGACCGGTCCTCTTTCCGACCTGGAGCGCGCGCACAGCATCGCTGCCCACCCCGGCGGGAGTTACCTGATTGACGAAGAGTCCCTTCAAGTACCAGGAACCGAGGAAGCTCCAGTCGAGGTGGTGGCCGCTGCCCCGGAGCAGCACGCCCCACTCCGCGACGCTCGCGACCACGGAGAGAGTGGCGAAACCGACGGCAAGGAGCGTCCAACCGGGAACCAGATGCCCATACAGGCGCAAGGCCTGCGGGAGATCAACACTGTGGACGAAGAGCGCCACCGCGACCAGGCTGCCCGTCAACCGCACCCAGGGGGAGCCGATCAGACTCGCCACGACACTGCGGATGCGGTGCAGTCTCACGTCGCCAGGCTGGTATTCCGATGCGCCATCGTGGAGAGACGATCTTCAGCTCGGCAGCCGTGTGAGCCGGCCATCTGGTTGTCGAAGGCGCCGGCCGAGGTGAGCTCTCGTCATGACGCCGATCCTCCTGGTGGCCGCGAGCGCTGGGCCCTGGCAACGAGCACACACGCTCCCCCGCGCCGCTTCGCCTTATACAATGCCTCGTCCGCCATCTGCAACGCCATGGTGAAGGGAGCCTGCGCCTCGAGTTGCGCGACTCCCGCGGAGAAGGTTGCCGGCTCCCCGCCGACGGTAACCGTATGTCTGAGCAGTCTCAGCGTGCGTCGCAGGCGCCGGGCCCCCTCAACCGGTGCTGCGTCAGGAAGGAGGACGACGAACTCATCACCCCCCCACCGCGCCACGAGGTCGGCGCGTCGACCCGCGCGGAGCGCGTCCGCGATGCCGATGAGCAGTCGATCACCCGTGGCGTGGCCATGTGCGTCATTGATGGCTTTGAGTCCGTCAACATCGACGAGCGCCACCGCCGGTGATGACCCGATGCGGAGAGCGCGGTTCTGCTCGTCGAGCACGCGGACGGTGAAGGCATCGCGGCTCAACGAACCCGTCAACGGATCGTGTCCACTCTGAGCGTCATGGCGAAGCAGATGCAGAAGCATTGGTATTCCGTCCACCGCCACTGCCATCGCCACGACGCTGAGATTGAGCCGCCCGCCGTCGGAATGGCGCGCCACCATGTCCGGGTGGGCCGTCGGGTGAGCCGGCGTGCGCGAGATTCGCTGCGTCGCCAACAAGCGCTGCTCGATCAGGCAGGGGTGCGTGCACACAGGTGCTCCGTGCACCTTCACTCCCTCGAGGAGGACCGCACAGCGCCTACCCACGGCGTTGGTGGCCGGATGGCCGAGCAACTCCGCTGCCGCCGTGTTCCACGCCGTGATCGCGCCGTCAGCATCGGTGAGAAACGCGGCATCGGCCAGTCTCGCCACCTGCGCTCGGGTGATCGTCGGAAGGTCGGGGGGAACCGGCTCCATCTGGTCAAAACCTATGCTCAGCGCCGGTCACTCGGGTACTTGCCGATTCGCCATGCCGCGATGCTGACCCCCTGACGACGGTGTGACCACATCCGATGTGGAAGGGCTTCGCGAGACTCTCGTGAGGCCGCGCGAAGCCCTTGTGGAGTGGAAGCGACCTAGCCGCGCACTCTCGATGTCTTCCGCACTGCGACCGCCCGCGCCGGGCGGCGTGCGACGCTGCGCTTCGGCGTCGCGACGGTGCCGCTCGCCGTCCTGACGTGCTTGGCCAAGGGCGGCGTGACCGTTTCGATCATCCCGCGAAGTGCCGTGCGCTGCGTCTCGAGCACTCGCTCGGCGAGGCCATACGCAGATGCCACGGCGTCGGCGACCGTGGGCACGGAGCGGCCGGTTGCCATCCTGGGGGTGACGCTCTCGAGGAGGGGCACGAGCGCCTCCCGCTGCGCCTTCAGCGTCTTGGCAGCGAACCAGAGGGCACTGTCGATAACGTCCACCGGTGCAGGAACAGCCTCGACGACCTCGGTGGCGGCGTTGAGCACCCGCTCCTCGGTGCGAGCGATGTTCGTCCACGTCTTGTTCATCAGCCTGTCCTCAGGCTTGAGCGTCTCGTGCCGTGTGCGAACGGACTTTGTGACGGCTTTTCTCATGATGTTCTCCTCTGAACGCGAGACCTGTGTGTCTTCGCCAGTCCCATCGTCCTCCGTCGCGAGCGTTTCCCAATAGAGGCGAAAGTCCTCACCCTTGTTTCGAAGGCCGCTCGCCAGACGTGGTCGGGGGTCAGCCGCCTGGCGCGACCGGAAGGGGCTTCGCCCGCAGGCGTTCTGGAACGCCAACGGTGGATTTCGCCGGGACCGGAAGGGGGCGGAATCGCGCCAGGAAGAAGCGCAGGTCGTCGGGTTCGTCGGTGAAGGCCAGGCCGCCGATTTCGTCCGCATGTGCGCACACGCTGACGACGGACTCCGACGTGACCTCCATGTGCGATTGCGTATACACGCGCCGTGGGATCGTCAGGCGCACCAATTCAAGCCGCGGATGGCGATTCTCACCGGTGGCGGGATCTCGACCAGCGGAGACGACGCCACGCTCCATGGTGCGCACCCCGGAGTCGAGATAGATCGCGGCCGCGAGCGACTGAGCCGGCAGCTCGTCCTGAGGCACGTGCGGCAGGATGGCCCGCGCGTTGAGATACA
>JBAUTF010000106.1:0-1871 GCA_049582065.1 Candidatus Dormiibacterota bacterium | reverse complement strand
AGCCACCCCCGGACTGGGCCAGCAGCGCGGTCACTGGCACCGCCAGGGCGCTGGGCACGGTGGCGGTGGTGATACCGACCCGCACCGGGGCCTGATCCCACGTGCCCGTGGCGGCCGGGTCGGAGGGGGTGACGTCCACGGTGATGGTCGGTGTTGTGCTCCCCGAAGAGCAGGTGTCCGTTCCCGGCGCCGCGGAGCTGGAGTTCGACCTGCCGGACCCGGAACTCGATGGGCAGGTGGCGACCGCCCCGACCGAGGAGACGACACCTGGAGTGGTCTTGTTGTTGGGCAGGGTGATGGTCACCGTGTCCCCGACCGCCACCTCGGTCTGTTGCGAGGCGACCAACGCCACCTGCACGATCCGAGTGGTCGAGGTGGCCTGCATCACCGTCTCGCCCGTCTGGGTGTTGCCCCCTAGCAGGGCTGACATCGTCGTCACCCGCACTGCGGTGGGTTCGAACACCGCTTGGCCGAGAGTCAGCGTGCCGGTCTGGGTCATCCCTAGAGCGGCCTGAAGCTTCTCCACGGCCGTGGTGGTGGCAGACCAGAAGGAGGCGGAGGTTGGGCCGAGCTGAGCCGAGGTGGCATAGCCGAGCGCGACCAGGTCCGCTTTGAGTTCAGCCACGTCGGCGCCGCTCGCACCGGTCGAAAGGGTCCGATAGGCCGGTGTCAAGCCATACAACAACACCACCGGGCTATCGTTCACCCGGTAGAGCACCTGACCCTGAGAGATCACCTGTCCGAGAGCGGGCAGCTTGGTGTATGTGCCTTGGGCATGGTTGATCACGGAGTACGGCGAGCCGTCCGATTGGGCCAAGTAGGTCAGGGTCCCATCCACGGAGACCACGGCCGAGAGCTTCACCATTTCCACGTTCGCGGTGTTCGCCCGCGGCTCCTGCGTGGCCGGGGTCGCCTGCTTCGCACCGTACCTGACGACCACGCCGGCGGTCGCGATGACGGCAACCAGGACGGCCGCTCCGGCCAACACCCACGACTTCCGCATCACGGGCCACTCACCCCCGCCGCCGCCGCGAAGCCGCGGCACTTCTGCAGCGCGGCGCTGAACCCCGGATCGCTCCGAGGGTTCTTCCCTGCCATGGATGGGATTCGAGTCGTGTCGATGAGGGGGCCATTTGCGGTGGGATCCGGGAAGTCCGGCACGCCGTTGTCGCGCATGCACTGGGCAAACTTGAGGGCCGCCTCCTGCTGCTGGGCGCTCCTCGTGTTGCCCATGAACCCCGGTGGCTCCAGGTCCTTGCACGCGCTGATGGCCTGCTGGAACGTCGCGGAGTTCGGGTCCAGCGACGTGCCGTTCACTACCTCGATGGTGAGCGCGCCGGACGAGTCCGGGTCCGGGAAGTCGGGCACGCCGTTGGCGCGCATGCACTGGGCGAACTTCACCGCCTGCTGCACATTGGCGGCGGTATTGCTGGCGCCGCTGGTCGCGGCCGGTGCGTTCGAACCGCACGCGCTGATCAGGGCGACCATCACAATCGCGGCAAAGGTAGCCAGCGGCCGAAGTGTCCTAGTCATGTGCTTGTGCTGGTTTGCTGTAGGTCATGCCTCCAGTAAATGCAGCGTCGTGTTACCAGCACGTATGTCGTTTTCGGTATGCCGACGATATGCGCTGGCTCGTAGCATCGAGGGCTTGCGTGTGTTGGTCGTCGAGGACGAGCCCTATATGGCAGAAGCCATCCGCGATGGCTTGCGCCTGGAAGCGATCGCGGCCGACATCGCCGGTGACGGTGACAGCGCTCTGGAACTGCTGAGCATCAACGCCTACGACATCGCCGTCCTCGACCGCGACGTACCCGGCCCGTCCGGTGACGAGATCGCCAAACGCATCGTCGCCTCCGGCAGCGGCACGCCGA
>JBAUTF010000105.1:0-1708 GCA_049582065.1 Candidatus Dormiibacterota bacterium | reverse complement strand
CCATGTGCCTTCCGCCTGCGCAGGGCATCCAGGCAGATCCGCCCGACCACTACCGTCAGCCAACCCCGAAAGTCATCTGTCCCGCCCGGGTCGCTTCGATCGAGCCGTAGCCAGGCCTCCTGCACGGAGTCTTCGGCTTCGGATACCGAGCCGAGCATGCGGTAAGCCACCCCACGCAGGTGCCCGCGGTGTCGCTCGAACTCCTCGGCGAGCCAGTCGCGTCGCGTCATGTGGCTGCCCTATTCCGGGTCGTCATGACAGGAACACGGATCGGATCCGTCGATTGTGACTTGGTCGCCGGCCGATGCTCGCCGTCACATCTGGGTAGTTCGGTTCGTGTTCTGTTCATGAATGATCTTCCCGCGTCCCCCCGACTGGATCTCCGTAATCGGGTGGGCGGGCGGCTGCTCCGGCTAGCCAACCCGCTGACCCGTCGGCTTGTCTCGGCCGGACTGCCGACCGGTGCCCCCAACGTGCTCCTCACGATGCGGGGTCGGCGGTCCGGCAAGCTTCGAACAGTACCCCTTGGCATGCTCGTGCTAGATGGTCGCTGGTTCGTGCAGGCGTCCTACGGTGAGACCGGCTGGGTCGCCAACCTTCGGGCGGACGGCGATGCGGCAGTGACCCATCCCGGAGGCCGTCGCGTACCGGTTCAGGCTATCGAGCTCTCACCCGAGGAAGCGGGAGCTGTGTTGCGGCGCGCACTCCAAGGGTTCCGGCGGTCGCGCGTCTTCCGTGCGCTGCTCGGGCGACATTTTAGGCCACCCATCGGCGTCCTGATGAAGTTGCGGGTCCGCATCGATGACACGCTTGAGGATTACACCGTCGAGGCTCGACGCCACCCACTCTTCGAGCTCCGACTGTTAGACGCGGCCGATGCAGGGGTAGGGAGATTCAGGTGACGCGGCGTAAACGACGGCCCCGCCCTGGCCCAGGCCGACCCCGGTACAGCGGCGATTATGGTCGCCGCGGGATGGGCGGCAACGACCCACCGGGATGTCGCTGGACCTGACGGTTCAAACCCGCGGTGCCTCACGGTCTGACCCGCGCGTCGGTCAGCTGGACGCCTCTGCGGCCGACTGATCGCGGACGGTGGTCTCACAAGCTCCGATGATGTGGTGCCAGTCACTATGGCCTGCCAACACCAAGTTGGGATACAAAACCCGTGCGGAAGAGCATTTCCTTGCGGCATCTCTGGGGAGGAAATGCGCTAGAAGATTCAAGGAAACGGTCTTATTGAATTGGGAGCCCACGGGCGGACTCGAACCGCCGGCCTTCTCCTTACCAAGGAAGTGCTGAGGGACCATTTCTCAATCGGTGCTCCGCTGAGATCAAATCCAGCGGTTATTGCCAATAATCGCTGCCTAGCAGCGCTTCCTAGGAAATGCCATATCTTGCTTCGGTAAATCCGGTCGACGCACAAATCTGCTTTATTCGCTTGAGCGTGCGCTGGCCCGTTGCCAACCGGTTCGCATCGACCGGCTCTCGGCGATACCAGCCCCTCTCTTCGACACCGTAGCCCGCATCCGGGCGATTCCTCCAGTGCTTCATTAGGGGCGGACCGGACTACGCGGACTTCGGCGCCGTCGGCTAGGGTGAACAGCGCACGAGATGTCGCGACAGTCGCGGCTCATCGTGGGCGCATCTTCCCAGCACCATAAACCAACTCGGCGGGTGGCCGACCGAGGTTGCGCCGGCCAGTGTGGGC
>JBAUTF010000104.1:0-17723 GCA_049582065.1 Candidatus Dormiibacterota bacterium | reverse complement strand
CGCGTGTGTGGTCGGCGTGACCGGTGATGCCGCCCTCGTCGAAGACCAGGAGCGTATCGGGCCGGAAGCGTTCGATCATTGCCTCGACATCCGCGCGAAGGGTGTCGAGGCTCATCACGTCGAGCTTTCCGTCGGGGTAGTCGAGCAGGCGCACGTCGCCCACGCCGAGCGTCGCTGCTGCCCGGTTGAGTTCGCGCTGACGCACGCCGTGAAGATCGCCGTCAACCCCGTGCAAGCTTGACGCCTCCCCGTGCGTGAAGCAGAGCAGTGCCGTGTCGCTTCCGAGCTGGCTGAAGGCGACGATCACCGCTCCGAGCCCGAACGACTCGTCGTCGGGATGCGCCACGGCGGCGAGCACGCGGGCTCCAAGCCCGAGACTCGCTGTCACTTCGTCAGACCCTGTTCGCAGACTCGCGCGATATGGTCCACAACGAGGGGTGAGCAGGCAGGTCAGAGGCCGGCATGGCGCCGTGACCGCGTGCTGATGTGGAAGAGCGCGTACAGCGGGCAGAAGCCAACTGTCGCGGTGACGAGGAGGATGCCCGCGACGACCAGCAAGACGATGCCGATCACGGTTCCAAACCCCAGCGACAGGGAGAGGAGCGCGACCGCGAACGCGACCACGACTCGCGCTGCTCGATCAATGGGGCCCATGTTCTGTGTCATGGCGATCTCCAACGGGGAGCCGGCCGGGTTGTCAGGACCCGATGGGACCGGCTCGATCCACCACCACGGATGCGCGACCCGGCCGAATGGTGCGCAGGCATCTCCAAAAGATGGCAGCGACGTCTGCCCGGATAGCCCGCCGTGCTCGGACAAGGAGGGATCGAACCGCGGGTACTGTGGTGTCGAGGCGCCGCGCCACCTCGCTGATGCCCACGGCTCCGCCCTCATGGAGGACGAACGCGACGCGCTGCCGCTCGGGTAGCGCGGCCACGGCTGCCAGGACCGCGTTCCCGAGTGTTCGCCGCTCGGCGAGAGCCTCCGGGTCTGCGTCAACGGCCGACAACAGCAGGAACTCGGCGTTGCCGGGATGTTCCTCGAGCAAACCGTCGAGGGACGTTGCCATCAGGCGCCTGCGCAGCATCCGGCACTCATTGGTGGTGATCCGGTGAAGCCACGTGCGCACCGTCGCCTCGCCACGGAACCCAGCGATGTGCTCGGCCGCCTTCACGAGCGACGACTGGGCGACGTCCTCGGCGTCCTCGGGATGGCCGCACAACTGCCGAGCGAGGCGAGCGACATCTTCCGCCTGCGCCCAGACGAGATCCACTTGTCCCGCGGACTCAGCATCGCGACGCACGTTCATGCCGTGAGCTTGCCCCAGCGGAGGCGAGGTGTGCGCAGTGGAGCCAATTTCGGTTTCGCTGGGCCAATACTGGGCCAATACCTCCTCCGAGAGGACACGCAAGCGCGGTCCGTAGCGGGCGTCGACCGCGTCAACCAGAGCCTCCGTGCTCGCATGGGTGACGTGGGCGTAGAGGCGGAGGGTCGTGGCCACGCTTGGCATGTCCAAGCATCGCTGCCACCACGTGCGGCGGCTGGCCGTCCTCGAGCGCGAGGGTGGCCGCGGTATGCCGCAGGGCGTGGAACGAGACTGCTCGTATACGAGTTCCCTTGCGCATCGGTAACCAGCGCCGCGAGAACAAGGTCTGCGCGGGCCTGGGCTGCCCCTCGGGGCCGGGCCACACCAGATCACCGAAGCACGCAGTGACCCCGTCGCCAACGGGCCAAGCGACTCAGAAACCCGTCCGGATGCAGCTCGAAGCACCCGAGGTCATCCCGAAACGGACGCGACACGCCCATCGCGTGACCGCGAGCTTTCCCCGCCCGAGTCGGTGGATCCGGGATACAGTAATCTCCGTCAAACCATGAGCATCGCAGACATCGGTCCCCGTCCCCAGGCGTTCGATCTGGAGACCGCGACGCTCGAGAACCCGAACTACCGCACCGTGGCTTGGAGCGGCACCTACCTGCAGGTCACCCTCATGTCGATTCCGGTCAACGGCGACATCGGACTAGAGAAGCACCCTGACACCGACCAGTTCATTCGGCTCGACCGCGGCCGCGGTCGAGCCCAGATGGGACCCGGCAAGGACGAGCTGACGTTCGACCAAGAGGTCACCGACGGCTGGTGCGTCATCGTTCCGGCCGGCAGCTGGCACAACGTCACCAACATCGGCGACGAGCCGATGCAGGTCTACACCGTCTACGCGCCGCAACACCACACGCCTGGCAAGGTGCACCAGACCAAGGCGATCGCCGACACCGACACCGACGACGAACCTGCCGACTGGTCTGTTCAACCAGAGCCGGTCGCAGACCAGCACGCCTAAGCTAAGACGTGACTGCATCCACACATCGGATACGGCGGCATCGAGGGTATCGCCGGTATCCAACCTGGGTTAGACCTGCCCGTGACGTCACGTCGCTTTAACTCGCTGTCGCGGTTGGCCGGGGGACGACCACCACGGGACATGGGGCGTGTTCGACGCATTGTTGGTTGACAGAGCCGAGCAGAAGACCAGCGAATCCCCCATGCCCTCGGGAGCTGCATCGCGTGCTCGAGGGCGCGGCGCAACACGTCCGTGTCCGCACCCTGGAGTTGATCCAGCAGCGCCTGGTACGTCATCCTGTTCTGGGCCATCGTGGGTCTCCTGGTTTGGGTAAGAGCTTCCAAGAGAAACTCCGCGGTGGCCTTTTTGTCTACCCCGTCGGCAGCGCTGAGGTCACCCCGGATTTACATCACGTTACGGGACATCACTCGACCCACAACGATCATCCGGTGCGCCCGTGGGCGCCTCGTTGCGATTCGGCCGAGTTCGAGGTACGAGAACAATGGGGAAGAGGGGAGATGGGGTAACGCCCAATTGACGTCTGTGGATGTCGACGCGAGTCCAACGGATTCCAATACACGCGCTCTAGTCGTCATTCCAACCAGTTCCCCACAAAACCACTCTAAATCGAACTCAGCACTCATCGGTAAATGAGGACTAGTCTGGGGGACCAGGGGTCGCAGGTTCGAGTCCTGTCTCCCCGATTCGCAGCCCATTGCAGGGCAGTGCAGTCATTTCTACTCAGTTGCAGTCTACTCAGTTGCAGTGGATTCCAACTTGCGGGGATCAGTCACTTTGCAGGGACGAGTACTCATTCCCTGATTGATGTTCTTTCCTGCAAAACCACTCTAGGTAGCGCGACTCTCGGCGGACGATAACCGCTGGGACCGACACCATGAACGGCTCGAACTGAGCGAACGCTCCCGTCCAATTCGAGCGGGTTGCTCGCCTGGCGCCGACTCTGTGTGCCACGGTACCCCTGTAACGTTCGTCGAGTTCGTCGTTGACGCCGGCAGCGGCCTTGAGGCACTCGAGCTTCGAGGGGGCGTGGCACTGGTCGTGGGAGCGCTGACAGTCTTCACCCGCTCGGCGATGGGCACCAAGGCGACCACCGATAGGATTGTTCGGTGTGGCGGTAGCGGGCGTCAGCTCGCTGAAGTCGAGGCGCTCAACGGACTCGGTTGCTACTGAGGCGTGAGTCCCACGGCACGCCGCGCCAACACCCGACATACAAGCTTCTCGAATTCAATCGCCCAGAACGTGGCCGTCGAGATTGCGAGAACCGTAACCAAGTCGACTATCCCCAGAGGCTCTGTTGCCATGGCCTGCTGCGCCGGCGCCCAGTAGATGATGCCGAGCTGGAGCGCGAGCGTGCCCAGCACTGTCAGGGTGAGGAATCGGTTCGACAGCAAGCCCAAACGAAACACCGACGCCCCCTCTGAACGAACTGCAAGCGCATCGCCCAGCTGAAGAAACGCCAGTGCGGTGAACAGCATCGTCTGCCAAGGACCACCGTGCGACCGCTCCCAGACTCCGAGGCCGAGAGCGACCACAGCAGTGATGACACCCATCACCCCGATGTGCTGCCAGAGACCACGGCCGAGGATGTTCTCGTCAGGGCGCCGGGGTGGACGGTCCATCGCGTTGGGCTCAGCCGCCTCGACACCGAGCGCAATCCCGGGCAGACCGTGCGTGAGCAGGTTCACCCACAGGATCTGAACTGGCAGGAGCGGGAGCGGCATGCCGACCAGAGGCCCCGCGAGCATGACCCAGACCTCGGCGGCGCCGCCGGTGAGACCGTAGCGGACGAAGCGGCGAATGTTGTCGTAGATGCGGCGGCCCTCCCGGATGGCCGACACGATCGTCGCGAAGTTGTCATCAGCCAACACCATGTCTGACGCTTCCTTGGCAACCTCGGTGCCGGTGATCCCCATGGCCACGCCGATGTCCGCGCGGAGCAGCGCCGGAGCGTCGTTGACCCCGTCTCCCGTCATGGCCACGATTTCGTTGGCGCCCTGCCATGCGCGCACGATGTCGAGCTTCTGCTCCGAGGTTGTCCTGGCGAAGACTGAGACGTCGCGAAGGTGGGCACTACGACCCGCGGCCGTTTCGCTCGCGAGCTCCGACCCCGTCATCACCGCGCCCTGGTCGAGGATGCCGAGCCTCGCAGCGATGGCCCGTGCGGTCGCCGGCTGGTCACCGGAGATCATCACGGTGCGCACTCCCGCGCGTTGCGCCGCGACGACCGATGCTGCGGCCTCAGGCCGTGGCGGATCGGTCATTGCGACGAGCCCATACAGCCGGAGCGGGACGGATTCCGCCCCACCGGCTCCTACGTCAACGGGCAACTCGGCGCCTGCCAGGGCAAGGACGCGATACCCGCGCTCGCCGTAGGCTCGAGCGCGGTGACGCGCCTCGTCGAGGGCAGCATCTCCGCGCGTCTCGCCGTCGCCGTGGGGAGATGGGGCGACGAGCGGCAGCACCGCCTCGAGCGCACCCTTCGTAGCGACGATCGTCTTCCCGGCGCCGCCGTGCACGGTGGTCATCCGCCTCCGCCGCGCGTCGAAGGCAACCTCGAAGCGGCGTGGATGCCGGCGCAGCAGGTCGTCACGGGACAGACCCGCCTTTCCTGCCAGCGACAGCAGCGCGGCTTCGGTCGGGTCACCGACCGCCTCCCAGACGTCACCCGCTCCCCGCGGGTGAACCAGGGCCGCATCGTTGCAGAGCACCGCGGTGCGAAGGAGAAGGCGCAAGGATACCGGAAGGTGACCCTCAGCGCCGACGCCGGCAATTCGACCCTCCGGGGCGTAGCCGTCTCCCTCGACGTGAAATTCCCCAGCATCAGGGATCCACAGCCACTCGACCTGCATTTCGCCGCGAGTCAGCGTGCCCGTCTTGTCGGTTGCGATCACGGTAACCGAGCCCAACGTCTCGACGGCCACGAGCTTGCGGATGACGGCGTGCTGGCGGGCCATACGCTGTGCGCCCAGCGCCAGCGAGATGGTGACGACCGCGGGTAGGGACTCTGGGATGGCTGCGACTGCAAGGCTGACCGCGGTGAGCAGCATCCGCGTCACCGGTTGGCCGCCGAGTGCACCAACGGCGAAGACGACCCCGGAGAGCACCACCGCACCTGCGGCGATCTGCCGGCCGAGGGCCGCAAGCCGCCGCTGGAGTGGCGTCGGCGGCGCATGGGTCTCCAGGAGGCGGGCGATGCGACCCAGTTCTGTCGCCATGCCGGTTTCGGTGACGATCGCGATCCCGCGTCCCGCCGAGATGGCAGTGCCCCTGAAGACCATCGACGTGCGCTCCGCAATGGGAGCGTCAGCCAGCGGAATTGCCTCGTCACTCTTGTCGACGGAAACCGATTCGCCGGTGAGAGCAGCCTCGTTGACACGCAGGCCGGGCGCCTCGACGAGGCGCGCATCGGCAGCGACCACGTCTCCGACGTCGAGCCGGAGGAGGTCGCCCGGAACCACATCGCGCGCTGGGATCGACCGAACCTCGCCGTCGCGTATCACGCGAGCCTCCGGCGTGGCGAGGCGCTTGAGCGCCGCCATGGCGCGCACGGCGCTGCGCTCCTGATAGAAGCCGATCCCGGCGTTGAGGAGCACCACGACGGCGATAACGACGGTGTCGCGTGGATCGCCGACGAAGATGGTGACTCCGGCGGCGATGAGCAGGACTACGGTAATGGTGTTTGCCACCTGATCGATTGCCATCCGCCACGCCGGTCGTGGTGGCCGCTCGATGAGCTCGTTGGCACCCGACTGCACGAGACGCTGGGCGACATCATCGGATGCCAGTCCCCGGCGCTCATCCGTGTGGAGCTGCCCCGCGACGGCGGCCACCGGCATGGTCCACCACGGCGGCGACGCCGACCCTGGGCGGCTTGATGTAGTTCTCATCTCCCGCTTCGAAGCCGTCTGCTCGTTGGGTCAGGCTAGCAGCCGGCCCACAGGTCATGCCAGGGCCAATGGTCACGCAACCGAATGGGCCGCAGCAGCGTCTTCTTGTGGGCTTCCATCTCGGGGCGGCTCCCGGCGGCTGCGCCAGTCGTGTACTCCGATCCCAATACCTGTCGCACGCATGATCTGCTCCGAGCGCTCGCCTCGGCGGCGAGTCGCGAAGATGGGCCGAAGTCGCCGATGATTTCGCGCTCGCGCTCGACGCCTTTGCCGCGCTGACGCGGCCTTTCTGGTTGGCGGTCACGCAACTGGAGTTCTTCAATGGCTGCTGCGCCAGGAACGCGATGGCGACGCGGCTGAGCTGCTGATCCAAGCGCGCTCGGCCTTCACGCGGCTTGGCGCAACACCGGAGATCGAGCGGATGGACGCGGCGGCGCGGACGACGGGAGTAGTGGCTGCCGAGGCCTGACGCACGGATGCCGTGGCTGGAGCGACCGCAGGAGCTTTCACGACCACCGCCGCAGGTCCTGGCCGTTTGGTGACGTTGGCCTCTGGGCGTGCGGACGGTCGGGCGAGACACTGGGGTCATGGTTGCATCGATCTCGGCGTCAGGCCTCACCAAGGATTTCGGCGAGGGGCATGGCATCTTCGACCTTGATTTGGAGATCGAGCCGGGCGACGTCTTCGGGTTGATCGGGCCCAACGGGGCTGGCAAGAGCACCACCATCAGGCTGCTCATGGATTTCATCCGTCCCACACGCGGCACGGCGACCGTTGCCGGCCTCGATACCAGGAGGGACTCACTGGCCATCAAGCAACTGGTGGGGTACGTCCCAGGTGAGTTGCCGGACTATCCCCAGTACACGGGTGCGGCGTTGCTTCAGCTGCTGGCGAACCTCCGAGGACACGTCGACGGAACGCGCATCATCGCGCTCGCCAATCGTTTCGAACTCGACTTGAATCGGAAGTACCGCGAGTACTCCCATGGCAACAAACAGAAGATCGCGTTGGTGCAGGCCTTCATGCACAACCCCAGAGCGCTGATTCTCGACGAACCGACACTCGGCCTGGATCCACTGATGCAGCAGGAGTTCCAGGAGTTGGTGCACGAGGCGGCATCGACGGGGGCCACGATCTTCCTCTCCTCACATGTGCTGTCGGAGGTGCAGGAGCTCTGCGACCGGATCGGTATCGTCGCCGGCGGTCGCCTGAGAACCGAAGGAACGCTCGAGTCGCTGCGCGAAGTCCATGTGCATCGGGTGGACGTGTGGCTGCGAGACGATCCGCCCCCGTCCGGGCTCGCGGACATTCCGGGAGTGAGTGATCTGAAGCTGGTCGATCATCACGTGTTCTGCCGCATGCAGGGGGATTTCGGTCCGTTCATCGCAGCGCTGGAGCCGGCCGGAATCCTCGAACTCGACAGTGAGGAGATGAGCCTCGAGGAGGTCTTCCTTGCACATCACATCAAGGTGGCAGGCGCCCCGTAGCCTGATCGGACTCGCGCTCAGGGGTCACCGGGTCGGCCTGTTGAGCTGGGCCGTCGGCTCCGGCGCGGTTGCGTACTGGTTCGGCACGTTCTATCACGACACCATCAACAGCATGGGTGGTGCGGCGAAGTTCGCAGCGCTCGCCCAGCCGACGGCGGATGCAATGCGACCGCTCACCGGACCTGCCGAACGTCTCGACACCTACGGCGGCTACTTCACCTATCACAACCTCGGGTATGTCATCCTCTTCCTCGGCATCTACGCCGCGATCCAGGGTGCGCGCGCGGCGCGCGGCGACGAGGAGGCCGGCCTGACCGAGATGTGGCTGTCAACAGGACGCCCGCGATGGGTCCTGCTGCGCGACAGACTCGTGTCGTTCGTTCTGGTGCTCTGCTGTATTGTCGTCGGGGCGGGGACCGGCATCGGGGTCGGAGCGGTCGCGGCGGGGCAGCCGGACTGGAGCGGGGCATTCGCCGCGATGTTCGAGATCGCGCTCACGGCACTGGTCTGCTACGGAATCGGGATGGTCGTTGCCCAGTTGACCCGAACCGGCCGAGCCGGAGCCGCGGTCAGCGGTTTCACGATCGTCGGCTTGTACTTCGTCAACACGATGTCGAGTGGCTTCCCGTTCCTGGCCCAGGTGCGCTGGATATCGCCATTCGCACTGGCGGAACAGTCGCGGACGCTGATTCCCGGGAATGGAGTGCAGCCGTGGGCCACGCTCGCGTTGTGCGCCGCAGCCCTCCTGTTTCCCGCTGCCGGAATGCTCGCATACCAACGACGCGACTCCGGTGCGGCCTTGCTCACATTGCGCCGCAACCAGCATCGCAAGCCCAATCGCATTCGGCTCCGGACGCTCGGCCTCCGAGATCTCTGGACGGCATCCCTCCGAGAACAGCGCCTCGCGCTCGCCACGTGGATCCTGGGGAACACGGTGCTGGAGTGGCTGTACGTCGGCCTCGGCCACCAGGTCGTGACGGCATGGCGCGACAACCAGTTCATCCGTTCGCTGCTGTCACGGTCCAGCCAGGCACCGCTCGAGGATCAGTACGTCTCGTTCACGGTCACGATGACACTTGGGGTCGCGGTGGCCTATGTGATCGTCCAGTCCGCGCGATGGCTGAGTGATATCGAACATGGACGTGCCGAGATGGCACTGGCGCATGGGGTGTCCCGCTCACGGCTGGTGCTCGAGCGAACCGCCGCTCTCGTCGCCGGTGTGACCGCGGTGGCCGCCGGCGGAGTCGCGGGAATCGCCCTGGGAGCGTGGTCGTCGGGAATGACAATCAACTCCACCGGCATCATACGAACGGTCGGGGCCACCGTCCTGATGTCGCTTGCGGTCGGCGGCGTGGGTCTGCTCATCGTCGCCTGGCTGCGCAGCGGCCTCGCCATCGCTCTGCTCACTCTTCTCCTGGCCGCGTCATGGGTGATCACCCTGTTCGGCGGGCTGGCGAAACTTCCCGATTGGGTGCTGCGGATTTCGGTTTTCGATGCGTTCGGAGAGCCGTACATCGGGCCGCTCCGCACCGGAAGCGTCATCTACCTGGTGGCGGCTCTTGTGATCGGGGTCGCCCTCGCGGTGGGGGTGTCGCGAACGCGATCTTCAATTGCGGCATAGTCAGAACGCGGCTCTGCTCCCAGTGGAGGGCAGCACCGCTATCAGCGCGGCCTCGGATGTGACCTTCGGCCCTAGCGGCGGGGGGCTAGATGTAATGCCCAGACACACTGTTGACACGTGAGATGGGCGGGAGCAGACCGAGACTCGTGTGGGCACGATGATGGTTGTAGATATGCAGCCAGGTCGTCAAGGCCTTGGTCCGTCGCTGGTTTGAGGTGTAGGGGCGAACGTACGCCCATTCCTCGAGCAGCGTGCGGTTGAAGCGCTCCACCTTGCCATTGGTCTGAGGTCGGCGCGGCTGGATGAACCGTTGCACGGCACCGCTCTCGGCCACCGCGGTGTGAAAGGCGATCGAGTTCCGGTAGGCAAAGGCGTTGTCGGTGAGCACGCGTTGGACCGCGATGCCGTGAGCGGCAAAGAACGCCGTGGCGCGGGTCCAGAACGCAGCGGCCGTTGGACCGCGTTCGTCGCTGCAGATCTCCGAGTAGGCGAGCCGTGAATGATCGTCCACCGCAGAATGGCGGGGTGCCGGGTCCGCTATTTCGCTGCCGCTGACTTGGTGGAAACACTGTATCGCGGGCTCGCTGACAACTCGGTCGGCAAGCTCATCGACGGCCTGCTCCGCAGTGACCTGATCATCGTCGACGAGCTCAGGCTTGCACCGCTCGATGCCATGGGCACGCAGCTGTTGTTCCGCTTCATCGCCGCCACCTACGAGCGACGCAGCCTGGACGTCGCCAGCTACCGGCCGTTCGACCAATGGGGCACTTTCCTGCCCGAGCACACCACCGCCGTCCCCATGCTCGACCGTCTCCTGCACCACGCCGTGGTGGCGGTCACCGAAGGCGAATCGTTCCGTATGAAAGAGGCGAAGTCACGAGGAGGTGGTCGCGCACCGAAGACCTGAGACCGCCACCTCCATGGCCAGGGGTGCGGATTTCTGCTTGGCCACAACTGCGGACTTCTGGATGGCCATTGACAGCACTGGTGACCAACGACCCTGGCACGCTGCTCGCCGGTACCTCACGATAAAGATGGCTTCTGGCAAGCCGCGCCGTATGGAGTGCGTGCGGACCAAGGCTCCAAGGAGAAGGACAGCGGCTGGACTGACAACCGGAGACGTCATCGTTCAGTTCGCGAGCGTGCGGATTCGAACGACGACAGACCTCGCAGTGGCGCTCGCTGAAAGCCAACCGGGTCAAGTGGTCACCGTGATCACGGCCGCCGGAGCCGAGCGAGTCGTATCGGCGATCGTGGGTGAGCTCCCGGCTGGCTAGTGCCCGAGCCCTGTTGGACCCGCTAGTCCGCTTCAATAGCAATATGCAGTGGCGTTGTCCAGGCATGACGTGCGTCGCGCTGGCGAGCAGCGTGCTGGTTTGCGCTTGCGCCACTCCGGCCCGACCGACCCCCACACCGACCCCGCCCCCGACAATTCGTGCCGTCGGACCGGTGATCGCGCCGCCGTCAGCCCTTGCGCTGGCACGGACGTTCGCAGCTCAGTTTGTCGCCGGCCAGTACGCGGCGCAGTGGGCTGAGCTCGCGCCAGCGACGCAGGCTACCTGGCCCTCTGAGGCGGCGAGAACGAACATGCTCCGCGCCAAGTTCAGCGGCCAGGTAACCGCAATGAGCCTTGGCTCGGTGTCACCGGAATCGCTATGGACCGAACCGGAGCGCCCATCCGTTCAGTTCGCCAAGGTGTGGAACGTGCCGATCCAGGTGGCATTTGCCTCCCCCCAAAGCCTTCGACCAGACGGTGTGGCGCGTCTCTTCTCGATGACCGCTTTGCAAATTGCGGTCCTGCCCACCGGACCAGAGGTCGTCGGCGAAGGCCCAGCGTCGATGGATGCTCCGATCATCCTTCCGCAAACGGTCCCGGACGAGCACGTGGACGTGCCGATTCTCATGTACCACTTGGTGGACCAAGTGCCGCCGCGCTCGATTGAGCCGTCAACGTACGGCTGGAAGCTGGAGATCGGCCTGACCACTTTGCCCGCAGAATTCGCGGCGCAAATGGCTTATCTGACAAGCATTCATGCCACCTCGATCTCGCTGCAGCACCTTGCTGATGCCCTGCTCTACGGGCTGCCGTTACCACCCCGCTCGGTCGTCATCACGTTTGATGACGGACGCCTGAGCCCGTGGTATAACGCTGTGCCCGTCCTGCGCCGAGACGGATTTACCGCGGTCTTCTTTCCGTGTAGCGGTCTGATTGGCAAGAAGGTTGGCCCGCAGACGTACCTGTCCGCCGCCGATATCCAGGACCTCGCGGCCACCGGCTTCTCGATCGAGGACCATACCTTCAATGACGTCCAGGCATTGTTCAGTGCGAGTACGAGCACGCTGGATAGATTGACCAATCAGACCAAGACATCTCTCGAGGGGCTGACTGGCGCGCCAGTGCAATTCCTGGCGTACACGGGTATTTGGCCGTGGCCGCTCGCCACCGAGGGGGGAGGCCACGAAGCTCCCATGTTCGCCACCCTCGAAAGCTACGGGTACGTCGGCGGGGTTCTCGACGTTCGAGTGAACAGCGAGCTGGAGACGACCTCCGGATTGTGGCAGCTGCCGCGACTCCGCATCGGCATCGGAACCACGGTTGAGGGGTTTGCACGCTGGTTCAACGCGTAAGCATCCGGTTCTGCCTCCGGACAACCATCCGATTCGGCGTCACGGCTGCACCCCTCGAAGCGGGACGCAGAGCCCGGCAACGGCTGTGACCTGCATCCCGCTTGCCTGCTCGACTGCGGCACGGTGGAACCATTCCCGTCAGGGCCGACGGCAAGAAGAAGCGCATCCGCCGCCATGGAGCCACTTCGAACTCCTCAAGCCTCTCTCGTGGATCTTTAGGGCGCCACGCCTGGCGCGTCCAGATCCGCGTTACGCGGTGTGAGAAGAGAGAGTCGCCGCCTCCAACGGTAGGGGACCGACTGGCGGCGACTCTCGAAGAGGGGGGGATCTCTAGCCTGCGCTCCAATCCTTTCGTAACGCTGACGTCAGGCGCGGTGAAGCAACAACCACAAGACGGGTGCTGCGTATCGCCGCAATCACCGTGATGGGTCCGCGCTCGTTGCCATACTCTGACTCGTCGTGACGCCCTCCGTACCAGGGCGATGCGAGCTGGTGATCGACGGGGCGGCCCGGGGGGTGGCTTGGGGCCCGCGACTGCCTCGACGCGGTGCAATCAGACTCTGTCTGGCGGTGGGCTGAGGGAACGTGATGGCTCGCCTCGAGGTCAGTTAGCGTCGAGCCTTACGCTTCGTCGCGAGGGTAGCCACGTCGCGCTCGCGCAGGATGTAGCGTTCGGCCGGCCGCCGCGCCCGAAGCTTTCCGGCATAGATGTGGTTGTATATCGTCTGGGTGGAGACGCCCAGTACGTCTGCGGCTTCAGCAACCGTCATTACTTAGATACCCCTCTTCTTGGTGATGCGTTTGCAAGTATGCCATTTGCCAAATCACCCGAAGTGGGCGTGCCCCGGTTTGACGGACACGTTTGCTAAGCCGTGATCCGCCCGGGGAAAGAGGCTGGATGCTGAAGGGACTGAGGCATTCTCGGCGATTCCAGTGGATTCCATCACACGCGCTCTAGTCGTCATTCCGACCAATTCCCCACAAAACCACTCTAAATCGAACTCAGCACTCATCGGGAAATGAGGACTAATCTGGGGGACCAGGGGTCGCAGGTTCGAGTCCTGTCTCCCCGACGGACGCGCAATTTGAGTCCGGGTGGAGCGGTTGCTCGGTGCGTTGGCCGCGTGTCGGATAACGGGTGTTACGCGGCCGGAGCTATCGCCGTCCTTGCCTGCGGGCTGCGATCGGCAGCCCCGTTACGCCGTCACAGAAACACGCGCAGAATGGACCTGCGCGCTGTCGATGGCACATCGAGCGAAGCGGCGAGCATCTCAATCGACCCCGCATACCCAGGAGGTTCCGGGTGATCACCGATCAGGTGTCGCGTGACGACGAGTCCAATCCTGACAGCGCCGCCACAGAACAGTCAGCTGGAGACGAGGAGAGGCGCATTCCCGACGAGAGCACCCTCATGGGTAGGAGCGGCGTCGAGGAGGAGGTGCTTGCCGAGCTGGCACGCGCCGAAGGGATTCTGAGCGATCCCTCGGCGCCTGACGATCCTGACGCACGAGGCGCGCAAGTCTGACGGCGCAGCGGACGTTGCCATGTCCACCGCTCGTATCTCGGAGATTCAGGACTCGTGAGCGTGCCGAGCGACGCTCGGTAGCATTCTTCAATCACCTGCAGCGTCGCAGATCAGGTCGGGAAGCCCGAGCGATCAACAGTCGGGCCGGGTGTGTGCTTCACGTATTCGAAACCCAGGAAAGCCTGGCTCGAAGTCACACCTCCGTCACGCCAGGTTGCTTGATCGTACGAGCACTTGTCACGCACCATTTCAGCGACTTTCAAGTCGGTTGTGCACCGTGATCTCAAATCATCAGTGCTCAAAGAGACGCCAATGCAATCCCACGTTATTCGCTGCCGCGAGTTCGCGTTGAGCCGACTGGAAGAGGTGCTCGGTGAGCACGGGGCGCCGTCGTTGTGCATCCACTTCACCAGGTGCAGTCGACCGCGATCGAGGGTCGTTCCCGCAGCCCTGCGACAAATTGCCGCAGCGACCGAGCCGATGCGGGCGAGAGTCGGCGCCGTCTGGCTGCAGTAAATACGGTGTTGATCGAATCAGCGCAGGTCGAGCCGGCGGAATCCGGCAACTGCGGTCAGCGTCAAGAGGGCCCCAACGACGATCAGCACCCCAACCGACGCGAGGCTGAGACCGTTGGCAAGCTGCTGGTTTCCGACTGACCAGTAGAAGAGTGAAGCGTACCGAGCTGGGCGAATCCATCCGATCACCGGCGCGAGCGAGCTCACCAGATACGACGCGGCGGCCAGTGCCGCGGTGACGCCGAGTGCAGTCCCGCGGCTGCCGGTGATCGACCCGACGGCAACAGCGCACAGCCCGAAGTCGACACCGAGGAGCGCGACCCCAAGGCTCAATCCGGCGAGATGCGTGATAGGGAAGGAGAGATCGAACTGTCTGCCGATGAGGATGCACCCCATGGTTGCGATGGCCAGCAGGAGCGCCTGCACGGTCAGTGCGCCTGCCTTTTGGAGCATCACAGCGCGTCGCGATATCGGGAGGATCGTGGCAAGCGACAGCGTGCCGTCTTCATCCTGTCCCGCAATGCAGGACGCGCCGTAGCCCACGGTGATGAGCAGCATGATGAGCGGGAGGAAGTTCTCATAGATGTTGGCGTCAAGCCAGCCGCTCGGTGACGTCAGCGACCCCGTCGCCCCGAAGAGTGCCGCAATGGTCGACCCGTTCTTCGTGAGTTGATCGAGGCTCGTGGAGTCTTTGAACTGCGGGTACAGCGCCACGATGACCAACGCGTAGAGCATCATCCCTACCACATAGCTGAGGAGGGCGCGCCGGCGCAAGCGGAGGTCGATGACGGCGATGTCAGCGCGCATTGTCGGGCTGGTCCCCGGATTGGTCTCGATAGTAGGTGAGAAAGAGTTCGTCGAGGTCGGCTGGATGCGCGACCACGTCGAGCGAGTCGAGTTCGGCAGCGACTCGAAGCACGGGGGCAACGGCGCCGTGGAGCGCCAACGTGATGCGTTTCCCATTTGCGGCGACGACTTGAACGCCCTCGATCGATGCGAAGGGCATCGGATCGACCGTCCTCGGGAAGGAGAACTCGATGGTCCGCGGCGCCTGCCGGCGCAGCGCCTCTACCGTGTCGGTGACGACGAGGTGCCCGTCCCTGATGATCGCGACGCGGGTCGCGACCCGCTGCACTTCGTCGAGTTCGTGGGACGAGAGGAAGACGGTCGCCCCGGTGCTCACCAGTTCACGCATCAAACGTTCGAACTCATCCTGCATCAGGGGGTCGAGTCCCGATGTGGGCTCGTCGAGGATCACCAGCTCAGGTCGATGCATGACGGCGAGCAGGATGCCGATCTTCTGCCGATTGCCCTTGGAGAGGGTGCGAGTCGGCCGCTCGAGGTCGACCTGGAACCGCTCCACAAGCTCATCGATGAAGGTCCTGTCTCGCATACCGCGGACCTTGGCAGCGAAGTCGACGTGCTGCCGCCCGGACAGGCGAGGATGCAGCGCAAGTTCGCCAGGAAGGTATCCGATGCGCCGATGGACGTCCAGAGCGGCGGCGACGGGGTCAAGTCCGAAGACAGTCACGGCGCCTGATGTCGGGTGGGAGAGGCCGGTCAGGAGACGGATCGTCGTGGACTTGCCGGCCCCGTTCGGGCCAAGGAACCCGAAGATCTCTCCGTCCGTAACCATGAAGTCGACGCCGACGATGCCACGGTGCGAGCCAAAGGTCTTGGTCAGTTTCTCTGCGCTCACCACAATGGTCATGAAACCGTTCCCCGATGCGGATCCGGTATCACCGCCGGAGACTGCGAGCTGCGGGTGTTGGCTCGGTCTGATTCGACGCGCGTCTGGTATGCGACCAGGATGTCGCGATGGGTCAGCCATCCAAGGATGGTCGAAACGCGTGGGTCCATGACCGGCAGTGCCGAGGTGCCTTGCTGGACGAACTGCGAGAGCGCGGTGTCGAGGCGCGCGTCTGGTGCTAGGGCGGTTGCCAGGTGGGCAAGGTCGCCCGCGGTGATGTCGAACGTGTCGTTACCCAACGTGGTTTCGAGCTCCCCGGCGGTGACCACGCCGCGGTAACCGCCATCAACATCCACCACGGGAAGCGCGGCCACGTCGCGCCGCGCAAACCGGCCGACCATCTCGTCCATGGGTGTCGTCACCAGGAGTGGCTCTGGCACCGGTTGCATGGCATCGCGGACACGAATCTCTTGCATGAGGTTGGCGCTGCGTGATCGGAGAATGTCGATCCCGCGCCGACGCAGCTTGAGTGAGTAGATGGTGTCTTTGGAGAGCAGATTGCTGAGCCCGGTGGCCGCGACAATCGCGACCATCAAAGGCAGGATGATGGTGTAGTCGCCGGTGAGTTCAAAGATGATGATCACGGCTGTGATTGGCGCTCGTGCTGCCCCCGCGAACACCGCCCCCATACCAACGAGTCCGTACGCCCCGGCGGGCGCAATCGAACCGTGGAACAGCACGTTCGCGACCAGGCCAAACGCGGTACCCAGCATCGCGCCCATGAACAGCGATGGAGCAAAGACACCGCCGGAGCCACCGATGCCGATCGTCAGGCTTGTGGCGAGCATCTTGCCAAAGAGCAACACCAGCAGCAGCCCGAGAACGATCTGTCCGGCGACCGCATTTTGGAGTACCGGATAGCCGACGCCATAGAGCTCGGGGAGCGCGAGCAGCAGGAGTCCGAGGAGCACGCCGCCAGCCACCGGACGCAGCCATTCGGGGCCATGCCACATGCGATCCAGGAGATCCTCGGTCCCGTACAGGATGCGGATGAATGCAAGCCCGGCAAGGCCTCCCAGCACCCCGAGGATCGCGTAGAGGCCGAACTCCCAGGTGGACACGATATGGAACGCGGGCAGCATGAGGAAAGCCTGGTTGCCGAACGCCGCGCGTCCGATGACGTCGGCGGTCACCGAGGCGAGCACGACAGCACCGAAGGAGTCCACGGCGAAGTCCTGAAGGATGAGCTCGAGCGCGAAGAAGACACCGGCAATGGGCGCGTTGAAGGTGGCCGAGATGCCCGCGGCCGTACCGCAAGCGACGAGCAATCGCAACCGGTTCTCGGAGACGTGCAGCACCTGCCCGATCGATGAGCCGAGCGCTGAACCAATCTGCACGATGGGGCCTTCGCGTCCCACCGAACCGCCCGCGCCGATGCAGATCGCTGAGGCGAGCGACTTGACGACAGCCACCTGAGGACGGATTCTCCCGCCCCGATCAGCCACGGCGAGCATGACCTCGGGGACGCCGTGGCCTCGAGCTTCAGGAGCAAAGAGCTGGATCAGGGGGCCGTAGATGAGGCCTCCGACAACGGGTGCGAGCACGACGAAGTAAATGCCGAGCCAGGGCAGATTGGGATTGATCGCGTGTCCGGCGGCGCTGTAATCGCTGTGACCGGTGACGAGGAGGGTGCACCAGCGGATGAGGTCACGAAGGAGGATCGCGCCGAGTCCGCCGCCGGCCCCGACCACGAGCGCGATCGCGATGATCCCGCCCTGCCTTCCTCGTACCCAGTCGAGGGCTCGTCGGTGCAGGTCTGACGGAATGTGGACCCGGCGAGCGGTTGAGGTCACTCCTCGTCGCCGCTGAGTCCAGCAAAGATGGACGCCAGGACACGAGCGATGTTGTTCCAGCGGAATCCGGAGGGGTCGAGAGAACCGTGCAGGGTGAGTCCGTCGCCGAGCGCGAGCAGGACCGAGGCGAAGGCGTTGGCAGGAATATCGGCAATCTCGC
>JBAUTF010000103.1:0-13394 GCA_049582065.1 Candidatus Dormiibacterota bacterium | reverse complement strand
AGCACCAGCCATCCGTTTCGCGGCGGACCAGACGCGACCGACCACGTTCGAGCGCCTGCTCCGCTGCCTGACCGACCTCGGCGGCGTGACGCGCGAGATTCTCACCGACCGCGACGTCGCGTTCTGCATCGGC
The DNA here is from genome assembly GCA_049582065.1 of Candidatus Dormiibacterota bacterium. Lineage (GTDB taxonomy): Bacteria > Chloroflexota > Dormibacteria > Dormibacterales > Dormibacteraceae > DATKSS01. The sequence goes on along the minus strand of JBAUTF010000103.1, from coordinate 13,261 downwards.
GCCACCAGCGACGGTCACGCCATCCTGGCTCCGGAGTGGGTCGACCTATGCACCCTGCTTGGGGTTGTGCCCAAGGCGTGCCGACCCTATCGGGCCAAGACCAAAGGCAAGGTCGAGCGCATGATTCGCGAGATCAAAGAAAGCTTCCTGCCCTGGTTGAGCCGGCAGCTCTTGCCACCCCAGCCGACGCTGGCCGACTACGATGCCCTGGCTCGGCGCTGGATCTCCGAAGTCGTGCTCCGGCGCAGGCATCGGACCACCAAGCGGGTCGTAGGGCTCGCCTGGGCGGACGAGCGCCCGCTTCTGAGAGCGATTCCAGATCGCGTACTCGACAAGTACATCACCCAGCTCACCATGCTGCCTCTCCCGCGTTTCGAGGGCGCACCGAACCGCTCGCTTGGCGAGGTCGTCGAGATTCGTTCGCTGACCGACTACGAGGAGGCGGCACGATGACGGTCGAGGCGAGCTCATACCAGCGCCTCCGTGAACACCTTGCCTACCTCGGCCTCACCACCGCTGCCGAGAACCTGAGCCCACAGCTCGACCGTGCCCTCAAAGACAAGCTGTCCACGACGCAGGTCTTGGAGACTTTGCTCGCCGGCGAGGTCGAGGCGACCAAGGCGCGGCGCGCCCGCGGTCGACTGCGCTTCGCGCACTACCCAGTACACAAGACGCTGGCTGATTTTGATTTCGACTTTCAGCCTTCACTCGACCGCAAGCTGGTGGCCGAGCTCTCCACGCTCCGCTTCGTCGCGGAGCGCCGCAACGTCATTCTGCTCGGACCACCGGGCGTGGGCAAGACGCACCTGGCCATCGCACTCGGCATCGCTGCCACCGAAGTTGGCTACCGGACCTACTTCACCTCCGCCACCGACATGGTCCAACGCCTGCAGTCGGCTCACCTCGAGGGCACCGCCCTCTACAAGCTCCGAACCTACACCGGGCCTAGCGTGTTGGTCATCGACGAGCTCGGCTACCTGCCCCTCGACCAGTCCTCGGCCAACTGGATCTTTCAGGTCGTCAGCCGGCGTTACGAGAAGTCATCGCCCATAGTCCTTACCTCCAACCGCGGCTTCTCGGACTGGGGCCAGGTCTTCGCCGACCAGGTCGTCGCCACCGCCATCGTCGACCGCATCATTCACAACGCCATCGTCCTCAATATCCGGGGCCGCAGCTATCGCATGCGCGCCCACCAGGACGACCTCACCAACCCCAAACCGACTCCGACCAATGGCTCGACTGAAGGAGGTGATAGAGTCCGGCGCTGACGCCGCCGGGGTGGCTGCTATAGTCCTTCCCGCTCGGCTCCGGACTGTTCAGATTTCGTGATCGTGTCTGTCCAGATTTCGTGAGCGCTAACATGCGTCAAGGAGAGCTGCATCGTTGCGGTCGGCATCCAGTCCCGAGCGTGCCTGTTCAATGAATTGAATGGCCTTGTCCAAGTAAAGACGGGCCTCCCCGCGCCGGACTTTGGTCGTCTTGCTCCTCGCCATCAACCAGCGCCCTTCGAGCCGGCAAACACATCGATGCCTTCACGCTCGATCGCCTGCCAAACTCCGGGTCCAGCTTGGCGGCTCTTGCTCAACCTCTCGAGCGACGGCGAACCCACTAACACGTTTAGCCGTGTCCCGAACTTTTCACGAGCTTTCTCGGCGATCTCTTGTGCCGCGGCCTCCACCGCCGCCACGCTCTCGCGGGACGTAACCAACGCAAGGTCTACGTCGCTCGTATTCTTCATCTGCCCTCGAGCGGCGCTTCCAAATATTCGGGCCTCTGTTACCGGAAGACGGCGCGCCTTCAGCTCCCCGGCCACGAGCGAAAAGAGTTGGAATTTCAACTTCGGTTCCAATTCGAAAAGCTTGCGTAGCGATTCAGCCAGTGCATGGTGCCGGTTAGCGCGATAAAGGTCAGTGCGCGGAAGTCGCTGCAATGCGACCACCCCCTGTTCAGCAAGGTCAGCCAGTACCTGGTTTGCACGTGGGTGCGAGACCCCTGCTCGCCGTGCCAAGTCGCGGCCGCTCGTACCCAGGTCCGAGGGAAGCGAGAACAACGCTCGGAGGAGCCTTACGTGGCTGGCGCTAGCAAAGATGTCATTGAGCGGATCATCCAGTCGCACTGGTAAGCAATGTTACCACATGGTAATAATGGCTACCACCAGGGCTCCGCGAATGGCTCCAAGCTGGGTGCCGTGCCAGCTGCCGGCAGCGCAGCCTTATCGATGCATCGAACCGACAGCTGGCATCGCGGACGTGAGCTGTCGATACGCACCCATTATCGACAGCAAGTCTGGTCCCGCTGCAGGGCGACCCTACGCCGTCGCCTCGTCGCCGTGTGCCAAATGCCCGCCGCTAACGAAAGGACCGCACTCCAAGTTGACTGCACCAAAGGTAGCGAACTATCGTGCCATCACCATCGGTTCGCTCCTACCCCAGATTGGAAAGACCAAGGCCGCACGGTTTCTTGCAGTAAACACTCACAACACTAAGCCGCCTCGTCCACGCCTATCGCTTTGAGCTCGACTTGTACGGTTTAAGCACACCGAGTTTGTAGAGAGCCAGGTAGGTAAGGAAGATGCCCACCCCCCAAGCGAGGTCTGTGGTCAGGTCAGGCCGAATTCCGAAGGCGATCATGGTCCCGGTGACCGCGAAGAACAGCGCGCCCACCAAGGCTTGGCGGTTGGGGGACAGAACCAGCATCCCTCGACTCTGTCTGCCCTTGTAAGAGATCCTGGGCGCGGAGTCGTTTACGAGCGGCCGGATCCAGGCCGCGGGCACCTTCGACGGACCCTCGCTGCTAGAGGCGAGCCGGCCCACCATCCCCCAGCTCGCGAGCAGCTGCTGCATCCCGAGCCTCGACCGTTCGGGCCTTGACCGCACCAGGTACGCCGCCATGTTGCGATACACAAGGTCGAGCTTCTGTTTGTTCTTGAAGCGTTCGAGCGTGGTGCAGCCGGATTTCATAAAGGCACGCACGTTCTCGATCTTGATGTCGATGTCGTCGCGGTTCGCTTCGATGCTGTCGAACAGCGAGAGCACGTGGCTGTCGAATTCGCTCGGCGCGTCAATGTTGCAGAGCCTGAACTCGGGACTCACGTACATCGCTCGCGCCTCCTGGCCCAACAGCGCCTGCTCTGCCGCGCTCACCTCGCTCGCACCGGCGAATTGCGCCCGCCTCCAGCCCATCCACACGATCCACACCATGGCTGCCACAAAGGCCACGAGTATCAACAACCCGCCGTAGCCCTGAGGTAGGTTGGGTGTTGGGTCCCACATTTAAGGCCTCACGAGCTCGATTACATCTCTCACCGTCCCAAGATTGCTCCTTGCCGCCCGCAATCGACACGATCGATTGGCAGTTGCCAAGCTCCCGGTTAAGAGGCAGCGTCGGCTCGTGGCGGGTAAGCAGAGGATGGGACGCCGGTCAATCATCGACTCGCGCTGGAGGCGCGAGACTGCTTGCAACGTGCCTGTATCAAGCTTTGTCAGCGACTGCTGATGGACCGTTTCACCCCTGAACGACCCCACGCGGTGTCAAATGCGGTATGAGGGATTGGGAAGCTGAACCCACTGCTGCCACCGACGTAGTGCGTCTTGGTGACCATTCGAGCTAGCCCTGTCGCCGCTTTTCAGAACCATTGAGGCCTATGTCAGAGCGATTTTTGAGGGGTGTGCTACATCCGCGCTACACCAATACAGCGGCGTTGTCACGTTAACAACGTTACATTCCGATCTTCGTATTCGGAAATTGGTCCGGGGGCCCGGGATTTGAACCCGGGGCCTCACGGTCCCGGGATCCAGGCGGTCTCGTCCACCGAGACGGTTTCGAGGATTTTGAGGTCAATTCGAGCCATCTTGAGTCGATCCCAGCCCGCTTCCGCCACCGGCATCGCTGCGATGACTACATGAACCACTACATGACAATGCGGTTATCGGTTGGAGTCACTGTTGCATTGGGCCCTGGAGAGTCGGCACGATCAACACCGGTCTGTCGGTGAATTCAAGGACCCGCTCGGCTTCGCTGCCCAGCAGGGCGCGGCCGGGTCCGGTGCGACCGGTTCTTCCCATGATCACGATGTCCGCCTTCCACGCACGTGCGTCATCGAGAATAGTGTCGAACGGAACCCCCTCGAGCAGCCCCTGCACCACGTTGACCCCCTGCTCACCGCCCATGGCTGCGATGCGCGAGAGTATCGCGTGGCCGCTTTCTCGCAGTCGCGCGGTCAGATCCGCGTCGGGCGAGCCGTCGAGTTCGGCATTTTCAATGACGTAGACAGCACGAAGCTGGCTGCCCCAGCGTTTGGCCAGACCGATCGCCTCTCGAGCCGCCTCCAGAGATGCGCGTGAACCGTCAACGCAGACCAACAGCCGTCCTGTCTCCATCACAACGCCGGCCTTTGTTGGCGACGCCTGGCCCAGACCGCGCGCGTCACCTCTTCGCGCTCGAGCTCGTCAAGGGCTCCGTTCAGCCGGCCGGCCGCCGCGGTCAGCGCTGGAAGCCACCGGCGTTCCAGCGCGCGCTGACGGCGCGCGGTAAGAGCGAGCTCGTCGCTGATGCGCTTGAGCGCCGAGCGCGCAACTGCATCCTTGACGGCGGCTTCAACCGCGGCGCGGGATGCCATAACGGCAAGGTCCGCCGCGGCGGAGCCGCCTGAGGCATCATGCGGGCTCGCTCCAAGATCGATGTTCGCTTCCGAGGCGAACGCCACGCCCATCGAGCTTCGCCAGCGGACTGTGACCTGGGCCTGGGGATGCCGCGCCACGAGCAGAGCAACCTTCTCCTCTCCTGCCATGACTGCGGCGCGATTGAGCCATAGCTCTGCCTCACCAGCGGTCCTGCTCCACTCGGCCCCGGTCTCCCGCGCCAACACTCGCAGGCGCCGATGCTCTTGCACCAGCACACGCCGCTTCTTATCGAGCAAGCCCGCGCCCCTGGTCGCAACCTCGACTCGATGCTCGAGCCACATCCGACCTGCTCTTCCAGCAGGGTAGCGCAGCCTCATCCGACGCCCCCCTTCTGGCTCAAGTGCTCGTCGATCAGCTCTCGGGACAGCATGGTCAGCTCACGCCGAGGCAGCTTCGACAGCGCTTCCCACGCCCGATCGAGGGTGTCGTCGAGCTCGCGCATTTCATCTCGACGCTGGTGCAGCATCGAGTGCTCGAGCGCACTGGAGAAACGCAGGTAGCTCTGGTCAGTCTCCGACAGGGCATCGGATCCGACCATCTCCTCGAGCTCACGGACTTCGCGGGCTCGTGCGAGAGCTGCGAAGGTCTGCGCCGACACGGCCAGGTGATCTGACCGGGTCCTGCCCTCACCAGCGCCATTGCGCATCAGACGGGATAGCGAGCTGAGCGCCTCAAACGGGGGATAGACACCCGCCGCCTGCATCTCCTCGGACAGCACGAGCTGTCCTTCGGTGATGTAACCCGTCAGGTCGGGGACCGGGTGCGTGATGTCGCCCGCGGGCATGGTGAGCACCGGAAGCTGTGTGATCGAGCCGGGGTGTCCTTTCAGGCGGCCGCAGCGCTCGTAGACGGATGCGAGGTCGCTGTACAGATGGCCGGGATAACCGCGGCGTCCCGGTATCTCTCCCCTCGCCGATGCCGCCTCTCGCACCGCTTCCGCGTAGCTCGTCATGTCGCACATGACCACCAGCACGTGGTGATCAAGGTCGAATGCAAGGTGTTCTGCAACTGTGAGTGCGAGCCGCGGTACGAGAATGCGCTCGACAACCGGGTCGTCGGCCAGATTGATGAAGAGAGCAAGCTCGCCCTTGCCGGCTCTTGCCTCCAGCACATCACGAACCATCTCGGCATCGGCGTTCGTGACTCCCATCGCGGCGAAGATGACGCGGAAGCTCGTACCGGGCGCAGTGGCCTGGGCGGCGATCTGAGCGGCAAGTTCCAGGTGAGGCAGTCCACCGACTGAGAAGATGGGCAGCTTCTGTCCTCGCACCAGTGTTGCGAGGCCATCGACCGCCGAGACCCCGGTGATGATCGGGTCGCGAGGCGGCATTCGCTGGGCAGGGTTGATCGGCTTGCCCGCGACATTGCGCCATTCCGCGCCCACCACCGGCGGCCCACCGTCGATCACCTGGCCCCTGCCGTTGCACACCCGGCCCAACCAGCCCTCGCCGACGGGAATGCGGATGGGAGTGCCGGCGAAGGCCACCCGCGCGGCGTCCGGATTGATCCCATCGCCGCCCTCGAACAGCTCGACGACGGCTAGATCACGATCGACCTCGAGCACCTGTCCATGGCGGAGCTCCCCGGAGTCGAGCTTGACGGTCGCCTGCTCGTCCCAACCGACGCCCTCGACGCCTCGAACGACCAGCAGCGGCCCCTCGACTGAGGCGACACTCGAATACTCGAGCGGGAGGCGACGTGGATGGATCACCTGAGCGCCTCCAGCTGGGCCAGGATGCCGTCGCGAGCTGAGGTCGCGGCTGCGATGTCATCCGGGCCTCCTGCGTCCTTTGCCCTCGCCAGTGCGGATATGTCGACCTCCTCGATCATCGAAGCCGGCACTTTGGCCTGGATGAGCTCAAGGCAGTGGTCGTGCACCTGGAGCACCGCGTCCATCAGCGCGGCCTGCTTGGATGGAGAGCAATAGACGTCGTTGGGACTCAGAGCGCTCTGCTGCAGCACCGCCTCTCGAATGAGGTCCGCGGTCAGCAGGACGATTCGCTCGCGGTCTGGCAACGCGGTGCTGCCGACCAGTTCGGCCATTGAACGGAGCCGGTCCGATTCGCCCAGCAGCGCGATGACACGTTCTCTGCGCACAGCCCAGAGGGGGTCGCCGTGCGCAGCCTTCCAGGCGCCGAGTCGTTCGGCGTCACGGCTGAACGAGGCGGTCCAGCCCACGGCGGGATAGTGGCGGGCGTAGGCGAGATCACGGTCGAGAGACCAGAGGCTTCGGACGAAGCGGGTCGAATGCGCCGTGACCGGTTCGGTGACGTCGCCTCCGGGCGGCGATACTGCACCGATGACCGTCACCGAAGCTTCGCTTCCGCCGAGCGTTCGCGCCAGCCCGGCCCGCTCGTAGAAGGCGGCGAGCGCGGACGACAGGGAGGCCGGATACCCTTCTTCAGCCGGCAGCTGCCCGGTGCGCGACGCGAACTCGCGCAACGCCTCCGCCCACCGCGACGTCGAATCGGCGATCACGATGGCGTGGTAGCCCATGTCGCGGAAGTACTCCGCCACCGTGACGCCGGAGTAGATGCTGGCCTCCCGCGCCATGACGGGCATGTTGGACGTGTTCGCGATGATCACTGTCCGGTCCATGAGGGGCCGGCCCGTGCGCGGGTCAACCAGGCGCGGCAGCTCATCGAGCACGTCGGCCATCTCGTTGCCGCGCTCGCCGCACCCGACGTAGACGATGACGTCGGCGTCGCTCCACTTTGCGATCTGCTGCAACAGCATCGTCTTGCCGGTGCCGAATCCGCCTGGAACACATGCGGTGCTGCCCTTGGCAATCGGGTACAGGAGGTCGAGCACCCGCTGCCCGGTGACCAGAGGAGAGGCAGCGGGCAGCCGCTCCGCGACCGGCCGGGGTTTGCGGACAGGCCAGGGATTCGAGAATCCGACGTCTACCTTGCCGACCGTCGCGAGCCGGTCATCGACCGAGTGGTCCCCGGGCACAGCCATCCAGGTCAGCCTGCCGGACGCACCAGGCGGCACGAGCAGCCGATGCTCGATCACGGGCGTCTCCTGGATGACGCCGAGCAGCGCCCCAGGCTTCAAGTCATCGCCGACCGCTGCTCGCGGAGTGAAAGCCCACGCGCGAGCCGCCTTCAGCTGCGGAGCCCCGGCAGTCTCAAGAAACGCGCCGGCTGAATCGAGCGGGCGCATGGTTCCGTCGAAAACCCCGCCGAGGAGGCCCGGACCGAGGGCTACCGAAAGAGGCCGGCCCAAGGCATACGCACTGTCTCCTGGGGCCAGACCTCCGGTGTAGGCGTAGACCTGGGTGGTGATGACTCCCTCGCGGATCGTCACCGCCTCGCCCGGCAGACGGTTTGGCCCGACCTCGACCAACTCAGCGGTGGCGACATTCTTGAGCCCGCCGATCTCAACCACCGGACCGTTGACACGTAGGACCTTGCCCGCTTTGCTGATGCTCATCGCCAGAGCTCCTCGATCTCAGGCCCCAACCTTTCAATGCTGTCCGCGACGATGCTGTCCAGCGACGAGGTGATGTGCCTGTCCTTGCGCGTTGCGCGGACTCCCGCATCTCCACTGAAGTCAACGTCCACATCGGCGCCCGGTCCCAGCCTGCGCCGAGCCTCATCCGCCAGCCGCTCCAGGAGGACTCGATAGCGGGGATCTGCGTGCACGGCAGCCGCAGCAGCCGTGTGCAGATCCCTGTACACGCCCTGTTGCGCTGCAAGAATGATGCCTCGAGCCCGACGCCGAGCGGCGGTCCACTCGCGGCTCGTGTCGAGCGCGGCCGCCTCCTCACCCTCTTTCTCCGCGTTCTCGATCAGCGCCGCCGCGTCGGCGGAAGATTTGCTGGCAATCTGCTGTGCCTGCACGTGAGCATCGCGAAGAACTTCATCCGCCCGCGCGCGCGCGGCGGCAAGATGATGATTGCGAACCGTCTCCAGACCGGTCATGGCAGCACCGTGACGAGCAGGTCTGGACGCTCGGCCAACCGTTCATCGAGCACGGCCGCGGCCTGCGACGTGAGGATCAGCACGGCAACGTCAGGAGAAATCGACTGCCAAACCGCCACTGCCTCGTCAGCGGTCGCCGCGGGGTGCGGCTCGACGCCTGCAATCGCAAGGACCTGGATTCGGTTTGCTTCCCCAAGCGCGGCGATGCGGCCCATCAGCGGTTCAGCAACGCGACTGCGATCACCAGCCCGTAGATCGCAATCCCCTCCGCGAGCCCGACGATGACCATCGCGCGGCCGAAGATCTCCGGCTTCTCACTGATCGCCGCGAGCGCGGCCGCGCCGGTGTACGCAACGGCGATTGCCGCCCCGATCGAAGACCCCGCGACCGCTATCGCGGCCCCGATCGCCGGGGCCCAGTCGCTGCTCGACGAAGTGGCTGCTACGAGTTGCACTCCGAGCACGTGGTGACTCGAGCCTTCTGTCAACGCAAGCATGGCTACGGCCACGATTCCCAACACCAGATTGGTGCTTACTGCTACACCGAGCGCAAGACCGCGGCGACGGCGAAGACTCCAGGTTATCGCGAGGCTGGCAACCACAAAGAACGGGGCGCTGTAGATGAGCGGGCTCATGAGGCCTCCTTTATGACTTCGACATGCCAGGGTTTGAAAGGTCGTCCCTCACCCGAGTAGATGCGGGAGAACAGCTCGTAGTACTCGAGCCGGAGGGCCTGGATGCCGGCCACCACGAGCTCGAGCGTGAATCCGATCGCATTGCCGATCAGGAAGAGCGGTATTGCTGCGAGCCAAGCGCCGCTCGCAAAAAGCGCAGCGGTTGCCGTCCAGACGAGTGAACCGATCGCTGCGTGGACCATCCCGAACGCGGCAAGCCTGGCGAACGAGATCGAGTTGGCACCGAGCCTTATCACCGAGTTGAAAAGCTCGACGATCGCCTCCCCCACTCCGGTCGCGCCACCACCGGCTTGAACGAAGAAGCCGACGAACAGCAGGATCAGGCCTGCCGTGACCGGAACCAGGCCAAGAACCTCGAAGACCGTGCTCCCCAACCAAATTGCGAGCACCACCACCCCTACCCCGCCGAAGACAAGGGCCCCCGCGATCCCCGAGTTCGAATAGAGCGCATCCTTAAACCCTCCTTCTCGGAAGCGATTGACACTCCCGATCCCATAACTGATCGCGAGCAGAACTGCGCCGACCACGACGCCCGCCACCAAGAGTTGCAAAGGATTCCGGAGAGGGCTTAGCCACAACACCGGGATCAACCCGGTCGGCCCGAAGAACTCACCGTAGGCGACGCCGAAACCGGTGGCGACCAGGCCCGCGGCGAAAGGAAGAGCCCAGCTACGCCGCAAAGATGCCAACCTTGGAATTCTGCTGAACCGAAGCAAGAGACCGGCCAGGCAGAGCACAAGCCCGTGTCCGGCGTCGGCGAACATCATTCCGAACATCAGCACGAATGAGATCGCCGTGAACGGGGTCGGGTCGATGTCGGGATATCGCGCAGTGCCGTAAATTTCTACGAGGGGACTGAAAGGTTGAGCCGCCCGGGGCGTCCTCAGCAGTGTCGGCGGCTCGGCGAATGGACGCCTGGGGAGCACGACGACGCCGCCCCCAAGGGTTTCCATGCGCCCTCTCAGATTGTCCAGATCGCGATCGGGGCACCAGCCCACGAGCACCACGAATGGACCGCGTTTCGCGGCAGCCGCCGCCCGGCGTTCGAGCTCGGCCTCGCCTGCCAGCAGATCCGCCCGGCGCTGAGCCTCTAGCTCGATCACGGGACGAGGGCGGGCCGCAAGGCGAGGCGGTAGTTGCTGAGGTCCCTCGGCACGCAGCCGGCGCAGTGCCTCAGAAGCGTCGCCAGAATCGCCTTCGGGAGACGTTTCCAGCTCCACGACGCCGGCATCGGCCGACTCGACGAGCATGCTGCGCAACTGGTCCGAAGGCCCGACTATGGCCAGCCGGCTCATTGGCGCCGCCTCGACCGAACTAGGCCACCGCATCGAACACCCCCTTCGCCTGAAGACCTCTCGCAGCCGCGCCCAAAGCAGCCCTGGTTAGCCAGGCATCATGCCCGAGGAGCATTGCGATCCCAACCACAACAGGCGGGCCGTAGCGCGATCGCAAGACCATCTGGGCAGCATCCGCCTCCACACGCGACCACCAGCGCGCTTCCGCCACCCAGAGGTCCGAGGGTTGCTCCACCCCGTCGAGCACCCATGCCAGCCGGGGCGACATGATCGCCCGCATCTGGGGTAACGATGCGACCTGCTGCCAGCCGGGCGGCAGCCCGTAGACCCTGCCGGGAATCTGCGGAGCGCCCGCTCGCGACGCCGTCGACCCAAAGCGAACGCGCGCCCCAAGGAGTGCGACCGCGGTCGCCGCCCAGACGTCCGCGCCCTGGACGAAGCCGGCAACCCAGCCGGCCCACTTGAAGCGCAGCGCCAGCACCATGCCACTCGGGTCCGAGGTTCCAGGGTCGCCCCACCGCGAGCGGGTCAAGCCTTCGCGCACGGCGTCGGCGGTCGTCGCTCGGGAGACAGCCCGCCAGGCCGTGCCCAAGCTTCCCAATTGATAAGGAGCGGCGTGGCGGTCTCCGGAGAGATAGGCCAGGCGTTCTTCGACGTTCGCGATCTCGAACCACGCCGCAAGCGGCAGCAGGATGGCGGAGCCGCCTGGAGGGAGCCAACCGGCGAGGACTCGAAGGTTCCACAGGATGGTGGCCGCCACCTGCCGCTGGGCGGCCTCGAGCGACATGCCGGAATCGACGTTTGCTCCGTAAGGAGAGGCCCGCAGCATCTGAAGGGCCGGACCCAGGCCGCCGCTGTTCGCAACCGCGGCCGCGCGCACGCGACCGATCCGCCGGTCGCCAAGGAGCCTGGCGCGAGTGCTAGCGGCCACCCACGAGGCGGGCATGCTCCTCCTTCACCGAACCGGCCGCGTCTTCGAAGACATCGATGACAACCCGGCCGGCAAAGCTTTGCATCCGCGTCATCGCGCGATTTCTCAAGTCGACGGCCTGCTTCTCAGCGTTGGCAATCAACTCGTCGGTCTCGGCCTTGCGGTCGCTGATACGAGCTGTGGCGCTAGTTGCGCGCACCTCTGGTAGCTTGCCTCGTGCGGATTCGATCAGGCGATCTGCTTCGGGCTGCGCCGCGGCGACGATCTTTGCCGCCTCAGATTCGGCGGCCTGGACGATCGATCTGCCCTCGTCGTCGATCGCGCTCAGCGCTGAAGTGAGCTCGTGCAGCTCATCATCGATCCGAGCCTCGAGGTCGGCGGGAACGGGAGCCTGACCGGCAACCGGACCTGGGGGCGCCCATACCCGCCGGAAACGCAGCAAGAAGTCTTCGAGCAAAGGCATGACTGTTCGTATTGGCCTCCGCTCTCATTCTGTCCTCGCACCGTCGCGACGCCGAAGGTCGAGTGGCACGCCTCGGGCAGGCCATACGGCCGTTGGCACGCCGGTGCTCGGGCCAAATGACCCCCACCACGGGGGACCACTGTCGCTAGGTCACGCTGCCAGCCAAAGCCAGAATCAACTCATGGGCTGGACTGTTAGGGATGTCATGACCAAGGAAGTCGTCGCGGTCGGGCCTCAGACCCAATTCAAAGACTGTATCGACCTCATCCGGATCCACGAGGTCAGTGCCCTGCCCGTAGTAAGCGAGGAAGGCAGTGTCCTCGGAATTGTGTCTGAAGCAGATTTGCTGGTCAAGGAGGAAGGGCGCGACGGCAAGGCTGCGCCGGCCCGAAACGGTCGCGCGAAGACAGTGGCCCGGATGGCCGCGGACGTGATGACCTCTCCCGCGATCACCATCGGTCCGACTGCATCCGTTCCTGAGGCCGCCCGGCTCATGCACAGAGCGCACATAAAGCGACTGCCCGTAGTCGATGCCGCGGGAAAGCTGATCGGGATCGCGAGCCGCTTCGACCTCCTGAAGACGTTCATGCGCAGCGATGAGTCGATACGAAGGGACGTTGCTGACGAAGTGCTCAAGAAGGCCCTATTCATCGACCCGAAAACGGTTGACATTGATGTCACCGAGGGACTCGTCCGGCTCGCGGGCCAACTTGAAACCAAGAGCCTGGCCAACCTGGTCGTCTGCATGGTCGAACGTGTCGAAGGCACGGTTGCGGTGGAAAGCAAGCTCACTTACCGATTCGACAAATAGAGCGTGGCGATTGCTGTTCGGACTGACACCTACGTCATCTTTCGAATCAGGGGCCCGGCCTGCCTGCGCAGCGTCCGATGTTCGATACCTGTGCGGTGGGAGTCGATCCTCCAAAGCTTTCGCGGCGGTCTTACAGCCGCGCGCAACGTCCTTCTCACGTTAGGAGCGTTGTTCATTTTGCTTGGCCATAGGAAGCAAGGAGAATCGGCACTAGGATGAACCTGGAGAGACTCGTCGCAGTGAGAGATGATTCGAAGGGAGGACCCACGTGACAAGTCGTGACCTGCTGATTGACACGTTCGGCCGGATTCCCGACCTGGTACACGGTGTCATCGATGGCATGACTCCCGATCAGTTGACCTATCGCCTCGACAGCGAAGCGAACTCGATCGCATGGTTGGTGTGGCATCTGAGCAGGATTGCCGACGATCATGTCGCCGATGTCTCGGGCCTTCCTCA
>JBAUTF010000102.1:0-29818 GCA_049582065.1 Candidatus Dormiibacterota bacterium | reverse complement strand
CCCTGCATGACGGGGACGCGCTTGATGTCCGCTTCGATCATGACCCTCGCAGCATGCGAAACCTCATCCTCGGACTGCACCGTGATGACGTTCCGAGTCATGACGTCCGCGACATTCGTGGGAGCGGTTCCAGCGGTCGGCGCCATGGGGGTGGCCTGCGAACGCGGATCGGGTCGCGCCTCCATCGGGATCAGGTCGGCTTCCGAGACGATTCCGACCAATCTTCCATGTTCGTCGACGACAGGCAACGCCGAGATTGCGTGCGCGACCAGGAGCGCCGCGGCGTTCTTGACGCCCTCGTGCGGGGCGATGGTGACCACCGCGCGGGTCATCACGGCCGAGATCTTCATGAAGTTAGGTTCCTCTACGCCGTGGCTTCAAGACAGGTGCGTCCGACTCCGCTTCGTGGGGCCGTTCGCCTCTTCATGCCCCTCACCGAGGTCGGCGTCGCCGTCGTCACCCGCGAGCGGGCCGATAGTCCTGTCTGGGGCGGGACCCTGGGCCCCATTGCCGAGGGGCCGAACGGCAGTCGTTGAGCCACGCGGAAGATTGTTGACTGAGGTCATGAGCCGTCCGACGCTCACTTACAACAACTCCCTCAACGAGGGTACACCAGGAGGAAACGACATGAACTCGGCAATCAGGTGGCGGATTATCAGCCTTCAGTCGGCCATGATCATCGTTTTGGCGGCGGCTGCGGGATTTGCCCTGTACGAGGGCAGCTTCGTGACAGGCTACGTGAAGGACCAACTCGTCGCCCAGCAGATCTACTTCCCGACCGCCGACCAGATCAAGCCCGGCGGCGCGCTGGACCCGGCGGAGTTCCCGGCGGAGATTCGGAACCAGGCCGGCAACCAGCTCGTTAACGGCGACCAGGCGAGGATCTACGCCAACGACTTCCTCGCCAAGCACCTGCAGGGCGTCGCAGGCGGCTCGACCTACGCCTCGATCGGCACCAAGATCACGGCCGCGAACGCCGCCCTCGCTGCGGCGTCGAAGACGGATCCGAACTACGCTACGCTTCAGGCCAACGTCGCGACACTCAATGGTCAGAAGACCACGCTCTTCACTGGCGAGATGCTCCGCGCGACGCTTCTCAACTCTTGGGGCTGGTGGACGCTCGGTGTCTACGCCACGTACGCAGGAATCGGGCTTCTGATCGCAGCGCTGGGTGTGTTCGGCGCGCTGGTCTTCGAGCTCTTCGTCGTGGCTCGCAAGACCGAGACCTTCAGAGTCGCACCTAAAGTCGCTGTCCCGGCAAAGGGCGGGCAAGCGACAGCCTGACATCCAATACGGACGGCAAGCTCCGGCGCGAACGTCTCGCCGGAGCTCTCTTTTTGCCACGCCCGCTTGCCGAAGAGAGTTAGATATGGATCGAAAGTGGCAGCTTCCTCCACGACCGCGCACCCAGCAGCCCCCGATACATCGGTAAAGAATCCGTACAGCTCCCTCCCCAACTGGCTCTATCCAAGCTTCGTGGTGGTCGCCCTCAGCCTTTTCGGCGTCTTCGCCGTCTGGGTGGTGTTCTTCCAGCACGAGGGCTACTACGCGCCTTATCTCAGCCCCTTCTACTCGCCGCTGATCACGCTCGGCCCGATCCCGCCGGGAATCTGGGTCGCGTGGGCGCCTCTCGCCTTCAGGCTCACGTGCTACTACTACCGCAAGGCGTATTTCCGATCGTTCTTCTGGCATCCCCGCTCGTGCGCCGTGCCTGAGCCCAGCCGCGGCCGTTACCGCGGTGAGACCGCTTTCCCCTGGGTCCTCAACAACCTTCACCGCTTCGCCTTCTACGCCACGTTCGTCCAGGTCGGTTTCCTGTGGTTCGACGCCATCGTGGCGTTCGACTTCGGCGGACATTTCGGGATCGGTTTCGGCAGCCTGCTGATGCTGGCCAACGTACTCCTGCTGTCGGGCTACACCTTCGGCTGCCACGCGTTCCGCCACCTCTCCGGCGGAGAGCTGAACTGCTTCTCATGCTCGCTGGCCGCGCGAGCGCGGTTCCGCCTGTGGAAGGGCGTCACCGTGTTGAACATCAAGCACGACAGGTGGGCATGGGCGAGCCTGGTGTCGGTCGCGGGCACCGACATCTACATCCGGCTCTTGCTGGCGGGCGTTCTACACGACCCCAGGTGGATCTCGTGAGCACCGCCAGCTACGAGACCGTGGAGACGGACGTGCTTGTCCTCGGCGCCGGCGGCGCCGGACTGCGCGGCGCCATCGCCGCGGCGGAAGAGGGCCTCCGCGTCATGATCGTGTGCAAGTCGCTGTTGGGGAAGGCGCACACGGTCATGGCCGAGGGCGGGGTCGCGGCCGCGATGCACAACGTCGCCTACCAGGACACCTGGGAGGTGCACTTCGCCGACACGATGAAGGGCGGCAAGCTGATCAACGACTGGCGCATGGCGGAGCTGCACGCCAAGGAATCGCCCGAGCGGGTGCTGGAGCTCGAGCGCTGGGGCGCGGTGTTCGACCGCACCTGGCAGGGCCGCATCCATCAGCGGCCGTTTGGCGCGCACACGTATCCGCGGCTGGCGCACATCGGCGACCGCACAGGCCTCGAGCTCATCCGAACGCTCCAGGACCGAGCGGTGCACACGCCTGGTGTTGACGTCCACATGGAGGTCAATGTCTTCAAGCTGCTGAAGGCTGACGGGCGTATCGCAGGCGCCCTCGCGTATCGCCGCGCCGACGGCTCGCTGATCCTGTACCGGTGCTTGGCGCTCCTGCTGGCGACCGGAGGCACCGGCAAGATGTACCGGGTCACGTCGAACTCGTGGGAGAGCACTGGCGACGGCACCGCGCTGGCCTACGACGCGGGGGCACAGCTGCGTGACATGGAGATGATGCAGTTCCACCCCACCGGGATGGTGTGGCCGGTCGGCGTGCGGGGCCTCCTGATCACCGAAGCGGTACGCGGCGAGGGGGGCGTGCTCCGCAACAAGGAGGGCGAGCGGTTCATGGAGCGCTACGACCATGAGCGTATGGAGCTCTCTTCACGCGACGTGGTCGCGCGCGCCATCAACTCGGAGGTCCTGGCCGGCCGGGGCACGCCGCACGGCGGAGCCTTCCTCGACATCACGCATCGAAAGCCCGAGTTCATCAAGAGCAGGCTGCCTTCGATGTACGAGCAGTTCCTCAAGCTGGCCAACGTCGACATCACCAAGCAGCCGATGGAGGTAGCTCCGACCATCCACTACGCGATGGGCGGCGTGCGCGTCGACGCCGAGACCGGCGCCACCACCGTGCCGGGGCTGTTCGCGGCCGGCGAGGTCGCGTCCGGGCTGCACGGAGCCAACCGGCTGGGCGGCAACTCCCTGAGCGACCTGCTGGTGTTCGGCAAACGCGCCGGGGACGGCGCCGCCGCGGCCGCGAAGGCGAATGCAAACGCGGCCAAGGCCAATCTCGATGAGAAAGAGGTGGAGGGCGCGATCGCGGCCCTGATGGCGCCCCTCAACCGGCCCGCCGGCGAAAGCCCTTACAAGCTGATGGCCGAGATCCAGGAGGCGATGACCAGGTATGCGCCGATCGTGCGGGACGGAGCGGGTCTCGACACGGGCCTGGCGTCCATCCGGGAGATCGGCGGCCGCGCAGCGGTTTGCGGAACGGGCGGGTCGAAAACCCTGGCTTTCAACCCGGGCTGGCACACCTCGAGCGACCTGAGGTCGATGCTGATCAACGCGGAAGCTCTGCTGCGCGGCGCCGTCGAGAGAAAGGAAAGTCGCGGTGCTCATGCGCGCTCGGACTATCCGAAGACCGACGATCAGCTGGAGACGGTCAACTTCGTGGCGGAGAAGACTCCAGACGGCATGAGGGTCACCGCCGAGAAGCGGCCGCCCATGCCCGAGCACCTTGCGGACGCCATCCACCATTCCTACGCCCGGTACACGCCCGAGGAGATTGAGTAGAACTGATGGAAATCTCCAACCTCGACCTCAATATCTGGCGCGGCGACTCGAGCGGCGGCGACGTGGTCTCGTATCGCGTACCGGTTCGGGAAGGCATGGTGGTCCTGGACGCGGTCCTGTGGGTGCAGGCCAACATGGCCTCCGACCTGGCGGTCAGGTGGAACTGCAAAGCCGCCAAGTGCGGCTCGTGCTCAGCCGAGATCAACGGCTTCCCACGCCTCATGTGCAAGACGCCGATCACCGATTACGGCGCGAGCGTGACCGTGCGGCCGATGAAAGCGTTCCCGGTCATCAAGGACCTGGTCACTGATGTGAGCTGGAACTACGAGGTCAACAAGAAGATCCCCCAGTTCACGCCGAGCGACAAGGACGCCAGCAGCAGCGAGCCGTGGCGCATGCAGCAGAAGGACGTCGAGCGCGTGATGGAGTTCCGCAAGTGCATCGAGTGCTTTCTGTGCCAGGACGTGTGCCACGTTCTGCGCGTCCACGATGCGAAGAGCGCGTTCTACGGACCGCGCTTCATGGTCCGGATCGCGAGCCTCGACATGCATCCGAAAGACGTCCTGGACCGCCGGCCGATGCTCAAGGAAAAGGCCGGCGTTGGCTACTGCAACATCACCAAGTGCTGCACCGAGGTGTGCCCTGAGCACATCAAGATCACCGACAATGCCATCATCCCGCTCAAGGAGCGAATGGACGATGTCTACTTCGACCCCATCCGGGCGATCGCCCAGAGGCTGGGCGGCGGTCCGAAGCGGCGCCCGGTCTGAGGCCGACGGCATGTACGTCGAGCACTCCGTTCATGTCGAGCACCCGATCAAGGAATGCTCCGACGCCTTGATGGAGGGGCCGCGCAAGTGGTTCCCTCGGACCGGCGACAAGAACGTGACGAAGGTGGGCGTTCACGTCGCGGGTGTCCCGATTCGCAAGCGCGTGGCCGTTGAGATCGGAGAGCCCGTGAAGACATCGACCTGGGCCGTGGTCCCTTTGACCTGGAAGGCGACCTTCCCCGAAAAGCTGTTCCCCGAGATGACCGGGAAGATCGAGCTGTCGCCGTCCGACAAGGACGTGACCCGCCTGACTGTCAGCGGGATGTATGAGCCCCCCCTCGGGAGCCTGGGGCGGCAGTTGGACCAGGCCTTGATGCACAACGTCGCGGAGGCCACGGTCAAGGAGCTGGCAGAATCGATCGCGGCCCGCTTGGAGAAGGCCCTCCGAAAGGAACCCCCCAAAGCAGAGGCCGGTAAGCCTGGTTAGCCGTTCGAACCCGGCGTCGTCGTGTGACGCGCCAGGTATGCCGCCGCTTCCGCGCGCCGGGCGACCTCCAGCTTGGAGAGAATCGTAGACACGTAGTTCTTGACCGTCTTCTCGGCCAGCCGAAGCTCCTTGCCGATCTGCCCGTTGGTCATGCCCTGCGAGACGAGGGTGAGGATGCGCTCCTCCTGAGCCGACAGCCTGGCGAGCTTCTCGTCGCGCATCGTCTTGCCCTTGCGCAGGCGCTCGAGCACCGACTTGGTGACCTCCGGGTCGAGCAGGCTCTTACCGGCCCCGACCTCCCGGATGGCTCGGATCAGCTCGCCGCCCCGGATCTGCTTGAGGACGTAGCCCGCCGCCCCTGCCATGATCGAGGCGAAAAGCGCCTCGTCGTCGGCGAACGAGGTCAGCATCAAGACCTGGGTCTTCTCGAGCCGGGCCCGGATCTCACGCGTGGCCTCGATCCCGCTGCCGTCGACCAGCCGCACGTCCATCACGACCACATCGGGCCGCGTCCGCACCGCCTGGTCGATCGCCTCCTGGACCGAGCCGGCCTCCGCAACGACCGTGAGATCGTCGTTGGCGTTGATCAACGACTTGACTCCGTCGCGCACGACCTCGTGGTCGTCGACCAGCAGGATTCGGATTCGCGTCTTGGCCATCGCCCACATGTTCGCATCCCGCACCCTTCTTGCGTAAGGCCGCCGGTCCCGATCCAAATGGGTCGTTCGGCCCTGTTCAGGATCCCCGGATCGGGAACTGCACACTCAACCGCGTTCCCTTTCCAGCGACGCTCGAGATGGCGATGGTCGCGCCAAACCCTGCGGCCCTCTCGCGCATGTTGCGCAGACCGTTACCCACCGTGCCGTCGTCGGTGTCGAACCCAATACCATCGTCTTCGATCGCAAGCACGGCGGTCGATCCCTGGCGGCCGAGGCTCACGTTGACCTTTGACGCCCGGGCATGCCGCGAGACATTCGACAGAGCCTCACGTGTGAGCTGGACGATGTCGGTCGAACGAGGCGACAGCGCGGCCGCCAGGGCGGCGTCAACCTCCACCTTAACCGTGATCTGGGAGCGGGATTCGAGGTCCTGCCCCAGGACGCGCAGGGCCTGGTCGAGCTGGCGGTCGGCGAGGATCCCTGGACGCAGGCCGAAGATGTAGTTGCGAAGGTCGCGTATAACCTTGTCCAGCTCCTCGACCGAACTTTCGATCCGGCCAGCGGTCTCGGGCGACCCGAGTATCGCGGTGCCCTGGAGGTTCATCCCGACGGCGAACAGGGACTGAATGATGCCGTCATGCAGCTCCTTGGCGATGCGCTCGCGCTCCTCCATCAACCCCAGCCGTCGCAGATCGGCTTGTGCCTTCTCGAACTCGAGCGCAACCGAGGCCTGGTCGGTGAAGCTCTCCACGATCCGCCGCGTGGACTCGTCGAAAGGGCGTCTTCCCCTGAGGTTGGCGACCATCAGCGTTCCCGTCGCTCCGCCCGGCACCCGAAGCGGGACGAACAGCCCAGGGCCGTGGCGGCCCAGCCGGACGATGGGCTGGAAAGCGCGGGGATCGGCGCTGAGGTCGGCGAGCACCAGTGACCGCCTGCTGCTCATCACCTCGCCTGAGATCGACCGGTCGGCCGGCATCGTCTGCCCGAGCAGCTCCGTCGACCTGGCCCCTACGGAGGCAGCCACCACGAGCTCTCCCGGGGTCTCGCTTTCAGTGATGATCGTCGCCACGTCGGCCGAGGCGAGCTCGAGGGCGTGCTCGGCGACCTTTTCGAGAAGTGACCTGCGGTCGGCACCGCTCAGGACCTGGTTGGTGATGTCACGGAGTGCGTCCAGCCAGCGCTCGCGGGAACGGATCTCTTCGTACATGGAAGCGTTGGCGATCGCCACGCCCGCCTGCGTGGCGAGTCCGACGAGCAACTCCTGGTCTTCCTCGCTGAACTCGTCGGCGCTGCGCTTCTCGGCCAGGTAGATGTTCCCGTACACCCGTCCCATGGCCTGGACCGGGGCGCCAAGGAATGAGCGCATGGCCGGATGGTGCGCCGGGAAACCGACCGACTTCTTATGCTCGGCGATGTTCTGGATCCGGATCGGACGGGGGTCCTGGATGAGCAAACCGAGGATCCCGTGTCCCTGGGGCAGAGCGCCGATCTGACGCCGCTCCCGGGCGGAAATTCCCGTTGTCACGAACTCGACCAGCGACCCGCGTGCGCCGATGACGCCCATCGCCCCGTAGCGGGCGTCGGTGACCTGCGCGGCAAGGTCGACGATGCGCTGGAGGACGATCGAGAGCGAAAGCTCCGAGGCCAGGCTCAAACCCGCCTCGAGCAGGACATCCTTGCGGTCCCGAGGACCTCCCATCGATGGCGAATTTACGACAGTTGGCCCCCAGCGAGCGGGGCGATGGACCCTACTGGCGAACTGCCCTCTCTGGAAAGCTGGAGCCATGAGCAACCAGGGTTTCGGCCGGATCCTCCTCGCCACCGACGGAAGCGCCCAGGCGAAGGCTGCGGTCGGGGTCACGTCCTCGTTCGCGCGCGCGTCGTCGGCCGCCGTGCGGGTGGTCCACGTGTGGAACCTGGAAGTGCACCATCGCCATGGCGTCTGGGACGTGGAGATGCGCAGCGAGGCCGAGAGCCTTCTCGGCGAGACCGTCGCGGTGCTGCGCGCGGCTGGGATCGATGCCGACGGCCAGATCTGCCGCGCCGACGCGGGCCATGTGGCCGCCGCCATCGCCGAGTCGGCGCGCGAGTTCCAGGCCGACCTCGTCGTGGTCGGGTCCCGCGGCCTGCCCGACTGGCAGGCGATGATCCAGCACAGCACGAGCCACCAGCTGCTTGGGTCGGTCGACGCACCCGTGCTGATCGTGCGCGGACAGGCGCCGGAACCTCACCACGAGCCGCAGCGGGTGCTCCTCGCGATCGCCGGCGGCGACGACCTGCTGCCGGGAGTCCGGGCCGCCATTGCGGCCGCCTCCGCGCCAGGCTCTGAGGTGCTCGTCATGCATGTCGCGCAGGCGATCGTGGGGATCCAGGGCATCGCATACGTCGAGCCTGACGAGGAGATCCGCGAGACGATCGATAAGGCCACCGCGCTGCTGAAAGAGGCAGGCATCACGTTCGACTCGATGGTGGTGGATGAAGGTCCGGTCGCGAAGGCTGTGGCGGGGATAGCGGCCAGGTGGAAGGCCGACCTCATCGTCGTGGGCGGAAGCCGGATGGGCGACCTCGGAAGCCTCATGCTCGGTTCGGTCACACACGACCTTCTCCGGGCGACTGCCCGACCGGTCCTGGTCGCGGAGCGGATCAGATGAGCAGCATGCCGCGCCGCCGCACAGTGGCCGACGTCATGACGCAACGCGTCCACGTCGCCGGGCCCCTGACCCCGTTCAAGCTCCTCGTGCGCCTGATCCAGGAGAACCGGGTCAGCGCGATCCCGATCGTCGACGTCAATGGCTTTCCGATGGGGATCGTCTCCGAATCCGACCTCCTGCTCAAGGAGCGCCGGCACGAGCTCGAATCCGAGCCGGACCTGCTCCACCTTCGTCGCCGCCAGAGAGAGAGGGCGAAAGCCGACGGGCTGGTCGCGTCCGATCTCATGACCACACCACCGATCACGGTCAGCTCGACCGCGGGCCTAACGCTCGCCGCCAGGATGATGCAGGTGCGCAACGTGCGGCGCCTGATCGTCGTCGACGAGCGCGGTCGGATCGCCGGCATGGTCAGCCGCAGCGACCTGCTCCAGGTCTTCCTGCGCACCGATGAAGAGCTGCGGGATGAGGTCGTCGACCGGCTGATCCCCGCATTGATGCTTTCAGCCGATCAGCCGGTCGGAGTCGACGTCCGCTACAACGTGGTCACGCTCACCGGCGAGGTCGACCGCAGGAGCGACGCCGAGATCCTCGCCCGCATGGCGAGGGAGCTGGATGGCGTGGTCGAGGTCGTGAGCCAGCTCACATACAAATGGGACGACTCGAAGCCGGTGCGAGAGTTCGCCCAGTCGGCGCTTCGCGGCACGGAATCGATCTAGGGCCCGGTCGCTCTGCTGTCCTAGACCGCCGCGGTCTCCCCCGAGCTCACCACCATCCGGACCGTCGGCGGCTGGCGCAGCGTGTTGTGGATCGTGCAGTGGTCGATGACCCTGGAGAAGGCAGCGCGCTTGGCATCGGTCAATCCGGGTGCATCCACCGCGAGGTCGATCTCGCCTAACCGGTGCGGGCTCTCGGCCCAGAGGTGACGGCACGTTACCGTCAGGCCATCGGTCGAAAGTCCGTTACGTCGCAGGAACCGCTCGGCGTAGAAGGCGACACACGCGCCCAGACCGGCGATGAAGATCTCGGTCGGGGTGGGGGCGGTGTCGTCTCCCCATCCTCGACCGGTTGATCACTGAGCATCTCGTGGCCCCTCGCCGCGATCCGCAGAACGTCACCGCCGGCATACATGACGACGACGGTGGCCGGTGCCGTGGGATCAGATGAAGAGAGTGATCGCCCCCTGTGCCTCAGCCAGCGCCTTCGTTGCGCCCGCCGGCTCCTCGAGGCCGTCGATGAGGTCCTCGCGCTTGAGGCCGAGCAGGTCCATGGTCATCTGGCAGGGGATCAGGTGCACGCCCAGCTCTTTGGCGGCTTCCATCAGCTCGTGAGGGCTGGCCACGTGGTGCTCGTGAGCGAGGTGGTTCATCATCGCCGGGCCCGCGCCGGCGAAGTTCATCTTCGACAGCTTCAGGTGCTGGTCCCCGCCTCGGTTCATCGTCGACAGCATCTTCTGCATCCAGTTCTCGCCCGTGATGCGGACCTGGTTCTTGACCAGCGGGAACAGACCCCAGAAGGTGAAGAAGACGGTCGTCTCCTTGCCCATCGCCGCGCCGGTCGTGGCGAGGATCAAGGTCGGCCAGAGCTTGTCTAGCTCGCCGCTCCACGCGAAGATCACGAGCTTGTCCGGCTGCTCCTTCGTCTTCTCCGCCAGCTTCTCGGCAAACTGCGCCAGCTGCGGCTTCTCGGTCGTATCGACGCTCATCTCAGATCTCCTTCTTCTTCAGCACGAAATGGAAGACGCCGCCTGTCTCGCTTGACTCGACGAGCGGGTTGCCGGTCGTCTGCGCCCAGGCCTTGAAGTCGGGCACGGACCCGGGGTCGGTGGCGAAGGCTTCGAGCAGCTGGCCCGGCGCAAGCGCTTTCATGGCCTTGGCCGTCTTGATGATCGGCATCGGGCAGGAAAGCCCTTTCAGGTCCAGGGTCGTGGTGATGGTCACGCTCATGTCTCCTCCTCGATCAAGGCAGCCGGCCTTGCGGGACGGTGTGCCAGTAGGTCTTGTTGAACAACGTTTTGGCCCAGTGCCAGCGACGGGCAGGTGTCGGTGAAACCGGCGGGTGATCGTAGTCGAAGCGGATCGTGGTGGCCTGCCCCTGGCCCGTTTCCAGGAAGCACATGACCTTGCCGTCGTAAACATGGGTTGGTGGCGCCTCACCCTTGACCGCGGCCACGATCGCTGCTGCGGCGACTGAGGCCTCATAGTGGGCCACCGATCCGCTCTTGGAGATGGGGATGTTGGTCGTATCCCCAACGGCCCAGATGTGCTCGAGCCGGGTGTGCTTCAGGGTGTTCTTGTCGACCGGCACCCAACCACGCTCGTCGCCAAGTCCCGAGTCCTCGATCAGTTTCTGGCCCCGGTGCGGTGGCACGAGGACAAGGAGGTCGTAGTCCATGGTCTCGCCTTCCAGCGAGGTGACCGTCCTTGCGATCGGGTCGACCGTCTCGACGTTGAAGAAGCCCGTGAGCTCGATCCCGCGCTCGGCGAGGATGGGCTGGACCAGCTTCGAGGTCGCCTCGATGGTGAATGCCCGGTTCAGCGGTGAGAGCAGCTGGATCACGGACTTGTCGCGTATGTGCCGGGACCTGAGGTAGTCATCGAGCAGGAACGCGAACTCGACCGGGGCCGGGGGGCACTTGTACGGGATGCCGGCGACGCCGATCACGATCTTCCCGCCGTCGAACTCCTTGAGCGCTTTGAACAAGCGGGTCGCGCCTTCCATGGTGTAGAAGTCGTGCGCTCCGGCGCCTCCCGGCACCTCCTCCATCACAGTGCGGCTGCCCGTCGCAAGCAGGAGCTCGTCGTAGCGCAGCGTGCGCCCGGATGCGAGAACGACCTTCTGTGTGGCCGTGTCGACTCGCGTGGCCCGATCGACCACGAGCTTGATGTCGTGACGCAGGAGCGACGCCTCCGGCCGCTGCAGAGCCTCCGGGCGCTCCTGGCCGATCGCGACGTACAGGAAACCCGGCTGGTAGACGTGGATGCCGGTGGTGTCGACCACGGTGACCCGCGCCCGATCCCCGACTTCTTTGGCCACGAGGTTGGCGACGACCGTCCCGCCGACGCCGCCGCCCAGGATGAGAACGTCATTCAGCATGGTTCACTTCGCCTTTCGCACGACGAAGTGCGTGAAGCCCTCGTCCTCACGGACCTCGACCAGCTCCTGCTTGGCCTTGGCCACCCAGGCGGGGATGTCCGTCTTGGAGCCCGCGTCGCTCGAGAGCACGTCGAAGGCCTGTCCGACCTGGCCCTGCCGGATCGCCCCGATGAGGTTCATCAGCGGTCCCGGGCAGGCCATGCCCCTGGCGTCGATCGTCTTGTTGACTTGAACGGTGCTCATCGCAACCTCCCGAAACTCAGATGAATACGACCTGGCCGTCGGACGCCGAGGCCATGAACGCGGCAACTCCTTCGATGCCGTCAACCATCGGGTCGAGGTCAATTTGCTTCAGGTGGAACATCTCCATGGAGAGGGCGCAGGCCTGGATGTTCACCTCGCCCACGTCCTTTGCCTGCTTGAACAGCTCGCTCCAGTGCAGCCCGGGGTGGGCTCGGATCACCGGCGCCTGCGCGGCAGTAGCCTCAGGGGACAGGGCGTGGTCGGCGGAAACCTTGCCCGACCGGAAGGCGTCGAGCGCGTAGTACTGGAGGAAGACGTTGACCGGACGGCCCATCGCGGCGGCGCCCACGGCGAGCACCGCTGCGGCGCTGAGCTTGTCGTCGGTGCCCGAGAAAAGGACCAGCGAGATCGGTTTTTCTTGTTCGTCCATAACCTGAGTCTTGGCGGAATCGAACTGGCGGAGCAGAGGCGGACGTCCCCTCGCGGGAGGGCTGATGGCCTTACGTCGCCACTCGGCCTGATACCCGGCGTACCGTCAGTCATGGTGGTTTAGGGCCTTATGGCGGTTTTGAATCTGAAGCGCGACTCTAACGTGAGGTCATGGGCCTTCGATCACGACTGCTCGACGCCGGGTCGTTCGCCAATCCCCCCCGAGGGCGGTCTGAGCTGAAATGGCGTTGGGCGTGATCTCCAGCTCGCCGCTTCGCGCGGCGCCGTCGACCGCTGCCGTGCTGGGCGCCGGCTATACCGTCTTCGTCGTCTCGGTCGCGATCGGGTCATGGCTGGGATGGCGGGGTCCCATCACCGACGGGCTGGTGGAGCTCGGGACGGCTGTGCTTTGGCTTGCCGCCTTCCGTCACTGGAGCCGGTCTGGTGACGCGGAGACCAGGCGGTTCTGGCTGCTTACCGGCTGGGCCGCCCTGGCCGTGGCCGGCTACGGTGTGGCGGGAGGTCTCGCGGACCTGACTGGGACGCGGTGGCTCGGCGCGATCGCCGCGTTGTGTGTGCTGGCCAGCGCCCCGCTGATGGTCGCAGGAATGGCCTCACGCTCCAGCCGTCAGGAGGGCCCCCGCGCCGGGGCCAGCACCGTGCTCGACGTCGGCATCATCGTGCTGTCGGCCGGCGGTCTCCTCGGTCCCAGCCTGATCGGCCCGGCGGTCCAGTCGGGCGACCCGCGTCTCATCACGCTGGCTGGGGTCTGGCTGATGCTCCTGTTCGGGCTCGGCGTCTACATGCTCCTCGCCTACCGGACCCCGGTCGACAGGTCGCCTGCAGGCCTGTTTTTGATGAGCGGGATGATGGCGATCCTCACCATTGCCGGGTTCGCGGGCGCGATCGCCGTTGGGAGGGGCGACGCACTGCCGCCGTGGTGGGTCAACGTGATCTACGGGGTTGGAATCCTGGTCGGGCTGCAAGCGCCGCGATTCGACGTGCGGATCAAGGGCACCGTGGTATCGAGCCCACGATCGGGGATGTGGCGGTCGGCCCGAGTGCTCATGCCGTATTTCGCGTTCGGGCCGCTGATGGGCGCGACCCTATTCGTGGCGCTGGCCAGGCCAGGGACGGATATCGCGAAGTCGCTTGCGGTCACCCTGGTCGTGGTGAGCGCCCTGGTCGCGGCCAGGCAGATGCTGCAGGTCCTCGTCAACCGCCGGCTGGTGGCCGAGACCGCGACATTGCTGAAGTCGAGCCAGGAGAACGAGGCCAAGATCGCACAGCTCAGCCGGACCAAGAGCGAGGTGATGTCGAACCTCAGCCACGAGTTTCGCAACGCGCTGGTGGGGATCCAGGGCTTCAGCGAGATGATGCGTGACCAGGACCTGCCTCCCGAGCAGGTGAAGGAGTTCGCCGCCGACATATTCGACGACTCCAACCGGCTGAATCGCATGATCAACGAAATGCTCGACCTCGACCGCATGGAGTCGGGCCGTGTCAAGCTCGAGCTGAAACCTCTCGATCTCAACGCCCAGGTCGAGCAGGCGGTCGACCGAGCGACGGTGTCGGGTGGCAAATGCAAGATCGTTTGCAGGCTCGACACGCCCCTTCCGGTTGTCGAAGGGGACGCCGACCGACTGTTCCAGGTCATCTCGAACCTGCTGAGCAATGCCTTGAAGTACTCGCCCGACGGCGGCGAGGTCCTCGTGACGACCGCGCGCGTCGGAGGCGAGGTCCAGGTCTCCGTGAGAGATCATGGGGTCGGCATCGCCCCCGAAGACCTCCCACGCCTCTTCCAACGCTATGAGCGGATCGACAGCAAGACCGGGCACAAGATCTCCGGCACCGGGCTCGGCCTCGTGATCTCGCGCCAGATCGTCGAGATGCATGGCGGCAGGATCTGGGCCGGCGCCAACGCGGGTGGTGGCTCGCAGTTCAGCTTCGCGATCCCGATAGCGGCGCGCGCCGCTCCGAGCATGGGCGCCGAACCATCCGTCACCAGAGCGGCCTGATCCGGTTGCGGCCGGCGGCGGACAATAGCGGCGTGACCGACGAGAGCTTCTCAGCGGTCGAGGCGAGCCGCCTGTACGAGCTCGATCGCACCCACTGGCTTCATCCGCAGGGCGACCTCGACGCGCCGGCCGGCACGGTGCCGCAGCTCATCTTCACGAGCGGTCGAGGCGCCACCCTGACTGACGTCGAAGGCCGCGAGTACATCGACGCCATGGCATCGCTGTGGAACGTCAACGTCGGCTACGGCCGCCACGAGCTCGCCGACACCGCGGCGGAGCAGATGAGGTCCCTCGCTTTCAGCTCGGCTTACGGAGGCTTCGGCACGGCGCCCGCGATTCGCCTCGCGGCCAGGCTGGCCGAGCTAGCGCCCGGTGATCTGGATGTGACCTTTTTCGCCTCGGGCGGAGCCGAGGCCAACGACACCGCATACAAGGTCGCGCGCCTTTACTGGAAGCTGCGAGGGCAGCCCGAGAAGGTGAACATCGTCTCGCGGCTGCGCGACTACCACGGCCTGACCTACGGCGCCACGAGCGCGACCGGCCTGGCCAACTTCTGGAAGGGATTCGAGCCGCTGGCGCCTGGCTTCCTGCACGCTCCGGCTCCGAGCGTGTATCGCTTTTCGGGCGATGGCTCCGCCGGCGCCGCGTACGCGCGGGCGCTCGAGCAGGTGATCCTGGACGCGGGGCCGGGCACCGTCGCGGCCGTGGTGGCCGAGCCCGTGCAGGGCGCCGGCGGCGTGGTCGTTCCGCCGGCCGACTACTTCCCGGCGGTGCGGGAGGTCTGCGACAGGCATGGCCTGCTGCTCATCGCCGACGAGGTGATCACCGGCTTCGGTCGCACGGGCCGGTGGTTCGCGATGCAGCACTGGAACGTGCAGGCCGACCTGATGATCTTCGCCAAGGGGATCACGAGCGGCTATCTGCCGCTGTCCGGAGTCATGCTCACGCGCCAGGTCCACGACACCCTCAGGTCGGTGAAGGGCCCGTTCCAGCACGGGTTCACGTACAGCGGCCATCCGACCGCCTGCGCGGTCGGTTTGCGCAACCTGCAGATCATCGAGGACGAGCATCTCGTCGAACGCGTGGCGGAAATCGGTCCTCATCTTCAGAACCAGCTCCAGAAGCTGCGCTCACACGACATCGTCGGCGACGTGCGGGGTCTCGGGTTGGTGGCCGGGGTCGAGTTCGTCCGTGACCGGAAATCAAAGGAACCATTCGACGTTTCGCTGGGGGTGGCGCGGCGCGTGTGGACCGCCGCTCTCGAGATGGGTGTGATCGTGCGGCCCCTGCCCGGCGACGTCATCGCCCTCTCGCCGCCATTTGTCATCAGCGAGCGCGAGATCGACCATGTCGTCGCGGTGCTCGACCAGGTGATCGCCAACGTCGCCAGGGAGCTTCGCGCGCAGGCCTAAGGACTCCCCTGCCACACAGATTTCCCGATACGAAATTCGTGTGTGCCAACCGATGGATGCTGCGCGTCCGGCCGGCAGACTGGGTGGGAATTCCGGAACGAACAGAGGAGTTGCCCGCACAGGATGTCGAAGGTGTTCGCGGTCAGCAGGTACGTGTGGTCGCTGGTGGCGCGTCGAAACCGGCAGAGCACAGCTGACGGCCAGGCTTCTGCACGCGTGCGCTGGGACCGCGCCGAGCGTCGATGGGTCGAGCGCGACTCACGTCATGAATCGGCCGGCCCGTAGCTAAGACCCGCCACGAGCCTCGACCCGGGGGTTCCCGGCTTGCGACGTTGTGGTGAGATTCCGCTGTGATCGCGGTCTGCGGCGAAGCCCTGATGGACGTGGTCCTCGACGGCACGCGGACGGCGCATCCCGGCGGTGGACCGTTCAACACGGCGCGCACGCTGGCGCGTCTCGGCGTGCCGGCCGCATTCGTGGGCAGGTTGTCAAGCGACGCCTTCGGAGTCGAGCTGCAAAAGTACCTCACGTCTGACGGTGTCGACCTGTCGATGGCCAGCATCGGTCCCGAGCCCACGACGGTCGCTTTCGCCGAGATTGACGAGGCCGGCATCGCCTCTTATGACTTCCAGGTTGCAGGAACGTCGGCGCCGAACCTGACGGCGGAGATGCTCCCTGAACGCCTCCCCGTCGACGTGCGGGCGCTACATGTGGGGTCTCTCGGGCTGCTGCTGGAGCCGATGGCCACCACCATCGCCGGGCTGGTCGAGAAGGAAAGCGCCGGCAGGCTGGTCATGGTCGACCCCAACATCCGCCCGCCGATGATCCACGACACGAACGCGTATCGCAGCCGCCTTCGGGCGGTGATGGCCCGGAGCACCGTCGTCAAGGCCGCGGAGTCCGACATCGCCTGGCTCGATCCCGAAGCGAGCTTGGACGATTTCGCATCCGCGGCTCTCCGCGACACCGGGGCGCGCCTGGTCGTCGTGACGCTGGGCGCGGCCGGGGCGTTCGGCGCCACGGAGCGAGCGCGGCTCCATGTCAGCGCGCCTCGAGTTCAGGTGGTCGACACGATCGGAGCCGGCGATGCGTTCGGGGCCGCCCTTCTGGCGTGGCTGCACGATCGCAGCCTGCTGGTCAAGGACCTGTCGTTGAATGCAATGGAGCTGGAAGCCGCCCTGACGTTCGCATGCCTGGTGGCGTCGATGACATGCGCCCGCGCCGGCACACGCCACGCCGGACGGAACTAAACTGGCGCTGAATGTCTGAGGTCGCGACTCCCTCAGCGCCAGGCCGCATGGGCAGGCCGAGCAAGCCGATGATCTCGTCGGCCCGCATTTCGCGGCGGGTGCACCAGCTCGGCCGCCAGATCTCCGAGGTGTACGCCGACATCGACACGCCGCTGGTCATGGTCGTGATCCTCAAGGGCGCGACCGTCTTCGCGGCCGACCTCCTGCGCAGCCTCAACATCCCGGCCGAGCTCGAGTTCGTACGGGCCGCCAGCTATGGATCGGGCACCACGAGCAGCGGCCGGGTGCAGATCGCTCACATGGTCGAAGGCCCCCTCATCGACCGGCACGTCCTGCTGGTGGAAGACATCGTCGACTCCGGCCGCACCGTCGACACGATCCTGAAGCGCTTTCGAAGATTGAAGCCGGCGTCGCTCCGCCTGGCCGCGCTCCTGGACCGGCCCGCCAGGCGCGAGGTCCAGGTGACGATCGACTTCTGCGGGTTCGTGATCCCCGACCGCTTCGTGATCGGTTACGGCCTCGACTACGCGGGCCTGTACCGGGAGCTGCCCGGCATCTACTCCCTGAGCTAGACCGCCCGGGGCGGCGCGGGCTTGAGGAAGTCGACCAGCTCCTCGCGACCATCCCACATCACGGTCGTGTGCGCCGGCTCGGTCCGCGCCACCACGTTCCCGCCCCGCAGCACCAGCTTGCGCCTGGCGACGAGGCGGATGGCGTCCATCTCGGTCGGCGCCGCGAACGCGCAGAGGTCGGCCCGGCAGCCCGGCAGCAGCCCGTAGCCCTCGAGCCCAAGGGCGCTGGCCGGGTTCCAGGTGATCATGTCCATCAGGGTTCGCAGCTCGTCGTGGCCAGACATCTGACCGTAATGGGCGAGCACGAACGCGGCCTGCAGCGGGTCACCGTAGCCGAGCGGATACCAGGGGTCCATCACCGAGTCGTGCCCGATGCACACGTTGACGCCGGCCGTGAGCAGCTCCTTGACCCGGGTGTGGCCCCTGCGGATCGGGTAGCCGTCGAAACGACCCTGGAGAATCGAGTTGTCGAGCGGGTTGGTGACCATGTGCATCTGGGCGCGTTTCAGGTTGTTGATGAGGCGGTAGGCGTAGGCGTTGTTGTAGGAATGCATGGCGGTGGTGTGGCTGGCGGTGACGCGACCACCCATGCCGAGCCGGATCGTCTCTGCGGCCATCACCTCGACAAAGCGGGAGTGGTCGTCGTCCGTCTCGTCGCAGTGGATGTCGACGCGCAGCCCCTTATCGGCCGCCAGCGCCATGGCGAACTTGACCGATCGCTCGCCGTATTCGCGGGTCAGCTCGAAGTGTGGGATGGCGCCGACCACGTCAACGCCCATCTCGACAGCGCGCTTCATCAGCTCTTCCCCGCCGTCGAACGACATGATGCCCTGCTGGGGAAACGCGACCAGCTGGAGTGTCATCTGGTCGCCGATCTCCTTGCGGAGCTCGATCAGCGCGCGCACCGCGCGCAGCTCGGGGTCGCACACGTCGACGTGGCTGCGCACGAACTGGACGCCATTGGCCAGCTGCCATCGAAGAACGGTCCTGACGCGTTTCTTGACGTCGTCGACGCTGAGCTGTTTGACGCGATCGGCCCAGATCGCGATGCCTTCGAAGAGCGAGCCCGTCTCGTTGTGGCGCGGCTCGCCCACGGTAAGCACCGCGTCGAGGTGGATGTGAGGCTCGACCAGGGCTGGCGTCACCAAAGAACCGCCGAGGTCGATCACCTGGCGCGCCTCGGGCTCGGGCTCGCTGATCAGGCCGTCACGGATGCCGATCTCTCGCATTTCGGTCTCGCCGGGGAGGCGCGCGCCGCGCAGGAGCAAATCCAACATCGACGGGGAGGCTAGCACTCCTTAGACTTCGAGCGTCGCCGGCTGTGCTGTGAAGTGAGGGGTTCGCCTATGCAGTCTGTGCAGGAAGTCGAAAAGCACGTCCCGGTCCGTGAGGGGGATTACGGGGAGCGCGTCGCCACCGTCGAGCCAGGAGGTGTCGAGTACATCGCCCTGAAGGAGAGGCACGGCCAGCCGATCCAGCTGTTCTGGACCTGGCTCTCCCCCAACCTCGAGTTCGCCACAGTATTCATCGGCGTCATCGCCGTGGCCTACCTGGGCCTCGACCTCTGGCAGGCGGCGACCGCCATCATCGTCGGAACCGCGCTCGGCTCCCTGAGCCACGCCGTGCTGTCTTCATGGGGCCCGAAGTTCGGGGTCCCGATGATGGTCGAGAGCCGCGGCGCCTTCGGCTTCCTCGGCAACATCCTCCCGGCCGCGCTGAACGGCATCACCGCATCGTTCGGCTGGTTCCTCGTGAACAGCGTCAGCGGCGCTTTCGCCATCCAGGCGCTGTTCCCGAGCTTCAACTTCCCATTCTGGCTTGCCTTCCTCGTGATCGTGGTCGCGCAGGTTGCGATCGCCACGCTCGGTTACAACCTGATCCATGTCTTCGAGCGGTGGGCTCTTCCGCTGCTGGGCATAGTCTTCGCCGTCGCATGCGTCTCGATCTTCCTGCACGGCAACTACAGCTTCAGCCAACCGGCGGTTCCTGGTGGCTGGTTCCTGGCCTTCACTGCGGCCTTCGGGTACGCGGTCGGATGGAACCCCTTCGCGGCGGACTACACGCGTTACATGCCGCCGACCACCAACCGCAGGATGGTCGGTTTCTGGGCGGGATTCGGAGTCTTTTTGTCCTGCATCGTTCTGGAGCTTGCGGGCGCGGTCCTGGTCACCGTCGCGGGAACCAAGTGGGGTGCCACAGACATCCCGACCGCGCAGCTGCAGCGGGCGATGCCCGACCCCGTCTACTACCTGACGTTGGTCTGCATCGCGCTCGGCGCGGTGGCGGCGAACGCCATCAACATCTACAGCGGCACCATGTCGCTCGTCTCGCTGGGCATCAAAGAGATGGGCATGAGCCTGAAGCAGCGCCGCGCCGCGATGGCGATCATCGTCGGCGTTATCGGATTCGTGCTCGGCCTCGTCTTCCAGGCCAACGTCGGCCCGGGCACCAAGTACGAGAACTTCCTTCTCCTGATCAGCTACTGGATCGCGCCCTGGCTCGCGGTGGTCTTCGTCGATTACTGGCTGCGCCGGGGCGACTACGGCGACGAGTCGATGTTCTACAACACGAAGATCTTCCGCTGGCAGGGCGTGGTCGCGATGGGGGTCGGCGTCATCGTGTCGATCTACCTGTTCGCGAACGTGTCCGGCCTTTACATCGGGGTCATCCCGAACTCAAACCCCGCGTTCGGAGACATCACGTTCGTGGTCGGATTCGTGATCTCGGCGGTGCTGTACTACGTGTTCAACCTCGGCCTGCGCAAGCAGACGGCCGAGACAAGGGTATCGCTGGGCTCGCGAGCGTAAACATCGGTGCTCGAAGCGCCGCTGCCCTTTTCCGGCAGCGGCGCTAGCTTTATGTGGCGATGAGCATCGAGATCGAGGTCGGCGCGATCCGGTTTCTCGCGCGCCTGGAGACCGCATCCGCCCCCAAGACCTGCGCGAGGTTCCGGGCCATGCTCCCGCTGAGGACGAAGCTCATCCAGGCGCGCTGGAGCGGCGAAGCATGCTGGATCCCATTCGGCGACCTCGACCTCGGCCTCGGCTATGAGAACCACACCAGTCACCCGGCGCCAGGGCAGCTGCTGCTCTACCCGGGCGGCATCAGCGAGACCGAGATCCTGTTTCCGTACGGCTCGACGCTCTTTGCGAGCAAGGTCGGACAGCTGGCGGGGAATCATTTCGCAACGGTGTACGAGGGCAACGACCGCCTGCGGGAGCTGGGCGAGCTGGTCATCTGGAAAGGCGCCCAGGAGATCCTTTTCACAGAGCGGAAGTGACCGGCGCCGAGGCGTCGCCCGCCCAAGTCGTGATGGAGCGGTGCGACCTGCTCGCGGCCTGCACTGACGAGCCTGGCCGGATCACCCGCCCTTTCGCCTCCGAGGCCATGGGGCACGCTCACGAGCTCGTCGGCCAGTGGATGCGTGACGCCGGAATGTCCGTCCGCCGGGACCAGCTCGGCAACCTGAGGGGTCGGTACGACGGCTCCGGCGAGGCAGCGCTGCTGCTGGGCTCGCACCTCGACTCCGTCCGCGACGCCGGCAGATACGACGGACCGCTGGGCGTGATGGTCGCAATCGCCGCCGTCGAGCGCCTGCACCGCGCCGACCGGCGGCTCCCCTTCGGGATCGAGGTCCTGGCCTTCGCCGATGAGGAAGGCATGCGGTTCGGGTCGACCTACCTTGGCAGCAGGGCGGTGGCCGGAACCCTGGAGCCGCACGACCTGGAGCGACGCGACGCCGACGGCATCGCGGTTGCCGATGCGATCCGGTCGTTTGGCGGCGACCCAGAACGCGTCACAGAGGATCGATGGTCCGGGGCAAAACCCCTGGGCTACGTCGAGGTCCATATCGAGCAGGGACCGGTCCTGGAGGCGCGCGGCCTTCCGGTCGGGGTCGTGTCCGCGATCGCGGGACAGAACCGGTTCGCGATCTCGTTCCACGGCGAGGCCGGCCACGCCGGGACGGTGCCGATGGACCGCAGGCGCGACGGGCTGGTCGTGGCCGCGATGTTCGTGATCGCGGTCGAGCAGGAGGCGCGCGCCCGCGACGGCCTGGTGGCGACCGTGGGCAAGCTGGAGGTCCAGCCTGGGGCCGCCAACGTGATTCCGGGCCGGGTCGACCTGAGCCTCGACGTGCGGCATGCCGACGACTCGACCAGGCTGGAGGGCTGCCGGCGGATGCTCTCCGACGCCCACGGCCTGGCGGAGAACCGGGGCGTGGCGGTCGAGGTGCGGCCGCTGAGCGAGAACGCCGCCGTCCCCTGCGCGCCACGCCTGGTCTCGCTGCTGACCCGCGCGGTCGAGGAATGTGGGCAGGTTGCGATCCAGATCCCCAGCGGCGCCGGGCACGACGGGGTGGCGATGTCCAGCGTGACCGACGTCGGGATGCTCTTCGTCCGCTGCAAGGGAGGTGTCAGTCACCACCCCGCGGAGTCGGCCACTGTCGACGACGTGGCGGTTGCGATCGAGGTGCTCGGCCGCTTCCTGGAGCTGCTCGCCCAACCGTGATCATCCGCGGCGGCACTGTCGTCAGCACGCGTGGCGTGGTCCAGGCCGACATCGAGGTCACCGACGGGCTCATCGCCGCCGTGGGTCCTCGCCTGGGCAGATCCGGAGCCGACGACATAGACGCCTTGGGGCTTCACGTGTTCCCCGGCGGCATCGACTCCCACGTCCATTTCAACGAACCGGGCCGGACCGAGTGGGAGACGATCGGCAACGGGTCCGCGGCCCTCGCGGCGGGCGGCTACACGACGTTCATCGACATGCCGCTGAACAGCCTCCCGGTGACGGTCGCCGGGCCCGCCTTCGACGTCAAGCTCGCGGCGATGAGGCGCTCTTCGGTCGTGGACTTCGGCCTGTGGGCCGGGCTCGTACCCGGCAACATGGGCCACCTCGCGGAGCTCGTCGAGCGAGGCGCGATGGGGTTCAAGGCGTTCATGTGCCCGAGCGGAATCGAAGAGTTCCCTGCGTGCGACCCAAGAGCCCTGCTCGAGGGTATGAAGCACATCGCCCGGCTGGACTCGATCCTCCTCGTCCACGCCGAGAGTCCGGACGTGCTCAAGGCGTACGCCCGACCGGGATTGGGCGCAGGTGCCTTCCTTGCCTCGCGGCCGCCCCTGGCAGAGTTCCAGGCGATCGACACAGCCCTCGGCCTGGCGGCCGAGGCTGGATGCCGGCTGCACGTCGTCCACGTCAGCACCACCCGCGGCGTCCAGCTCGTTCGCGCCGCCCAGGCGCGAGGCGTCGACGCCAGCGCCGAAACATGTCCGCAGTACCTCCTCTACACGGACAGCGACCTCGAACGCCTCGGCGGGAAAGGCAAGTGCACCCCGCCGTTCCGGAGCGCCCGCGACCGGGACGGGCTTTGGAAGACGCTCGAGGCCGAAGAGCTGCCCATGGTCGTCTCCGACCACTCACCAGGCACCCTTGCGCTGAAGCAAGGGACCGACTTCTTCAAGATCTGGGGCGGCATCTCGGGCTGCCAGTCCACCAGGCAGCTGCTCCTCGCGCAGGACAGGCTCGAGCTGACTACCGTCGCGGCGGTGACGGCGACCAACGTGGCCCGGCGTTTCGGCCTGGCGGGAAAGGGCGACATTGCGCCAGGGCTCGACGCCGACCTGTGGCTTGTCGATTTGAGCCATGAGGACGTGGTTCGGGGCGAAGACCTTCTATACCGCAATCCGTACAGCGTGCACGAAGGCCAGAGGATTCGCGGCAAGACGATCCGCACCCTCCTGCGAGGGCGGACCGCCTATCCCGGCGGCGAGCCCGCGGGGCGGTTCATCCGGCCAGGCGCGCGCTCGTAGCGGCGATCTCTCGGGCGATCTCCTCCTCGTCTCCCGTCAGCAGGCGCCCGTCACGAACCACCACCCGGCCGTTGACGACCACGGTGTGGGCCCGCGTGGGCGGAGCCATCGCCAGGCCCGCGACCAGGTCGTTGACGCCCGCGTGGGCGAGGTCGTCGACCCGGAAGAAAGCGACGTCGGCGCACCGACCCGCCTCGATCGTGCCGCAGTCGTCGCGGCCCAGGCACTGTGCGCCGCCCAGCGTGGCGAGGCGCAGGGCGCCTCGTGCATCCAGTGCGCGCGGCGCGTCTTCGCGGCCGAGCATCGCCGCGCGCAAGCGCGCAAGCAGCATGGCCTCGTGTGCCTCGGCCGCCAGGTTGGCGTCCTCGTTGCTGGCCGAGCCGTCGACGCCAAGCCCTACACGCGCGCCGGCCGCCAGCAGATCCTCCACCCGGCAGGCGCCCGCGCCCAGGCGCATGTTGCTCGACGGACAGTGGGCGATGCCGGTCCGCTCCCGCGCGACCCGGTCCACCTCGGCGTCGTTGAGGTGGATGGCGTGGGCGTACCACACGTCGTCGCCCGTCCACCCGAGGTCTTCCATCAGCTCGAACGGCCTCCGGCCAAGCCGCTCCACGCAGAAACGCTCCTCGTCGAGCGTCTCCGCGAGGTGAGTGTGCAGCCGGACGCCCTGTTTTCGGGCCAGGGTCGCCGAGTCTCGCATGAGGTGCTGCGTGACCGAGAAGGGCGAGCACGGCGCCACCACGACCCGGCACATCGAACCCGCATTGGGGTCGTGGTAGCGGCGGATCATCTCCTCGGTGTGCGCGAGGATCGCGTCCTCGTCCTCGACGACGCTGTCAGGTGGGAGGCCGCCCTTCGACTCGCCCAGCGACATCGAGCCACGGCACGGATGGAACCGCAATCCGAGCTCGCGCGCTGCATCCGCGAGCGTCTCGAAGATGCCGGGCCGGCCGGCCGGAAAGACGTAGTGGTGGTCTGTCGAGAGCGTGCACCCGCTCAGCAGAAGTCGCGCCATCGCGGCGCGCGCAGCCGATCGCACGGCGTCCGCGTCGATCCGCGCCCACACCGGATACAGCGCGCGGAGCCATTCGAACAATGTGCCGTCGGGCTCATAGCCCCGGGTCGCCCACTGGTACATGTGGTCGTGTGCGTTGACGAGGCCCGGCATCGCTACGCAGTTGGGCTCGTCGATCACCGTGTCGGCGCGCGGCGGGTTCCCCGACCCGACCTCGACCACGAAGCCGTCGCGCGCCAGCAGCCACCCGCGCTCGATTTCCTGGCCCTCGCCCGTGACGAGGATTCCCGCCCGAAGCAGGAGGTTCACGAACCGGTGATGTCGTGCGGACGGACCGGCACGCGGGTGAGGGGGCGCCCGGTCGCGGCGCGGATGGCGGCCACGATGGCGGGCCCCGACGAGATCGTCGGAGGCTCGCCCACCCCTTTTATCCCATAAGGCGAGCGGGGATCGCCCAGCTCCAGGATGTCCATTCGCAGCGGCGGCATGTCCAGGATGGTTGGCAGCAGGTAGTCGGTGAAGGAGGCGTTGCGGATGACGCCGTCCTTCACCTGGAGCTCCTCCATCACCGCCAGTCCGAGGCCCTGCGCCGCGCCTCCTTCCAGCTGCCCCTCAACCGCCGTCGGGTTGATCGCCTTGCCCACGTCCTGGGCCGTCGCGAGCTCGACCACCTTGACCAGGCCGAGCTCGGTATCGACGTCGACCACCGCCCGGTGCGCGGCGAACGCGTACTGCAGGTGCGCGTCGGCCTGTCCCGTGTCCGGGTCGAGCCGTTGGGTCGGTCGCGGACGGAACTGCCTCGTCTCCTCGATCACCTCCCCGCCCAGCAGCGTCGCGAGCGACACCACCACCCCGCCGTCCGCGGCGACGACGTGCTCGTCCTGCAGCCGCAGGCCATCGGCCGGGGTCATTTCCGATTGCGCAAGAGCGAAGACACGCTCGCGGACGGCCTCGCACGCCGATCGGACCGCGCCGCCCGTGATGTACGTCTGGCGCGAAGCTGATGACGACCCGGCGGACCCCACGCTGGTGTCGGCGTTCAGCACCACGACGTCGCTCACGCCAAGCTCACTGCCGGCGATCTGCGCCTGCACCGTCACCAGGCCCTGGCCGACCTCTGCGCCGGCGGTATGCACCTCGACGCGCGGGCGGCCGTCGACCACCGACAGGCGGACCCTGGCCGTCGAGTAGTCGTCGAAGCCCTCCGAATACCCGACGTTCTTGAAGCCGACCGCGAAGCCGACGCCACGCCGGACCGACTCGCCGTGTGTCGTGTTGGACACCCCGCCCGGCATCGCCGTCAGGTCGACGCGTTCCTCGTTGCCCTCCCCACGGAGGGCGGGCGGCAGCGGCATGGCCCGCACGCGGCGCAGGAGCTCGGCCACCGGCACGGGGCCCTCGATCTGCTGGCCGGTGATCGTCCGGCCGCCAGACTCGAGGGCGTTGCGCAGCCGCAGCTCGACCGGATCCATGCCGAGCGCCGCAGCCAGCTTGTCCATCTGCGCCTCGTGCGCATAGCAGTTCTGCACCGAGCCGAAGCCGCGCATCGCGCCGCAGGGAGGGTTGTTCGTGTAGACGACCCAGCCGTCGATGGTCGCGTTGGGGCAGCGGTAGGGGCCCACGGCGAAGCACGAAGCGTTGGCGATCACGGCCGTGGAGCTCGAGGCATACGCCCCGCCGTCGAGCATGATGCGAGCCCGCACGTAGACCAGGCGCCCATCGCGGTCGGCGCCGTGCTCGTAATGCAGGCGTCCGGGATGCCGATGCACGTGCCCGACGAAGGATTCGGGGCGCGAGTAGGAGATCTTGACCGGGCGGCCGGTGCGCAGCGCGAGGAGGCAGGCGTGCGCCTGCATCGAGAGGTCCTCGCGCGCCCCGAACGCGCCGCCGACACCGGCCATGGTGAGCCTCACCTTCTCCACGGGCAGGTCGAGAATGCCGGCCAGCTGCTCCTGGTCGACGTGCAGCCACTGCGTCGCGATGTAGAGGTCGACGCCCCCTTCGCCGTCCGGGATCGCAAGCCCCGACTCAGGCCCGAGCGGCGCCTGGTCCTGCATCCCGACCTCGTAGGAGCCGGTGACGACCACCTCCGCGCGCGCGTTCTGGTCTCCGTGGAGAATCTTCAGGTGCCGGGTCACGTTGCCGTTGGGGTGCAGCCTCGGCGAGCTCGGCACCAGCGCCTGCTCCGGGTCCGTGAGCGGAGTCAGCACCTCGTAGTCGACCTTCACCTCCTGCGCCGCGCGCCGTGCCTGCTCCGGGTGGTCGGCGGCCACCACCGCCACCGCCTCGCCCCAATAGCGGGCGAAGTCGAATGCGAGCACCGGCTGATCGGGGATCTCGAGGCCGTAGAGCTTGCGACCCGGCACGTTCTCGTGCGTGAGCACGGACCTCACGCCGGGCGCGGCGAGCGCCTGGGAAGTATCGATTGAGAGGATCCGCGCGTAGGGATGCGGGCTGCGCACCGTCGCCGCCCACAGCATGCCGTCGGCCTGGAGGTCGGAGGAGAACGGGAAATCGCCTCTTGCCTTCAGCGGCGCGTCGGGTCGCAGCACGCTCTCCCCCACCCGGCCCGTGAGGCGCGCCGGAGGCGCCAGGCGCGGCCTCACGAAGCCGGCTCGGATCCCGGTGCACCCTGCGCGCGCCCGGCGCGGGCGGCCAGCTGCACCGCGTCGATGATCTTCGCGTACCCCGTGCAGCGGCAGAGGTTGCCCGCGAGCGCCTCGCGGACCTGGGCTTCCGTCGGCCGCGGGACGCGGCGCAGCAGGTCGTGCGAGGCCACGATGAGGCCCGGGGTGCAGAAACCGCACTGCACCGCGCCGGCCTCCACGAAAGCCTGCTGCAGGGGATGGGGGGAATCGCCCGCCAGTAGCCCTTCGACTGTGATGACCTCGCGCCCCTGCGCCTGCCCCGCCAGCACGAGGCAGGCGCAGACGAGGGTGCCGTCGACGTAGACGGAGCACGACCCGCACTCGCCCTGCTCACAGGCGTTCTTCGAGCCGAACAGGCCGAACCTCTCGCGCAGCACATACAGAAGGCTCTCGCCCTCCCATACGCCGTCAACCTCGAACGGCCCGCCGTTGACCGTGCAGGCGACTTTCATGCCGGGCCCTTCCTCCGGTACGCGTCCCAGGCCCATGCGAAGGTGCGACGCGCCAGGACCGCCAGCGCGTGGCGGCGGTAGGCGGCCGTGCCGCGCACGTCGTCGATTGGCCGAGCCGCCGCGGCGACCAGCTCACCGAATCGTGCCACCGCCGAGGATTCAACCTCGCTGCGGTTCTCCCACAAGGAGCCCTCTTCGAGCACGCCCTGCAGGAAGGTCTCGGCGGCCTCAGCCCTGATCGGCGTCGGGCCGGCCGAACCGATGCCGGTGCCTACCTTCCGCCGCGCGACATCGAGCGCGATGCCGAACGAGCAGACCGCGATCACCATCGCGTTGCGGGTGCCCACCTTGGAGAACTGCTGCGGCCCCGACGCAGGCCCGACGAGGAACGCTGCGATGAGCTCGTCCTTGCGAGCGGCGTTGCGCTTGGGACCGACGAAGAACTCACGCGCCGGGACCCGCCGCGTGCCGGCAGTCGAGGCTAGCTCGACAAGCGCGTCGGTCGCCAGCAGCGGCGGGTGCGCATCGCCGGCCGGCGACGCGGTGCCAAGGTTGCCGCCGACGCTGCCCCGGTTGCGGATCTGCGGCGAGCCGACAGTCCGGGCTGCCATCGCAAGCCCGGGCAGGCGGTCTCCGAGCTCGTCGATGATCCGCGAATACGTGACCCCCGCGCCCACGCGCAGGAGCCCTCCTTCGGTCCCCCACTCCCCCAGCTCGGAGACTCGCGTCAGGTCCATGATCGCCGCAGGTCGCTGATGGTCGAGGTTGATCTCCACCATCACGTCGGTGCCGCCCCAGATCGGCATCGCGTCTGGCCGCGCCGCCTTCATTGCCAGGGCCTCCGACCAGCTGGCCGGCTGCAGGAAATCCATCACCAGGCGAGGCCGGGCTCCGGGGCGTCGTCACGGACGACGGTCCCTTCGATCAGGCCGTACGGGCGGTCCGCTGCGTAGAAGACCTCGTTGTTGTTGTCGAGCCCGAATGGCGAGAGGTCGACGGCGAAGTGATGCTTGTTCGGCATGGAGAGCCTGATCTCGGCGACTTCAGCCCGCGCTTCGAGCGCCGCTTCGCCCATTGCGTAAAGCGTCTGCTGCAGCGCAAGGCTGTGCTTGAGCGCGAAGGTCTCGAGCATGGCGCGGCGCACGTCGGTGAAAGAAGTCGCCCAGTCCGCCACCGCGTCGCGATACCGCCAGCGCGCCGTGAGCGCGGTCGCCAGCACGCGGTCCCTGGTCTCGGCGAGCGTGGTGTAACGGTCGTGCGGGTAGCCCCAGAACTCCGAGCCCGTGGATTTCAAAACCACCAGGTCGGTGAGGCCAGCGACGACCCACGCGGCGTCGTCGGTGCAGGTCACGGTGGCCAGTCGTCTCCCGGAACCGTCGCGCACAAAGGCGTGAGGATGGGGCTTGCCGTCGACCATGATCCGCGCCCACGGATACTCCTCGATCGACACGCGTGCGCGGTACACGGACGCAAACTCACCGACAAAATGACGTGCGAGGCGCAGGGCGAAGTCCTCGATTTCGCCCACTGGCGAGTCGGCAGCGAAGGCGAAGATCGTGTTCTTCTGAGTGTCGGTCGGAATCACCTTGCTGTTGTCGCCGCTCAGGTGGCTCGCCGAGAAGTCTCCCGACAGAGCGACGCTGACGTTGAGGTCCTTGATCTCATGCGTCCTGCCGCCGGCGCCCGACTTCGTGACCCGCACGACGTGCGTCTCCGCCTTGCCGTACTGGTTGTCCCCCAGGACGATCGGCAACTGATCTATGTCCCTTTGTAGGTCGTGTATCCGAACGGGCTCAGCAGCAG
The DNA here is from genome assembly GCA_049582065.1 of Candidatus Dormiibacterota bacterium. Classification (GTDB taxonomy): domain Bacteria; phylum Chloroflexota; class Dormibacteria; order Dormibacterales; family Dormibacteraceae; genus DATKSS01. Next base: position 601 of record JBAUTF010000102.1, on the reverse strand, counting down.
CGGCACGTGGACGTGCCCGGTCGCGTCCTCGAGGCTGAACACGACCGACACCTCCGGATAGAAGGCGCTCAGGCCCGAGCGCTCGAAGTACGGCCGGGTCGCGAAATCGATCCTGTACTCCCCCGCCTCCAGCTCCTCCTGCGCCAGGTCACGGACTCGGCCGTCCGCGTCGGTGACCGCTTCCCCGACGGGTTTCCAGTCGCCGTCGGGCTCCCTCCGGCTCAAGACCACCTCGAGGCCTGCGGCCGGTGCGCCGCGCATGGTGTCGAGGACGTGGGTGGAGATGCTCACTCGCTCAGCAGCCGCTCCAGGCGAAGGCGCGTGATCTTGCGGTGCTCGGTCGCCGCCAACTCGAGCTCTGTGGCCGGGTCGTTGCCGATTCGCTGCCGCAGAGCCTCGAGCATCTCGCCAGCGGTCCGGCCGCTGGCCGCGATGAGGAAGACGTGTCCGAATCGGGCCTCATAACGTCGATTCTCTTCTGCCAGGGCCACCAGCGTCTGCCGAGAAGCCTGGATGACCAGGCTCTGCTCCCGCTCGGACGGCTGCGGCGAGTGGCCTCCGCTCTCCCCGATCCGGGGATGAGCCTTGAAGGCCTCGAGCC
>JBAUTF010000101.1:0-13068 GCA_049582065.1 Candidatus Dormiibacterota bacterium | reverse complement strand
GGCCGAGGGCGGCCAGCGCCGCCGCCGCAGCCCACGTGAGGGCGGAAACCAGTGGATCGCTGAAGTCGGTGCCGGTCAGCACCGCGTGGACGAAGATCAGGGCGAACGCAACGTAAGCCAGCCGGTGCAGCCATGTCCAGGCCGCCCGGTTCATCCGCCTCCTCAAAAACGCCGCCCCCGTGACCACCACCAACACGTCGAGGGAAAGTGCGCCCAGGCCGATGCCGAGCGTCCCATACGTGGAATGGAACGGCACCACCACGTCGAGCAGCCCGATGCGCGCCGTGGCGTCGAGCAGCAGGGCTCCGATGTGAAGCGCGGCCAGCGGAATCCACAGCACCGTGGTGTATTCGTGGAGCGAGCGCACGGCCCGGTTGCTGCCCAACCAGTCCAGCACCGCCGTGCGCAGCGCGATGCCGGTGACCACTGCGATGGCCAGGGACGCATAGGAGCTGAGGCCGGCGACTCGCGCCATCACCCAGAAGAACTGGTCAGTCGTCATCAGCGACCCCCAGCCACCACGCCAGCGCATGAGCGGCGCAATACGCCGGCGCCAGGTCCGGTCCGACCAGCAGCGCGGTCTTGGCGACGACCTCTGCCTCGAAGCCGCCGCCGGCGACCACAGACACCTCCGCGAGCCCGGAGCCCGCCGGAAGCCCGGTTCGCGGGTCGATGAGGTGATGGACATCGCCCCAGCGCCGGCGTCGCACGCTGCTGGTCGCCGCCCCCTGGCCGCGCAGCATCAGCGTCGCGCCGGCCATCGCGACCGGCCATCCATTTCCGTCCGGCCCAGGTCCGGCAGCGCTCAGGTCGCCGCCCAGGTTCGCGAGCGCGTTCAGGCCCAAAGACTCGCAGAGCCGGTCGGCCATCCAGCCCTTGGCGATCCCGCCCAGGTCGAGCGCGGCTCCGCGTTCGAGTCGCGCCGCGCCGTGCCGCACGCTCAGGACATCCGGCAGCGGTGGCAGCGGACGAGCGCCGTCCAGCGTGGCGACCGAGGCTCCTTCCGAAAGCGAGCGCGTGTACCCGATGGCCAGCATCGAGTGCAGCACCGCGATGTTGACGAGCCCGGCGCTCATCTCGAAAGCGCGCAGCGATTCGCGAAGCACAGCTTCCATCTCCTCGCCGATCTCGAACCAGCGGCCCGCCGCCGCATTGAGCTGAGAGAGCTCGCTGTCGGCCGAAAACCGGGTCAGGCGAGCGCCGAGCCGCTTCACCCAGAACTCTCCCTCGAGCAGCGCGGCGCGCGAACGGCCGGCCGCGAACAGGCTGCAGTTGGTGCCGAGCGCGGCGAAGTGATGTGATTCGACGGCGGCGTTACGAGGCATATGTCGAAGTCACCGGCTGGACATCGCTCGGCTGGACAGAAGGCCCGATCGTCAGGGTGCCGCCGGGCGCCGACAGGGTCGTGCCTCTGGTCGCGCTCAACACGGCCGGGCGAAGCGGCGCGGCCGCGTTCTTCAGGTGCGACGTGACGTAGACCGCCGACAGCGCCGTCGTGGCAATGGTCAGCACGGTCGCCCCCACCTTCAGCAGGACGGCGCGCATGTCACACGGAAACCGGGGCTTTGAGGAACGGGACCTGGTCGTAGGTCGCTCCGAGGATCTGCGCGGCGTCGGCCCCCAGGTGGCCGCTCAGGATCTCCTGGTAGACGGAACGGAAGTCCACCGAGAACTGCAGGTTCCCGGTCGAGTCGAGGCTGGTGAGGCTCGGCTCGGCGCCGTACAGGCCGCCCTTGACCGGGTCGCCGATCAACAGCAGCGGGGCGGCCGCGCCATGGTCGGTGCCTCCACTCGCGTTTTCCTTTGGACGCCGCCCGAACTCGGACCAAGTGGCGATCAGGACCTTGTCCGCCATGCCGTGCGCCGACAGGTCCTGGTAGAAGGCCCCGACAGCGGAGTCCAGGTAACCCATGAGGTCGTCGTGCCGGTTCAGCTCGGTGTAATGCGTGTCAAACCCGCCGAGCGTGACATGCAGGAGCTTGACCCCCGTGCCGGTGACGATCAGCTCGGCCGCGAGCTGGAGCGCGGCGGCGAGCTGGTTCTTCGACGAATAGACGAGCTTGACCTTGTCCGAGTAATCCGCCATCGGCTGGTAGTTCGCGGATGAGGTCCGCAGCGTGGCCATCGTCTCTGTCGCGGTCGCGATCGCCGTGTCGAAGAGAGCGCCGTAGATGCCGGGCGTGCCCTTGTAGAGGGCGCCCACGGCGGCCTCCACCTCGCCGCCGCCGGTGAACCCGAAAGTCTTCTGGTCCTGGATCACCGTCATGGTGGCCTGTAGGTCGCGAAGCGCCCCAGGCACGTCCGTGGCGCCGCACGCGCAGCCGGTCAGAGGGTGGCCGTTGGAGTCGTATGCGGTCGCGAGGGTGCGCCCGAGCCAGCCGTCGACCTGACGTCGCGTCGGATCGCCCGTCTCCCAGATCCGGATCGATTCGAAATGCGAGAAAGTCGGGTTCGGATAGCCGACGCCCTGGACGATCGCGACCTTGCCCCCGTCCCAGAGCTTCTTGATGCCACCCAGGTTGTGATTCAACCCGTAGTCGTTGTTGAGCGGCAGCGCTTGCGAGACCATCGGACCCGCCAGGCGCGGGCGCAGGTCGTGAAGCGCGGGATCAGAGAGGGGGACCAACGTGCGCAGGCCGTCGTTGCCGCCGGCGAGCTGGATCATCACCAGCACGTTGTCGTTGGTGACCCCCTCTTTCTTGGCTGCGTATACCGCGCGCGCGAACGCGTCCGGGACCGCCGCATAGCCGGCGGCCAGGCCGGCGGCGCCGGCGCCGAAGACCAGGCCCGCCTTGAGGAAGTCGCGCCGCTTGAGCTGGTTGATGCCGATCTCTTTTCTCATGTCTCGTGCACCTACTTGAGTTGGAATTCCGGTGAAGCCAGGGTGATGAACCATCGCGCCCGGTCATCGGCCGCCTGGTTCAGGAGCGCGGAGGTCTGTGGGCTGAGCACACCGTCCAGGTGCGTCCGCACCGCGTCGGCGGCAGGTGGCAGCGGGCCCTTGGCCTGGGCCATCGCCGCGGTCACGAAGTTCACGCGCTCGACCACCGTGTTCGACGAGATCCAGGACTCGTTGTTGGGCCAGCCGCTGACGTCAGGAGGATCGAAGAGGGTCTGCCCCATCCCCGACCCGGCGTTGGCGATCACCCTCGAGAGCCCGTTCGCCTCCAGCGCCCGTGCGGCGTGGACCATGAACTCGGTCGGCGTCTTGACCAGCGTGCGGTAGCTCTGCGCGGCGGTGAACTCGGGACTCGTGAACACGGCGCGAACGAGTGTCTTGACGTCGTACTTGCTGCGGCGGAACTGGTCCGCCAGCCGGTTGACGTAGGCGGTCGCCGGCGAAGCGGTGACAAAGTGCTGCGCGAACTTGGAGGCGATGAACGCGGCGGTCGCGGGCTGCTGCAGGATGCGATCGATCACGCCCTGCGCGTCGAGGGGCCCGGTCTGGCCGAGATAGGTGACGCTGCCCTTGAAGGCCCGGCGCGGATTGAACACCCCGGCCTTCTGCGCGGTGTAAACCGGCAGGCTGCGCGTGACATTGGTGGTCGGGTCAACCACCACCGTTGCAAACGAATCGGGTGGCGGCACCTGCCAGCCGGCCAGCGCCTTTGCGCTCTCGCGCACGTCGTCCTCGGTGTAGTTGCCGGCGCCCATCGTGAACAGCTCCATCAGCTCTCGCGAGTAGTTCTCATTGGGGCTTTGCCCGGTCGAGGTGCCGAGGTCGAGGTAGCGCAGCATCGCCGGGTCGGTGGTGACCTGCATCAGCATCGATCGAAGGTCGGTCATGGCCATCCGGCGCCACGTGAGGTTCTGCCAGTACATGAAAGTGTCGTCGGCGGTCTTGCGGTAATCGCTCGTGAAGTGACCGTGCCAGAACAGGGTCATGCGTTCTGCGAACGGGGTCGCCGTGGTCATCATGTGGTCGATCCACCACTGCTGCAGCTGGCCGACAGCGAATCGCCCGCCCGGCGTGCTGGCCGCCGCGAGCGAGGGCGGCCCGACCGGTTTGGTTTCGACGAGGCGATCGACGGTCTTGTTGAACCCGTCCGACAGCGCGGATTCGAGCTGCGCCGAGGTGTAGCCCAGTGTCGCGCGCCGCATCAGCTGCATGACGCGCGCCGATTCGGAGCCCAATGGCGACACCCAGTCGGTGGTCGACGTGGCGGCGGGGCCGGCCAGCTTCTGCATCGAGCCGCCGAGCAAACGCACGGCGCCCACACCGACGCCGGCGACGGCCGCCGCGGCGAGCGCTTGCCGCCGGGTGATGCGCCTGGGCCACGCGGGAGACGCTACCGCGGGATCGATCCTGTCTTCGATAGGTGCGAGGCTCACGCCCTCATTGAATCCGCGTCACGGGCGCCTGGCATTAGCTGGATGTGAAGATTTCGTAAGCGCCGATATCTAGCAGGCGGAGCGAACCCCGTTGAGACAGGCGTCCGACTCCGCGGATGCGCGTCAGCGGCCAGGTGCCACCGGTGGCCGAGGTGACGCCGGCTGCGGTCAAGCAGTCGCGGCTGGACGCCGGCCCGGAGGTGTGGGTCGCGGTCAAGGCGACCGAAATCTCGGTCTATCCCGCGTAGGATCACGGCACCCGTGCCCCGATTGGTCGCGATGTCTAGCGTCGACGCGGCTTGGTTGGGAATGGAAGACCCGACCAACCTGATGATGGTCACCGGGGTCATGACCCTGGACGGGAAGGCCGACCTCAAGAGGCTGCGCCTGCTCCTCGACCGGCGCCTTGCGCCTTTCGGCCGGTTCCACCAGCGCGTGGTGCGACCGCGCTCGCGGGGAGGCACGCCGCACTGGCAGGACGACGAGCGTTTCGAGATCGAAAACCACGTGAGCCATATCGCCCTGCCCGCGCCGGGCGGAGACCGGGCGCTGCGCGAGCTGGTCAGCGAGCTGATGAGCACGCCACTCGATTTCACCAAGCCGCTGTGGCACATGCACGTCATCGACGGCTACGACACCGGCTCGGTCGTGCTGGCGAGGATCCACCACTGCATCGGCGACGGGATCGCGCTGGTGCGCGTCATGCTCTCGCTCACCGATGAGACGGCGACCGCCGGGCCGCCTCACCGGCGGACCGAGCGCGCGGCCGCCTCAACCCCCCTCGACTGGCTGCCGGCGGCGGTCGCGCGGGGCATCTCCACGGGCCAGGACCTGGCCGCGAACCCCGAAAAGCTCGGGGACCTGGCGAGGCTTGGCGCGCACGGCGCCTACCGGCTGGGCCGGCTCATCATGCTGCCTCCCGACCCGCCAACGGTCTTCAAGGGAGGGCTGGGACGCCGCAAGCGCGCGGCCTGGTCGGAGGAGCTCCCGCTCGAGGATTTCAAGCTGATCGGAAAAGCGTTGGGCGCGACCGTCAACGACGTGCTGGTCGCGGCTACCACCGGCGCGTTACGCCGCTACCTGGAAAAACGAGGAGAACCGACCAGCGGCCTCTCCATCCGGGCCTCGGTCCCCATCAACCTCCGCCCGCCGGACCAGGCGCACAAGCTGGGCAATGCGTTCGGACTGGTATTCCTGTCGCTGCCGGTCGGCATCGTCGACCCCGTGCGCCGGCTGCGCGCCATCAAGCACGAGATGGACGGGCTGAAACGCTCGCCCGAGGCGCTCGTCGCGTTCGGCGTGCTGAGCGTGATGGGCCTTGCCCCGGTCGAGGTGGAGAGGCTCGGCCTTCGCTTCTTCGGAAGCAAGGCCACGGCGGTCCTGACCAACGTCCCCGGCCCCCGGGAACCGCTCTACCTCGGCGGTCGGAAGCTCGACCGGATGATGTTCTGGGTGCCGCAGTCAGGGCACCTCGGACTGGGCATCAGCATCCTCAGCTATGCCGGCCGCGTGATGCTGGGGGTGGCCAGCGACGAAGGCCTGGTCCCGGACCCCGAGAGGATCGTCGATGCCTTCAAGCTCGAGTTCGAAGCGCTGAGAGCGGCGGCCGCCAATCGCAAGGAGCCGGCCAGGAGGCGCTCGAAGGCCAAGGTTTAACTCCACCGTTACTTGGTAATCTTGTAACACCATGGTCGAAGCCACCTCGGAGCGCGAGGCGCTGGACGCCTACTCAGCCACCGTCAGCTCGGTCGCCGAGCGCGTCCTGCCCTCGGTGGCGAGCCTGCGGGTTGGCCGCGCGGGGCGAGGCGGCGCCGGCTCCGGCGTGGTCATCACTCCGGACGGGTTCATCGTCACCTCCGCCCACGTGGTGGCTCAGGCAGGCTCGGCCGGCGCCAGCTTTCTCGACGGCACCGAGTACGACGTCGACATCGTCGGCGCCGACCCGCTCTCGGACCTCGCCGTCGTGCGCGCCCGCGCCGCCACCCTTCAGCCGGTTCGGATCGGAAACGCCGACCTGCTGCGCGTCGGCCAGCTGGTGGTCGCCCTCGGCAACCCGCTCGGTTTCTCGGGGTCCGTCACGTCCGGGGTCGTCAGCGGGTTAGGCCGCTCGCTGGCGACCGCGGACGGGAATGGGCACCGCCGCTTCATCGAGGACGTCATCCAGACCGACGCTGCGCTCAACCCCGGCAACTCGGGTGGCGCACTGGCCGACTGGCAGGCGAGGCTCATCGGCGTCAACACGGCTGTGGCCGGGATGGGGCTTGGGCTCGCCGTACCGATGAACGGCACCACGCAGGCGATCCTGTCGGCACTGATGCGCAACGGCCGCGTCCGCCGCGCCTATCTCGGCATCGCAGGAGGAACCCACTCGCTTGCGCCCGCGGTCGCCGAGCGCCTGGGCCGCAAGCAGGGCGTAGAGGTTCAGGAGGTCGTCGGCGGCAGCCCGGCCGCCTCGGGAGAGATTCGAGGCGGCGATGTCATCGTCGGGTTGGGAGACGCGGCGGTCACGAACGCGGGCGACCTTCAGAGGTTGATGGTCGAAGCGCGTATCGGGTCAAAGGTGACCCTCACCGTGCTGCGGGGCGAGAAGCTGGTCACCGTCGAGGTCGTGCCTGTAGAGCTGACCTGACCAGCTCGCGGCTTACACTCCGCTGAGTGGCCAAGAAGCAGCAGCTCCGAGACCTCTTGCGCGCGCAGGCCAGCGATGGCCGTTTCAGGATGGCCGACGTCGACCCCGACTCCACCCCCGGTCTCAAGCGGCGCAAGCGCGCGGCCCGGGACGTCAAGCGCCACGAGGTTGCTCTTTTCGACTTGCAGGAGCGGCTGTTTGCCGAGCGCAAGAGGTCCCTGCTCATCGTGCTCCAGGGCATGGACGGGAGCGGCAAGGACGGGACCATCACGCACGTCATCGGCGACCTCAACCCGCAGGGCGTGGAGATCTCGGCGTTCAAGCAGCCGACGCCCGAAGAGCGCAGGCATGGGTTTCTCTGGCGGATCCGCCGGCGCCTGCCCGACCCGGGCCTGATCGGCATCTTCAACCGCTCGCACTACGAGGATGTCCTGATCGCGCGGGTCCATGACCTGGCCAAGCCGCCGATCATCGAGCGCCGGTACGGGCAGATCAACGCCTTCGAGAAGAAGCTCTCTCGTGGCGGGACCAAGATCATCAAGCTCTGCCTTTACATCTCGTACGAGGAGCAGAGGGCGCGCTTCATGGACCGCCTGGCGGACCCCAACAAGCGCTGGAAGTTCAGCGAGCACGACATCGACGAGCGCGCGTACTGGGACGACTACATGAGCGCCTACAGCCTGGCCATCACCCGGTGCTCGACCCCGTGGGCGCCCTGGTACGTGATCCCGGCCAACGACAAGGACTACCGCAACTGGGCCGTCACCAAGATCCTCATGGAGACCTTGAAGGAGATGAACCCCCAGTACCCGCAGCCGAAGCTTGACATCGCGCGGCTGATGAGGCGACTAAAGGCTTGACGCCGGCGAGGTTTGATACGTTACTTAAGCGTTTAGAACCGTTTAGGGGGAGTTGATATGAAACGCTGGCGGCTGGTTTGTGTGGCAGTGGCAACCGTGGTGGTCGCGGCCTGCGGGTCGACGGGGGGCAGCACAGGGACCAGCACGAACTCTTATTCCGGCAAGGTGATCAAGCTCGGCGCGATCCTTTCCATCACGGGTGCCGGCGGCGTGTACGGCCCCCAGAGCCGCGACGGCATGATGCTGGCGGTCAAACAGATCAATGCCGCGGGCGGCGTGAACGGAGCCACGATCGACCTGACCGTCAGGGACGACGCCTCGGACAAAGCGCAGTCGGCCCAGGTCGCGCAGACCATGATCCAGGCGGACCAGGACCTGGCATTGCTCGGTCCTACCCTGTCCAACTCGGCCGTCGCGGTTCACCCGCTGGCCGAGAGCCTCAAGACGCCCATCCTCGCCGTGAGCACGACGGGCATCAACATCGTTCCGGACTGCAACTTCCCGGACACGACACCGTGCAAGTACGTGTTCCGCGACAGCCTCGGCGAGCAGACCGCGATCCCTGACAACATCCAGTCGTACGCCAGTGACGCCCATCCGAAGACGGGCGTGCTGCTGGTAGCGCAGGACGACAAGTTCTCCAGCGACGGCGGCATCATCGTCCAGAACACGGTCGGCCAGTACAACATCACACTGCTGAAGACGATCAAGTTCAACAAGGCCGAGGCGGACCTCTCGCCTTATGTCACGCAGGCGGTCCAGCTCAAGCCCGACGTCATCTTCATCACCTCGCTGGGCGGCATCCCCGCCAAGATCATGACCGAGGCCCGCAAGCAGGGCTGGCAGGGTCAGTTCCTCGGCGGCAACGGCTTCAACACGGCGACGGTGTCGGCGCAGGCGGGCGCCGACGGCAAAGGCGCTCGCAGCGCCAGCGCGTGGTATCTCGGCAACACCTTCCCGTCCAACGCCGACTTCGTATCGGCCTACAAGGCCGAGTACTCGAAGGATCCAGACCAGTTCGCCGCCCAGGGCTACTCCGCGATCAAGATCCTCGCCGACGCCGCCAAGCGGGCCAACCTGACCTTCACCGACCTGGCCGGCGATCGGGACAAGCTTCGCGCCGCCATGGAGACCGTCAACATCCAGACCCCGCTCGGCCCCTTCCAGTTCACGAGCGCGCACGACGTCAAGCAGACGGTGTGGGTGATCGCCATGGACGGCAGCGGCGGGTTCACTCTCGTCCACGAGATCAAGGCGAGCTGATGTAAGGAGGGAGCGATCTCCCTCCTTCACCCAGTAACCGGCGCGCGAAAGGGACGTGGACCAGCAGCTCCTCAACGCGATCTTCATAGGGTCGATCTACGCGCTCTTCGCGGTCGGGTACACGCTGGTCTTCGGGGTCCTCGACATCCTGAACCTCGCTCACAGCGCGGTCTTCATGCTGGGCGCGGCGGTCACGTACTCGCTGGTGATCAATCACGGCCAGTCGTTCTGGGTCGCATGCATCCTCGGCATCGCGGTATCGGGGTTCATGGGCCTAGTCATCGAGCACGTTTGTCTGCGACCGCTGCGCCGGCGGCAGGCGCCGCCGATCGCCGCGCTCATCTCCACGATCGGCCTCGCCCTGATCATCGTCGCCGCCATCGAGCAGGGCCAGCCGGGCCAGTTCTTCGCGTGGCTGTGGGTCGATGGTCCCAACTCCGTCGCGTTCCCGTCCGGCACCATCCCGAACCCGACCTGGCACGTCGGTGACCTGACCCTCGAGGCTAGCAAGGTCGCAATCATCCCGATTTCGATCGTCCTGATGCTCGTCCTCGGCTACGCGATCCGCTACACGCAGGTCGGGCGCGGCCTCCGCGCGGTGGCCGAGAACCCACGCGCGGCGCGCTTGATGGGACTCGACGTCGACCGCATGATCTCGCTCACGCTCGTCATCTCGTCCGCGCTGGGCGGGTTGGCGGGCATCCTGTTCGGCGTCGCGCTGGGCGACATCAGCCCATACATCGGACGCGACAACGTCGAGGTGCGCGGCCTGGCGGTGATCGTGCTCGGCGGCATGGGGAGCATCCCGGGCGCCGTGGTCGGCGGTTACCTGCTCGGCCTCATCGAGGTGGCCGCGCTGGTGACGTTCGGCAGCAACGCGCGTGGCGGCGTGGCGTTTGCCGCCCTGTTCCTGATGCTGATCCTGCGACCGCAAGGTCTTTTCGGCGCTCAGCTCCGCGAACGGATTTAGCTAGTGGACCCTACCAGCCAGATCTGGAGCATCCGACGTCCCAGACGGCCGGGCGCCCTGCGGGCGCTGATGCCGGCGTTGCGGGCCCCGGCGATCGTCGTCAGGCATCTATCGATGCCCTCCTCCTCTCGCCACCCGCGCCTTGGCACCGGCCGCCTGGAACGCCGGTCTTCGAGCCTGCGGCCTGCTCCAGCTCTGGCCGTTACGGTCCACTAGAGTGTCGCAACCCCGAAGCTCCTTGCATCTTCAGCGGACCATAGGGTCGCGACTCTCCTGATGGATTTCTTCTTCCAGCTGTTCTCCGACCCGGTCGGTTTCTGGAACTCTCACACCCTGCTGATCGCGCAGATCGGGATCAACGGCATCCTCGCGACCTCGATGTTTGTGGTGCTTTTCTCGGGGCAGCTCTCGCTGGCCGCGCCCGGCTTCATGGCAGTCGGCGCCTACACGTCAGTCCTGATGGGCCTTTACTGGCACACGCCGCTGGCGCTCGACGTCATCGTCGGAACACTGCTCGCCGGTGTCGTGGGTGTCCTCGTCGGCCTGCCCGTGCTCCGGCTGCGCGGCGTGTTCCTTGCCATCGCGACGATCGGCTTCGTCGAAGCGCTTCGCCTTGGCGTGATCCTGAACCTGCCGATCACGGGCGAGGGCCTTGGCCTCAAGAACCCAACCGCCGACCCGCTGGGAGGCATCAACATGATCCTGGTCTCCTTCGTCCTGGTGGTCTTCGTCGCGTGGAGGCTCACCAAAGGCCGGCTCGGTTACGCGTGGGCGGCGATCCGGCAGGATGAGATCGCAGCGCTCAGCCAGGGCATCCACGTGGCCCGATACAAGATGCTCGCGTTCGTCCTCAGCGCCATCCTGGCCGGCTTCGCCGGGGCTCTGGAGGCACACCTGAACTTCTTCGTGGATCCGGGGGACACCCAGTACGGCGTCACCCGCGCGGTCCAGATCCTGACCTTCGCCGTGCTCGGCGGGAGCGGTTTCGTCCTCGGCCCCGTCGTCGGTGCGCTTTTCATCACGCTCCTGCCCTGGATCTTCCAGTCGGCCGGTCCCTACATCAACATCGTGAGCGGCGTCTTCTTGATCGCCATCATCGTCTTCCGGCCGCAGGGGATCGTGGGGCGGGGCGGCCTCGCCATCATCCGTCCCGCGTGGTGGCCACGAGCTAGAGCAAGTGCTCCTTCGACTGGATAGCGTCCAGCGGCACTTCGGCGGCGTCCGTGCCGTCGACGGGGTGTCGCTGGAGGTCGAGCAGGGCGCGATCCATGGCCTGATCGGTCCCAACGGCGCGGGCAAGACGACGCTCGTGAACGTCATGACTGGTTACGTCCCGTTCCAGGCCGGCCACGCTTGGGTCGGCGCGGATGAGCTGACCGGCCTTCCGGCCTACCGCATCGCCGCGCTCGGAGTCGCGCGCACCTTCCAGAACATCCGCCTGTTCAAGGAGCTCACGGCGATCGAGAACGTGCTCGTCGGCATGCACACGCGCCGGCGCGACGACACCCTCGCCCAGCTTGCCACCTTTCCTTTCTTCCGCCGTGACCAGCGCGCGCGCTTGAACGAAGCGCACAAGCTGATGGACACGGTTGGGCTGGCGTCACGCGATGTCGGCGAACGGCCGGCCGGGACCCTACCTTATGGCGACCAGCGGCGACTCGAGATCGCACGCGCGCTGGCCCTGCGGCCACGCCTGTTGATCCTGGACGAGCCTGCGGCGGGGATGAACCCCTCCGAGAAGCACGGCATCCGCGAGCTGATCGAACACCTGAACACCGACGGCTTGACCATCCTCCTCATCGACCACGACATGCGCCTGGTGATGGGCGTCTGCAACCGCGTCGCGGTGCTCAACTTCGGCCGCAAGATCGCGGACGGGACGCCGGAGGAGGTGTCCACCGACGGCGGCGTGATCAAGGCCTACCTGGGGAGCGGCGGCGAACGCGAGGTCCGCAGCGCGCCGGGCGCGAGCGGCGTCGACGAGGCGACCGAGGTCGAAGACGTGGCCGGCAGCGGAAGCCGCTCGGCCGAGCCCGAGAAGGCGATCCTCCAGGTCCACGATCTGACCGTCAGCTACGGCGCGATTACCGCGGTGCGCGGCGCGTCGTTCAGGGTCGCACCGGGCGAGGTTGTCGCCCTGATCGGCGCCAACGGCGCCGGCAAGTCCACCATCCTCAACACGCTGTCGGGCTTGCTGCGTCCGGACCGCGGCTCCGCGATGTTCGATGGGCTCGACCTCACGGTCGCCAAACCATCCACGATCGTGCGGCACGGGCTGGTGCAGGTGCCCGAGGGGAGGGAGATCCTGGCCCGCCAGACGGTGCTCGAGAACCTCGAGCTCGCGACGTGGGCCCGCCGTCTCGGCACTTCCGCCCAGCCCCAGATCGCCGCGATGATGAAGCGCTTTCCCATCCTGGGCGAGCGGCGCGACATGCGCGCCGGCACTCTGTCGGGCGGCGAGCAGCAGATGCTGGCGATCGCCCGCGGCCTGCTGGCCAAGCCGCGTCTCCTGCTGCTCGACGAGCCTTCGCTGGGCCTTGCGCCGCAGATGGTCGACGAGGTCTTCCGCGCGATCGACGAGATCCACGCGGACGGCACGACGATCCTGTTGGTGGAGCAGAACGCCTTGCGCGCCCTGGCGATCGCCGACCGAGCCTACGTCATCGAGACCGGCCAGATCCTTCTCACCGGAAGCGGCGACGACCTGCTGCACAACCCAGCGGTGCGCCGCGCCTACCTCGGCGGCTGAGCCACGGCTCATTGCTGCAATTGTTTCGGCCATCGCCTCAGCGTTGGGCCATGGCCATCCATTCGCAAGACGTACCCGCCGGTCCGATCTCGGTCGTGGTCCCTCCTCCCAAACGGGGGGGCATAGATCGCCGGATCTTCGAGGCGATCAACGGGCTTCCCCACTCGGCGGTAAGCGACCGTTATGTCAGCACGTTGTCGAACCTCGGGGAGGGTCTCGGTTGGGTCGCGGCCGGGGCCGCGATCGCGATGCTTGGGGGCCGCAA
>JBAUTF010000100.1:0-2158 GCA_049582065.1 Candidatus Dormiibacterota bacterium | reverse complement strand
GTCCTTGAGCAGGAACGGCACTCCGGCCAGCGGTCCTTCAGGCAGCGGCCGGCGGGCGGCCGCAAGGGCCTGCTCGAACAGCGGCGTGACGACCGCGTTGAGGGTCGGGTTCAACACCTCGATGCGCGCGATCGCTGCCGACACCAGCTCGACGGCGCTCGCCTGTTTGCTCCGCACCAGCTCGGCCTGGCCGATGGCGTCGAGTAAAGACAGCCCATTCATCTATTACAACCGCGCGGTGCGATCAGTCAGGCGGCAGGCTCTTGTACATCAGCTCGGTCTCGACCCCGGCCCGGCGGTTGGTGATCGAGCGGATCACGTACCACACGATGCCGATGACCAGGACGATCCCCACGAACGTGACGCCGCTGCTGTTCAGGTAGGACAGCGGGTTGGACTTCTTGAGGTTGCTGATGATCGGCCCGACGCCGGCGAACCAGTACAGCGTCACCGTGAACGCCAGCCAGACGATCCCGAGCCACGGCAGCCACTTGATGAACGGCGCCGTCTTGACGAGGTCGGGCCGTGTGAAGCGGGCCAGGATCGCGTTGATGCCCGGGTTGATCCAGCTCAGCGACGAGGCCAGGATGGTGAACCAGGCCGACGCGACCAGGTTGAGCTTGCCGTCGAGGGCTGGGTCAGCGCTCGGCGCCAGCGCGCCGAGGCCGACCGCTTTCAGTATCGCGAAGTTCGAGAAGAGAAGGAAGATCACGGCCATCGCCAGCGTCGCGATGATCGCGTTGGCCGGCGCGCGCAGCCGCTCGGACACCACGCCGAGCCACTCCGGCACCTGGCGGTCGAGGCTCCAGGCCAGGGCCATGCGGCTGATGAAGATGACGTAAACGGGCATCAGGAGGAAGGGGAACAGGGTCGAGGCCGCGCCGACCACCGCCCAGATCGGCCACAGGTCGGGCCTGGTCACGGCGCCAACAAGCTGGAAGTAGTTGGGCTGGCCCATCGGCAGCCCGGGCTTCACGACGTAGCCCCAGAACGCGCCCGCCCAACCGGTCTGCGGGTCGAGGCCGAGCCGCCGCGGCAGCATTTCGGCGTAGATCGAGTTCATGAGCACGGCCATCACGAGCGCGCCCAGCACCGCCAGGAGGATGCCGCGCGTGACGTTTCCGCGCACCTCGCCCGAGATGTAAGCGCTGTACTGGAACCCGATGAACTGGAACAGCATCACGCCCGCCATCAGGAAGAAGGGCCACGTGTAGCTGTCCACCGGGCCGAAGCTGAAGCTCGTGCCGGTGAGGCCGGCGTCGCTCGCCGCCTTGGCCAGCTGGTCCACAGTGACGCCCCCGGCGAACTTCGGCAGGTTGGCCGCGAAAGAGCCGGCATCGAAGGTGAGGAGCCCGACGATCGCCATCGCCACCCAGCCGCCGATTCCGAAGATGGTCAGCCAGGTCACGATCTTGTGGAATGTCCGCGTCGGCTGCAGGACCACGAAGGCGACCACCGCGAGCACCACGAGGCCCGCGATCATCCCGGGGATGCCGGTGACGTCTCCGGTGCTGCCCTCGGTGAACCAGTTGTTGGCGTTGTTGAAGAAGCTGCTGCCCGTGCCGATGCCGATGATCCGGCCCTCCATCTGGACCCCGCGCAGGGTGAGCACGGTCTCGAACTGGAGGAGTGCGATGGACGCGAACGCGAGCATCCAGCTCTCGAGCCACCCGAGGAACGGCCCGACCTTGGGGATGATGCGGCTGGTGAAGACGTAGTCTCCGCCCGAGCGCGGCATCACCGTGGTGAGCGAGGCGAAGATCAGCGCGAGCAGGACGCAGAAGGCGCCGACGATGAACGCGACGACCGACCAGTTGGTGACGAGGCCGAGCACCACCACCGGGACGCCGGCCAGGACGGCGATGCCGTACGCGCCGCCCAGCGTGCCGCCGATGAACGCCGCCGTGTTGAAGAAGAGGGCATTGGCGACGCTGACCTCGCGGACGAGGCCCGACGACTGGCGCGTGAACAGGGTGCGCGTGACACTCATCCCCGATTCCTCCCTTTAGCGATCGTCGACCAGGTTCGCGCGGAACCTACAGCCGATAGGATTGTTTGTCAAGGATGCGTCAGGTGGTAACCAGATGGACCGTGACGTAACAAACGACACAGCACCGGGCACCGTGCCATCCGGCGCCCCGGCCCAGCCGGGCGGCGC
>JBAUTF010000099.1:0-3156 GCA_049582065.1 Candidatus Dormiibacterota bacterium | reverse complement strand
CGTCCTGGCCGAGGTCGAAGCTGGGGTTCTGGTCCGGGCCGCCGAAGCTCGCCACGTCGAGGTAGAAGACGATCATCGTCGAACGCCGTCCGCGCACCGCCTGCAGGAGGCGTACCCACGCCGGGTCGGCGCTGGGCGTGATGACCGCGATCGCGCGCCGGGGCAGCCGGCGGATCTTGTCCCAGGCGAGAGTTTGGGTCAGTGGGGTCCGCCCGTCGGCCTGCGCGACCGCCAGGTAGTCCAGGATCATGCGGTCCTGGCGGACCGCGCGGTGGGGCTCGAGGATGGTACCTCGAGCGTCGTTGGCGATCAGGCCCACCTGCCGGCCGCGTCCGTGGACCTGGGCGGCCATCGAGGCGGCGAGGCTGACGGCATATTCGACCGTCGAGTCCTCGCCTTCACCGTGGTGGACGTTGCGGTCCAGGTCGAGCAGGATCCAGAGGTCGGTCGTGAGTGGTTGCTCGAATGTCTTCGACATGAGCCGTTGGTGTCGCGCGGAAAGGCCCCAATGGATGCGCCCGAAGCTGTCGCCGGTCGTGTAGTCGCGCACGCCCCCGGTTTCCGGCGGGTAGTCGGCCCACGCGCCAAGGCTCTGCGAGCTGCCGACCTGCTGCGCGCTCGGCGTCAGCAGGTCGGGGATGGGCCGGACGCGGGGATACACCAGCACAGAGGTCTTCTGGGTGAGCTTCCAGTCGCGCTCGAACAGGCCGAATGGCTCCCGCACGCGGAGCGAGGTGGGACCGAATGCCATCCAGCCGCGCCTCCGGTACACACCGCGCGCCTTCCACTTCACGGTCTCGTTCCCGATGGAGACCACGCGCCCGGGCTGATAGTCGGGAATCTGGCTGAGGTCCTTCACCTCGACCCACGGCGCGGGGACCCAGCCCTTGCGCCGCAACTCGAAGACCTCCTCGAACGACTCGCCGACGGTCGGGGTGCCAGGGTCGAGGCGCCGGGTCACGGTCATTCCTCGGATTGCCAGACGAGGCCAGGCCCAGGCGACCACGAAGAGCAGGCAGAGGGCGTACGCGAACGCGTACGCGGGGCGGACCGCCGTCAGGTACGTGAAGAAGAGGAGCAGGCCAAGGGCGCCGGCGAGAGCAACCTTGCTCATATTGGCCCCCGGCCGCGGCTATCCGTCGTACGCCATCTGGGGCACGTGCTCGCGCTCGAGCAGGCCGGTGATGAGCTTGCCCGCGCTCTGCCCCTGCATCTCGGCGTTGGGGCGGAGGATGATGCGGTGTGCGAGGACGGGCTCGGCCAGGGCCTTGATGTCGTCAGGCAGCACGTAGCTTCGGCCCTGCACCGCGGCCAGCGCCTGGCTCGCGTGGAAAAGGTTCAAGGTGCCGCGCGTGCTCGCCCCCAACGCGACCTCGGGGTTGCCGCGCGTGCGGCCGACCAGGCGGGCGATGTACTCGCGGAGCTCGGGCTTGACGAACACCTCCCGGACCGCCATCTGCGCCGCCTTGAGCTCATTGGGCGACACCACCGGCTGAAGCTCCAGCATCGGGGACTCGACCTTGTGCTGGTTCAGAAGGTTCGCTTCCTCCTTCTCGGAGAGGTAGCCGAGCCTGACCTTCATCAAGAAGCGGTCGAGCTGCGCCTCGGGAAGCGGAAACGTGCCCGAGTACTCGACCGGGTTCTGGGTCGCCATGACCATGAACGGCTTGGGCAGCGGGTGCGTCTCGCCGTCGATCGTGACCTGCCGCTCCTCCATCGCCTCGAGCAGCGCCGCCTGCGTCTTCGGGCTGGCGCGGTTGATCTCGTCGGCGAGCAGGATCTGCGCGAACACCGGACCGGGCCGGAACTCGAAATCGTTGAGCTTCTGGTTGAAAGCCCGCACGCCCGTCACGTCGGAGGGCAGCAGGTCGGGCGTGAACTGGATCCGGCGGAACGTGCAGTCCAGCGATCGCGCCAGAGACTTGGCGAGCATGGTTTTGCCGACGCCCGGGACGTCCTCGATCAGCAGGTGGCCCTCGCAGAGCAGCGTGACCAGGCACAGCCGGATCTCGTCTTCCTTGTTCACGATCGCCCGGCTCACGTTGGCCATGAAGGCGTCGGACACCCGGGTTATGGCATCTGCTGCCCCCACGGCAGCGATTATAGGTTCGCCATGGGGCCGGTCCATCTCAGTTGAATACGCGTGAGGGGTGCATTTGGTTCCGCGTCCGCGTTACTTTGGGGCACCTATCGGCGTATCCATCAATGAAATGAGGCCGGCCCTGGCGCTGCTCGTCCTGGCCTGCGCAGCTTGCGGCGCGATCACGCCGGCGCCTGTCTCGGGCAGCCCCCTGACCTCGAGCCAGCTGAAGTTCAAGGTGATGGACGCCGCCGGCAAGCCGGCCTACTGCGACCCTGACTTCTACCCCCTCGCCCGCGAGGGAGGCGAGCAGGCGAGCGCGATCGCTCAGTACCAGACGATCAAGGCGGACACTGAAACATACGCGGCGATCGTGGCCCACGAAGGCCTTCCGGCGGGCGACCTCACGGACGCGCAGAAGCTCACCGTCTACCGCGCGTGGAAGCTGCTCCGGGCACTGACGCTCGCGCCGAGGGGGGCGGACTACTCGTTCCAGTACGTTGCCCAGCCGGCGGGCGCTGCGGCCGGCTACCAGATGGTCGCGGGGACCGTGAGGGTCGACGGCCTGGTCACCGTGACCTCGCGAACTCCGGGGCGTCCGCCGATGTGCCCGATCTGCCTCGCCGCCGCCACGATGATCGCGACGCCCAACGGCCCGGTTCGCGTGACCGACATTCGACCAGGCATGGTGGTGTGGACTGCCACAGCTGCCGGCGCTCGCATCGCTGCTCCGGTGGTCGAGATCGGCAACATGGCGGTGCCGGCCGGCCATCTCATGGTCCACCTCAAGCTGGCGGACGGGCGCGAGCTCCTGGTCTCGCCCGGTCATCCGACCGCCGACGGCCGACACGCCGGGGAGCTCCAGGCCGGAGACGAGCTGGACGGCTCGACGATCAGGCTCTGGGAACTCGTGCCCTACACCGGCGACCGGACGTACGACCTGCTCCCCGCGGGCCCGACTGGTCACTACTGGGCAAACGGAATCGAGATGTCGAGCACGCTGGCTAGGTAGCAACGAGGCCGATCACGAAAACTTCGCTGAAGGACGGGCTGTCGACCTGCCATCCAACACAACC
>JBAUTF010000098.1:0-2525 GCA_049582065.1 Candidatus Dormiibacterota bacterium | reverse complement strand
GCCTTGCGTAACGCGAACCAAGCACACACCATAGCCGGCAATAGAATCGCGCTCTAAGCGACCCTCAGAGAGCCTACAGGTGACTTCCCAGATCAGTAGTCAATCGCTAGGTAGCAACGCCGCCCGGCCCTCCGTTTCCGCGCCGTCTGGCGCGACGGAAATCGATTGAGATTCCTCTTCACTTCCATACCTGGCACGGGTCACATTCACCCTCTGGTTCCGACGGCGCAGGCGCTGATCTCACGAGGCCACCACGTCATGTTCGCCACAGCGGAATCCTCAGTTGAACTGGTGAACAGGTTGGGGTTCGAAGCAACCCCTGTCGGGCCAAACTGGCTCGAAGGAAGCGACGACCCCATCTCATCTCGGCTGCTCGCGCCCAATAACCGCGGACACAGTCCGCTTTTAGTCGAGATCGCATCCATGGGTGCGATTCCACAGCTGGTCGAGATTTGCGCGAGCTGGCGGCCGAACGCAATCTTGAGCGAACAGTCAGAATTTGCCGGCCGGCTGGCCGGTGAACTCGCAGGCATTCCGGTCGCGGTCCAACTCGTGGCCAATCCCCCTCCACGGACAGTCGTCGGCGCTCTGATTGCGGCAAAGCTCGACGATTTGCGAGTCAGCGTGGGACTACCGCGCGATCCAGAGTTGCGGCAGCTGTTCGGCCAGCTGTACCTCGACTGCGTTCCCCCAAGCCTGACGCTTCCTGGCGTCACCCTTCTGCCCATTGCACGCAAGGTTCGCCCCATGGTCTTCGACACGAGCGGCGAAGAGACGTTGCCGTCATGGATCGACCGCCTCCCAAACCAGCCGATTGTGTACGCAACTCTTGGAACGGTCTTCAACCGAACATCAAACGTCCTGGAGACCATCATCGAGGGCCCTGGCGAACGAACCAATGAGCCTCATCGTCACTACAGGCCGCAACCGCGATCCAGGTCAGCTTGGAGATCTTCCCCAAAACGTCCGTGCCGAGCGATACATCCCGCAGAGCCTCCTCTTTCCTCGTTGCTCCGCCGTCATCTCCCATGGTGGCTTCAACAGCCTGATCGCGGCATTGCAACACGCCCTTCCGATGTATCTACTGCCACTGAGCGCAGATCAACCTCGAAACGCGCAGCGGGCCGTCGAGGTTGGATTTGGCCTCAGCGCCGCCGATTCCGGTGAGCCGCCATTCGGCCCAGTGATTACACCCGAATCCCTGGATCCGGCGAAGATCCGACGAGGTGTCCGGCGGCTTCTCGATGAACCCACGTTTGCATCTGCCGCGGCCGCCGTGAAGGTCGAAGTCGACCAGATGCCCGGCGTCGACTATGTCGTGGATCTGCTGGAGGGTCTCGCCAAAGACGGGCGCACAACCATCAGGAAACCGTGAAGGATCACTGGTGCGCTGGGCGTGCAGGCCCGCGCCGGATCGCTCGCTCCGACCCGGTCAGTCCATCTGGAGCGGTTCGGTGCCGTACGAGATTGGGCGGTTTGCTGCGTGAATGCGAGCGCGCGCCGCTGCCCGTCGCAGCCTGATCCACCTTTGAGAGCGGGATCGTAGAGTCGCTATGCCCAAGAAGGGCACCCGCGGGTGAGTGATAGGCATCAGCGCGGGGCCTGACGAATAAGCGTGCCCAACAGGCTGCACCTCGAACTGGAGCTTCAATGGTCCGCTAGGCGCGGCCCCGTCGGTTACGCGTACCTGGCCTTCCGCCGGGGGGTAGCCGCCTGCTGGCAAGAGCCGAATGCCAGAAGAGCAGGCCCCTCCATAGCGGCGACGTCGGAAAGGCGGGCACGGGGGCCACCTCTGACGATGGCGGATCGCGTCTCCACGTGCGAATCGCGGACCACCAGAAGACATAGGCCAGTACCAAAAGGCCAATCACAACAATCAGAGCGATTGCATTCGGCATCTCTGCTGGCTGCCGGGCGAGGATCGCCAGCAGGATCCGAAGGAAACCAGGCCCAGCGAGAAGAGCCTTGTACCTCGTGGATTCATGGGTATCGAGGGTCTCGCGGCGCGCCCAACATGCAACGCGAGAGACCCATGTGGCGAGGGTGGGGCCGATGCTCATTTGCCCATTGGTGCGCCGGAGGAATCTGGCCGGCAGCTCCTACGAGCAAGCCAGCGCAGGCATCAGCGAATTCCTGGCTGCATCCAGCATCGGCGAGATCGCCAACTGGAGTAGAAAACCACGACCAACGTCTCTGTGGACGGCGTGAGTTCAGGGCCTAGGCGGCCTGACGAGGATCGGCGCGGTGGTTTCGACCGCGGTGGATGGGCGCCATTCGTCAACACGGAAACCGGGGACGATCTCGACCACGTCTACGGCAGTGTGCGGCGGGCCAGTGTCTCCGGTGTCTACCTGTTCCTAGCCCTTCAGCTCGCCGTCCCAACCGAGCGACTGGTACGTCGGAGTGAGTTCGGTCCACCGGGCTTTCCAGTTCGATTGGCCCCCCGCTAGATAGCGACCGAGGTCCTCGAGGTGCGCTTGCCAGCCGGCCCCATGCTTGTACAGGGGCTCGATCGGGAGACCCCG
>JBAUTF010000097.1:0-23809 GCA_049582065.1 Candidatus Dormiibacterota bacterium | reverse complement strand
GCAGTTCTACTTATCGGATGAAACTCAGTCTTCTCGAGATCCTCGAGGCGACCGGGGGCGGCGAGGTCGGCGGCACCCAGGTCGGAAATACGTTCTCGACTTTTCACACCGACTCGCGCGAGGTCGCCCAGGGCGGCCTCTTCTTCGCGCTGCGCGGCGCTGATACGGATGGACACCGCTTCATCAACGATGCGATCTCGCGTGGCGCGGCCGCGGTCGTGGTCCAGCGCAGGATGGACATTCCGTCCGGGATCGTCGAGGTCCTCGTGTCCGATACGTGGGCCGCCCTCTACACGCTCGCAGGCTACGCGCTCCAGCGCGTGCGGCCGCTTGTGGTCGCCGTAACGGGAAGCAATGGCAAGACGTCCACCAAGGAGATGGTCGCTGCGATCCTCGCCCAGCGCTTCGAGGTGCTCCGTTCCACCGGCAACCTCAACACCGAGACCGGCCTCCCCCTGACGGTGCTGAGGCTGGAGCCGCACCATACAGCGCTCGTGCTCGAGATGGGGATGCAGCGAGCCGGCGACATCGCGCGGCTGGCGGCGGTGGCGAAGCCGTCGATCGGAATCGTGACCAACGTCGGCACCGTCCACATGGAGTTCTTCACGTCTCACGAGCAGCTGGCGCGGGCCAAGGGTGAGCTCGTCTCCGCACTGCCCGACGACGGCCTTGCGGTGCTGAACGCGGACGACGAGTTCTACTCCTTGCTGGCGCGTATGACGCCGGCCCGCGTTGCGAGCTTCGGTCTCGAGAAGGGCGACTACCGCGTCGAGGGCTACCGCTCGCTGACCGGCGGCGGTTGCGAGTTCACCGTGCGTGGAGTCCCGGTGCGCCTCTCGCTGGATGGGCGCCACCAGGCGATGAACGCGACCGCCGCTCTCGCCGCGGCGGAGTTCGCTGGCGTCCCTCTCGCCGAAGGCGCGGGCGCGCTCGCCAGCGTGGAGGTCGACCACCGGCTGCAGGAGCTGCCAGCGGACGGCGGCTATTCCATCATCGATGACGCCTATAACGCGAGCCCCGAGTCGATGGTCGCCGCGTTCGAAGCGATGGCCGAGGCCCCGCGTCGCGGGCGGCTGCTCGCAGTGCTCGGACAGATGGCTGAGCTGGGAGCTCTGTCCGAAGAAGCCCACCGGCGCGTCGGGCGTCGCGCCGCCGAGGTGTTCGATGCCGTCTGTGTCGTGGACGGCGAGCAGGCGCGCATCCTCGCCGAGTCGGCCGGCGCGGAGCTGGTGCCCGATCGTCCGGCCGCAGTCGACTGGGTTAGGCGGAACGCCCATGACGGTGATCGCGTGCTGGTCAAGGGGTCCCGCGGGATCCATCTCGAAGGGGTCGTGCGGGAGCTGACCACGCAGTGATCCTCGACTTCGTCACGTTTGCCGTCACCTTCGTCATCGCCCTCGTCATTTATCCATGGCTGATCCGAGGGCTGCGGCGGTGGAGGTCGGGGCAGATGATTCAGACCGAGCTGCCGGACAGCCACCAGAAGAAGGCGGGCACGCCAACCGGTGGCGGCATCCTCTTCGTGGCGGTGGCGGTGCTGGGCGGGATCCTCGCCACTGTCGCGGGCCACCCGGGCGCGCTGCCGGCGATCGGCGGCCTGGTCGCCGGCGGCCTGATCGGGTTTTTCGACGACCGCACCAAGCTCCAGGTCGGGGCGCTCGGGATCCCGGCGAGGCTCAAGTTCCCGATCCAGGTCGTCCTTGCGGTGCCCGTGGCCTGGCTGGCCACCGTCGCGGGGCCCTCGCACCAGCTTTTTCTGCCGGCCACCCCCTGGGTGGTGTTTCCGTTCGCCGTGGTCGCCATCGTGGCGACCGCCAATGCCGTGAACCTGGCCGACGGCATGGATGGTCTGGCCGGCGGACTGTCGGTCATCGCGGTCGCGACCACTGTCCTCTTCCTGCCCAGGGCGCAGGCTGGCGAGAAGGCGGTGGCGATGTGCCTGTGCGGCGCGCTCGTGGCGTTCCTGGTGTTCAACCGTTACCCGGCGCGGGTGTTCATGGGCGACACCGGCGCCCTCGCCATCGGCTACGCGGTCGCGGCCATGGCCATCCAGCAGGGGTTGGTGCTGCTTTTACTACTCGTCGGTCTGGTGTTTGTGATCGAGACGCTGTCTGTCATCATTCAGGTGGCCTATTTCAAGGCCAGCGGCGGACGCCGAGTTTTCACGATGACCCCAATTCACTACACGTTCCACCACGCGGGTTGGTCTGAGAACCGCATCGCGCTCTCCTTCTGGGGCGCGGGGCTCGTCTCGGCGCTGGCCGCGGTCGGGGTGGCGCGGCTGGCCACTTGACGGCACTCGTGGTGGGTGCGGCCCGCAGCGGCGTCGCGCTGGCCAACCACCTCGTGGCCTCCGGTGAGACGGTGCGCGTGACCGACCGCAGGTCCGCGGCCGACGTAGAATCAGCCACCGCCCACATGCCCGCGGCCGTCGAGCTTCGCCTCGGCGGATACGAGCCTTCGGTGCTTGAAGGCGTCGATGTCGTGTACGCGAGTCCCGGGGTGCCCTGGGATTCGCCGCTGCTGACCGACGCCCGCGCGCGCAACATCCCGGTGTCGAGCGAGATCGACCTCTTCCTCAAGCTCTGCACGGGCACCGTGGTCGGCATCACCGGCACCAACGGCAAGACCACGACGACGGCTCTCACCAGCGTGGTGCTCGGAGCCGGCAAGCGCCCTGTGATCGTCGGCGGCAACATCGGCGAGACCGTCCTCGACCGGCTCGATGAGATAACCCCGGAGCACTGGGTCGTCCTGGAGCTGTCGAGCTTCCAGCTTGAGTCGGTGGAGCGGCCGAGACTTCATGTCGGCGTGATCCTCAACATCACGCCAGACCACCTCGACCGTCATAAGACGTTCGAGCGATACGTCGACCTCAAAGCGCGCGCCATCGAGTTCGCCGGCCCCGAAGATTTCGCGGTGCTCAACGGCGGCGACAAGGTGGTACGAGGCCTCGCCGGCCGGACGCGCGGCCAGGTCGTGTGGTTCGACCACCACCAGCCTATTCCGCCAATGCCCCTGCCGGGCCGGCACAACATGGAGAACGCGCTGGCCGCCGCTGCGGTGGGGCGGATCGCCGGGTTGAGCGACGACGTCATCGACGGCGCTATTCGCTCCTTCAAAGGCGTGGAGCACCGGCTCGAGCTGGTCGGCGAATGGGCGGGCGTGCGCTGGTACAACGACTCCAAAGCGACCAACCCCGACGCCGGGCGCGTGGCGCTCGCCGCGTTTCCGGGGGCGCCGGTCGTCCTGATCGCCGGCGGTTACGGCAGCGACTTCGACCTGAGCGACTGGGTGGCCTATGTGCTGGCCAACACGGAGGCCGTCGTGCTGATAGGAGCGTCGGCCGACCTGCTGGCCAGAGAGCTCAGCGCTCACCCGATGGTGGTCCGGGCCAAAGACCTCGAGGAAGCCATCGCCCTCGCCGCCGGGCTATCCCGGCAGCCCGGGGTGGTCCTGTTCAGCCCTGCCTACAAGAGCTTCGACATGTTCAAGGACTTCGAGGACCGTGGCAACCAGTTCAAAGAGCTGGTCCGCAGGAGGTTCGCGGCATGAGCACAGCGGTGCGCGGCCACCAGCCTGACCGCCTGCTCCTTTTCACCACGGTGCTGCTTTGCGGGGCCGGGCTCGTGATGGTGACGAGCGCGAGCGTCGCGTTCGCCTACACGCAGCACCAGTCGGCCTTCTACTACGCGGAGCGGCAGGCGGTGTGGATGCTAGTCGGTTTCGCGGCCCTCTTCGTGCTGGGCCGCATCGACTACCGCCGCCTGCGGCCCCTGGCGCCGGCCGGCGCCGTGACTGCCGCCCTTTTGATGGGGCTCGTCCTCGTGCCGCACCTCGGCGTCTCCGTGAACGGAGCCCGGCGGTGGTTCGACGCCGGCCCGCTAGGCACCTTTCAGCCGTCGGAGCTGGGCAAGCTCGCGTTCGCGGTCTTCGTCGCGCACTGGGTCGATCGCAACGCCGAGCGCATGGGCGATTTCCAGAGGACGTTCGTGCCCTTTGCCGCGATGCTCGCGGGGGTGCTCGTCCTCCTGATGCTTGAGCGCGACCTCGGCACAGCAATCGTGATCGTCGGGATCTTCGTCAGCGCCTTCTGGGCGGGCGGCGGAAGGCTGCGCCACATCATCCTTCTGCTCGCGGGGCTCGGCCTTGCCTTCGTGGCGGTCACTCTCCTCGAGCCCTACCGGTTCGCGCGTCTGACCGCGTTCAAGAACCCGTTTGCCGACCCGCTGGGGGCCGGATTCCAGGCCACGCAGTCGATCTACGGGCTGGCCTCCGGCGGCATCTTCGGGGTGGGCATCGGCCACTCGATCGAGAAGTACGGCTGGCTCCCCGAGGCGCACACCGACTTCATCTTCGCGATCGTGGGCGAGGAGACCGGGCTGGTCGGCACGACTCTCGTGATGCTCGGCTTCCTTCTCTTCTCTGTGCGCGGCTATCGCGCCTCGCTGCGCGCCCCGGACCGGTTTGGCATGTCGCTCGCCGCAGCGATCACGACCTGGATCGCCTTCGAGGCGCTCCTGAACATGGCGACGGTGACCAACACGCTCCCCATCACCGGCGTCCCGTTGCCCTTTTTCAGCTACGGAGGCACCGCTGTGGCGACAGAATTGGCCGCCGTCGGCGTGCTTTTGAGCATCGCCCGGCACGGCTCAGGACCGGCACTAGGCAACAATCGGAGTGCGGATGAGACTTTTGATAGCTGGCGGCGGGACCGGAGGGCACCTGTATCCGGCGCTCGCGGTCGCGCGAGCCTATCGCGCTGAGGACCCAGAAGGTGCGGTGCTGCTGGTCGGCCGCTCGGGCGGACCGGAGGAGCGGCTGGTTCCGGCCGCGGGTTTCGACCTCGAGACGGTCGCCATCCGCGGCTTCGACCGCGATGCCACGTGGAAGAACGTGGCGCTGCCGGTGGTCATACCGGCCGCGCTTCGGGCCGGCTTGCGGATCGTCGACCGGTTTCGGCCGGACGTCGTGCTCGGCATGGGCGGCTACGTGATGGCGCCGGCAGTGGCGGCAGCCCGGCTTCGGGGCATCCCGTACGTCCTCCATGAGAAGGACGTGCGGCCCGGTCTGGCGACCCGCATGTTCGCCGGCGGGGCGGCCGCCATCTGCACCACGCTCCCGGGCACGGAGAAGCGCCTGCACGGTAAGCGCGTCGTGCTCACGGGCGTGCCGCTGCGCGACGGCTTCGCCCAGCGCACGCCGGACGTCCCGCCGCGGCATCTGCTCATCACGGGCGGCAGCCAGGGAGCTCGCAACCTGAACCACACCGTGTGGTCCGCCCTTGACGCGCTGTGCGCGCGTTTCGTAGAGGTCGTGCACATTGCGGGCCGTCAGGGCGCCCAGGGCGTCGCCGAGCACACCCGCGACGGCTACCGTGGGTTGACGTTCTCGGACGACATGCCCGAGTTGATGGCGCGGGCCGACCTCATCGTCTGCCGCGCCGGCGTCGGCACGATCGCGGAGGCCGCGGCGGTCGGCCTGCCGATGGTGCTGGTGCCGGGCCTTTTCGGTGGCGGGCACCAGGAGGAGAACGCCGCCTCCATGGTCGAAGCCGGAGCCGCGGTCCGCATCGGCGACGCCGAGCTGACCGGCCCGAGCCTCGTGGCGACGATCGAAGGCCTGGACGACGCCAGGCTTCGCGCGATGGCGAAGGCGTCCGCGGCGGCCGGCCGCCGTGACGCCGCGCAGCGCGTTCTACGTTTGTTGCACGACGTGGTGGGGAGGTGAGGGTTCATCTGATGGGGGCGGGCGGAGCCGGGGTCTCGGCCCTGGCGCGAGTGTTCCTCGCGCGCGGGGACGAGGTGAGCGGCTGCGACGCCAGGTCGTCGGAGACGACCGACGAGCTCGAGGACGCAGGCGTGCGGATCTCGATCGGCCATGACCCTGAGCATGTCCTGTTCCAGGACCTCCTGGTCTTCAGCGGCGCGATCAAGCACTCGGCCGAGCTGGACGCCGCCCGCGCGATGGGCCTCAAGGTGCTCAGCCGGCCCGAGATGCTCGCCGAGCTGATCAACGGCAGCAACTCGATCGCGGTCGCCGGCACCGCGGGAAAGACCACGGTGACCCACATGCTCGGCCACATCCTGGTCACCGCCGGGTTCGACCCGACCGTGCTCGTGGGCGACGGATCGAGCGCGCGCGCCGGGCGGTCCGAGTGGCTGGTCGCCGAGACGGACGAATCAGACGGCACGCTCACGCTGCATCACCCGCAACGCGCGATCGTGACCAACATCGAGCTCGACCATCCCGATCATTTCCGCGATGTCAGCGCGGTGCGTGACCTCTTCCAGCGGTTCGTCGGAGCGCTGCCCGAGGACGGCCTGGCCGTGCTGTGCGCCGACGACGAGCTGGCACGCGAGCTGACGCCGAAGGCGCGCAAAGTGACGTACGGGTTCCGCACCGGCGCGACGTATCGCTGCGAGCCGGAGCGGCCGTTCGCCATCCATCACGAGGGTGAGCTCATAGGCCGCGTCGCCCTGCGCCAGCCTGGACGGCACAACATCCAGAACGCGACCGCCGCCGCGGCCATGGCGCTCGAGCTCGGCGTGAGGTTCGCCGACGTGGCTGCCGCGCTGGCCAGCTTTCCTGGAGCGCACCGCCGCATGGAGTTCCTGGGCGTCTTCCAGGGCGCGACGGTGTACGACGACTACGCGCATCACCCGACCAAGGTCCGGGCCACGATCGAGGCGGCGCGGGAGCTGCGGCACCGCCGGCTGATCGTGGTGTTCCAGCCGCACCGCTACTCGCGTCTGTCGGCCCTCATGCACGATTTCGCGCGTGCCTTCGGCGGTGCGGACCGGGTCCTCATTCTCGACGTGTACAGCGCGGGCGAGGAAAACGTGTCGGGGGTCCAGGCTTCCGACCTGGCGCACCAGGTGCCAAACGCGACCTACGTCGGCGATTTCACCAGGGCTCGAGAGGAGCTCGAAGGCCTGGCCGGCCGGGACGACGTGATCCTGCTGATGGGCGCCGGAGACATCAAGAAGCTTGGCGATGAGCTGGCGCACAAAAGCTAAGGTCGCGTGGCTGCGCGAGCTGCCTGGCGTCTCCGAGGAGGAGCCGCTCGCGTCGCGCACCTCGTTCGGGATCGGCGGCCCGGCGGAGTTCTTTGTGGAGCTGATCCGGGTGGAGGCCATCGAGAAGACGATCGATGGATGCCGCGAGCGGGACATCCCTTACCTGCTGCTCGGCGCGGGCACCAACCTGCTCATCGCCGACCTCGGGATCGAAGGCCTGGTGATCCGGGTGGTCAACCGGGACCATCACATCGAGGGCACGAAGGTGCGCGCGGGTGCCGGCCTCAAGATGATGCGGCTCGCCCGCATCGTCGCCGACGCGGGGCTGCGTGGATTCGAGTTCGCCATAGGCGTGCCCGGCACCGTGGGCGGCGCCGTCTACCAGAACGCGGGCTGCTGGGGAAAGGAGATCCGCGAGGTGCTCGTGCATGCGGAGGTCTACCAGCCCGGCGCGGGCGCCAGGAGCATGAGCCCTGCGGACCTGAAGCTCGGGTACCGCACCTCGGGGCTGCGCGAGGGCGCGCTCAAGGGCGCGCTGGTCATTTCCGCGACGATCCAGCTCGAGCGCGGCGATGGGGAGGAGGCGAAGCGTCTGATGGCCAGGCTGACCAAGGAGCGCAGTGAGGCCCAACCGATCAAGACCAAGAACTGCGGCAGCGTGTTCAAAAACCCGCCCGGAGACTCCGCCGGCCGCCTGGTCCAGGCCGCCGGCCTCAAGGGCCTGCGGGAAGGCGCCGCCGTGATCTCGGAGCTGCACGGCAACTTCATCGTCAACGAGGGCGGCGCCCGGGCGAGCGACGTCAGGATCCTGATCGAGCGCGCGAAAGCCGAGATCAAGCGAAGGTTCAACATCGAGATCGAAACGGAGGTCGAGATGGTGGGGCGCTGGAAATGAGGCTCGCGGTGCTGCGTGGAGGCAAGTCTGCCGAGCGTGACGTTTCGCTGCGCTCGGGCGGACAGGTCGAGAAGGCGCTGCGCGCTCGCGGGCACGACGTCACCGGCATCGACCTCGACCTGCAGACGTGGGACTTGCTGCGCGACGGCGGCTTCGAGTGCGTCTTCAACGCTCTCCACGGCCGGCTCGGCGAAGACGGCACGGTGCAGGGCATGCTCGAGCTGCTCGGGCTGCCGTACACCGGGTCCGGCGTCCTCGCGTCCGCTCTTTGCATGGACAAAGCCCGCTCCAACAAGGTCATGGCCGGCGCCGGCCTTCCTGTGCCGGAGTTCGAGGAGCTCGAGATCAAAGAGGGGGTGGCGGCCGAAATGGTCGAGCGGTTGGTCGCTCGCTTCGGGTTTCCTCTCGTGATCAAGCCCGTGCGTGAAGGATCGACCATCGGTCTCACCATCGCCAAAGACGCCGACGCGGTCGCGAGCGGCCTGGCTCTGGCGGGGCGGTACGACCGCCGGGTGATCGCCCAGCGGTTCGCCAGCGGCACCGAGATCACGGTCGGGGTGCTCGCGACCCCGGATCTTCTGGTGCTGCCCACGCTCGAGATCGTCAGCGACAACCCGGTGTACGACTACGACGCCAAGTACACGGCCGGCAAGTCGCACCACATCATCCCGGCGCGCATACCCGAGGCCGCTCGCGCCGCCGCCTCCGACGCCGCGGGACGCGCGTTCACCGAGCTCGGCTGCTCGGGCATGGCACGGGTCGACATCATCGTCGCCGGCGACGGGACCCCATGGGTGCTGGAGGTCAACACGGTGCCTGGCCTGACCGAGCTGTCGCTGCTGCCTGACGCTGCGCGGGCGGCCGGCATCGAGTTCGGCGATCTGTGCCAGCGCCTCGTCGATCATGCCGTCGGCCGCCACCGACATCGAATCGGACCGACCGGCATATGAAACAGCGACGACGGCGATCCCTGGTCTCGCGGTTGGGCCCACGGCGCAGCCTCGAGTCGAGCGAGCCGTTGAAGGGTCAGCTCTGGACACGGTCCGAGCAAGCCCTCCGGGAGCCGGACGTGCACTGGGGCTGGCGCGCCCTCGCGGTGGCGGCCGCCGGCGTCGAGACCGTGCTGCTCGGGTGGCTCTGGTTCGGCCCCGCCCTCTCGGTCCAGACCGTCGACGTGGTCGGCGCGCACCACATGACCGCGAGCCAGGTGGCGCAGGCGGCGGGCTTTGGCCCCGGCGTGTCTGTGATCTCGGTCGACGGCGAGTCGGGTCGCGAGCGTCTCCTGGACCAGACCTGGATCCGGACCGCATCGGTCCAGCCCGAGCTGCCAGGCACCGTCACAATCCAGGTGAGCGAATGGGAGCCTGTCGCGGCCTACCACGCCGGCAAATCGACCAGGCTCTTCCTGCTCTCCGACCAGGCGGTCGTGCTCGGGGCCACCTCCAGCGACGGGGCTCTCGTCGACGTCCAGGGCCCGGCCGGAAGCGATCCGCACGCCGGGGACAGGCCCCTCGACCCGCAGCTCCTGGTGGCGCTGGTCAACATCCAGCGCGACCTCCCGGTCATGCTCGGCCAGCAGGTGAGCGGCTTCATCTTCGACTCGTGCGGCGACCTGACCATGCTCGCCAAGCGGGGCTGGAAGGTTTACTTTGGCCGCGTGCTGACGCCGGAACAGTTCACCGCCCTCGGGGACAAGCTCGCAGCGCTCAAGGCGATCGCGGGGAAGGGCAACGTGGACTACAACTCCACCGACCTGGAGTACGTCAACGTGATGAACTCCGCCGAGCCTGCCGTCGGCTACAGATCCCTCGAGCCGCCCGCGCCCTCTCCGTCTCCCGGAGCGCCCCCGCAGCCTTCGCCAAGCCCCGCCCCGGCATGCCAGTAATCGTCGTTGCGGCCCTGTTCGCCCTCCTGGGCGTCGTGCTGGGCGTGCTGTCGCCGGTCACGATCCCGATCACTTACGCGCGGTACACCGCCGTCGCGCTGCTGGCCGCACTCGACTCGATCTTCGGCGCGTTCAAGGCGTACATCGCGGGCACCTTCGAGCCCCGGGTGTTCTTCAGCGGACTTCTGACGAACATGACGCTCGCAGGCGGCCTGGTCTATTTCGGTGACAAGCTCGGCGTCGATCTCTCGATTGCCGCGATCGTCGCCTTCGGCGTGCGGATCTTCAACAACCTGGGAGCAATCCGCCGGCACTACCTCTAATTGGCCCGGGCTCGACGGTACATGACTCCCCATCCCCCGGCTGCGCCGGGTACTTCCCCACCAGTGGGGAAGTGAGAAGCCAAGGCCACCACCGACCCCCTTTCCCAGTCCCTCGCAGGCGTCGCCCAACCACTAGGCGTGGCCCGTCGAGCCCGAGGACGTACAAAATCTGGCCCCGCAACCGCCCGGGAGCCGATATAATCCCGGGCAACCCGCCCCACAATCCCACCCCACGTTCCAGGAGGCATCCCAGCACACTTTGTCACGGCGGAAGAAAACCGTCGGTCTCGACCTTGGCACCAGCCGGGTCGCCGTGGTCATCTCGGAGTCTGACGAGCCGGGTGCTCCCGTGAGCATCATCGGCGTTGGGGAAACCCCGTCTGAAGGCTTGCGCAAGGGCGTCGTCGTCAACCTCGAGAAGACCATCGCCTCGATCCAGGCCGCCGCCGTGGCCGCGGAGCGCATGGCGGGCCAGCGCATCGAGTCGGTCGTCGTCTCCCTCGCGGGCACCCACCTCTACAGCCAGAACTCCATGGGCGTCGTCGCGGTGGCGCACGGCGACAACGAGATCGGCGAGGACGACGTGCAGCGCGTGGTCGAGGCAAGCCGCGCGATCAGCGTCGCGTCCGACCGCCAGGTCATCCACGTCATCCCCCGCGCCTACACGGTGGACGGGCAGGACGGCGTGCGTGACGCGATCGGCATGACCGGCCGCCGCCTCGAGGTCGAGACCAACATCATCACCGGGGCCCAGACCGCGGTCCAGAACGTCATCAAGTGCGTGCACGGCGCGGGCTTCGACGTCGAAGACGTCGTGTGCGCAGGGCTCGCGGCAGGCGAAGGCGTGCTTACCCGGCAGGAGATCGAGCTCGGCGTGTGCCTGGTCGAGATCGGCGCCGGCACGACCAACGTCGTCGTCTACAACGAGGGCACGGCCCGCCACCTCGCGGTGCTGCCGGTGGGCGGCAACCACGTCACGAGCGACATCGCGATCGGGCTCCGCACGACCCTCGACGAGGCGGAGGGTCTCAAGCTCAACTACGGCCACGCCCTGCCGGACGTGATCGACCACGCGGAGAGGGTCGAGGTCCGGCAGGTCGGAGGCGACCGCATCCAGGCGCTGCCGCGCCGCTTCCTCGCAGAGATCATCGGCCCGCGCATGGTCGAGATCTTCCAGATGGCGCGCGAAGAGGTGCGCAAGACCGGCTTCGACCAGCTGCTCCCAGCCGGGGTGGTCGTCAGCGGCGGCGGCTCGCGCCTGATGGGCACCATGGACGCGGCGCAGGCCGTCTTCAACACGTCGGCCCGCCTCGGACAGCCCAACGGCCTCGTCGGCCTGGCCGACAAGGCGCAGGGTCCATCGTTCGCGGTCTCGGCCGGTCTCGTGAAATGGGGCTCGCGCTCGCGAGCTCCGTACGGAAACGCCCGCCAGCCTGTCACGTTCGGCACGACGTATCAAAAAACAGTGAGGTGGCTGCGCGATTTTTTCTAGAGAGCAAACCCGAAACCAGCTGGAGCTCGCCATAGCAAAAGCACATCCCGAACAGGAGGTCGTCATGAAGGAAAGCGAGTTGCACGAAGGGCGAGCGCGAATCAAGGTCGTCGGCTGTGGTGGCGGTGGCGGCAACGCCGTCAATCGCATGATCTCGAAAGCGCTCAAGGTCCAGTTCATCGCCGTCAACACCGACAAGCAAGCGCTCGAGCGCTGCCAGGCGGACGTCAAGGTCCAGATCGGCAACAAGATCACACGCGGTCTCGGCGCGGGCGGCGACTGGACGCGCGGCCGCGACGCGGCCGACGAGAGCCGCACCGAGCTTTCGGCCGTGGTCCAGGACTCGGACATGGTGTTCATCACCGCGGGTATGGGCGGCGGCACCGGCACCGGGTGCGCGGCGACGGTGGCCGAGCTCGCGAAAGAGGCCGGAGCCCTGACCATCGGCGTCGTGACGCGTCCGTTCGCCTTTGAGGGGCGCATTCGCAACGAGACCGCCGAAGAGGGGATCAAGGCGCTGCGCAGCCAGGTGGACGCGCTGATCGTCATCCCCAACGATCGGCTCGCGCAGGTCGCGAGCTCCAAGACAACGCTCGAGGAAGCGTTCCGCATGGCGGACGACGTCCTGCGCCAGGGCGTGCAGGGCATCTCCGACCTCGTGACCCAGCCGGGCGTCATCAACCTCGACTTCGCCGACGTGAAGGCGATCATGGAGAACGCAGGCGAGGCGCTGATGGGCATCGGCCACGGCGCGGGCGACACCCGGGCCGAGGATGCCGCCAAGCAGGCGGTGTCGAGCCCGCTGCTCGAGACTTCGATCGACGGCGCCAAGGGCATACTCTTCAACATCACCGCCGGCAAGGACATCACCCTGCAGGAGGTCCAGAAGGCGGCCGAGATCGTGCGCTCGGCGGCTGACCCGGGCGCCAACATCATCTTCGGCGTTGTGCGCGACGAGACGATGCAGGGCGAGATCAAGATCACCGTCATCGCGACCGGTTTCGGAGGCAAGACCCAGCAGGAAGCCAAGCAGGAGACGATGCGTCGTACGATCGAGCGGCCGGAGTTCGGCGCGGAAGAGCTCGGCGACATCAACATCCCCGCCTTCCTGCGCAACCGGATGTAATCCGAAGGACCAATTTCATGCGCTGCCCGTACTGCGGTCACAACGACCTGAAGGTGGTCGACTCTCGCGACTCGGAGGTCGGTGAGGCGATCCGCCGGAGGCGTGAATGCCTGCAGTGCGGGCAGCGCTTCACCACCTAC
This sequence comes from Candidatus Dormiibacterota bacterium, assembly GCA_049582065.1. Taxonomy (GTDB): domain Bacteria; phylum Chloroflexota; class Dormibacteria; order Dormibacterales; family Dormibacteraceae; genus DATKSS01. The sequence goes on along the minus strand of JBAUTF010000097.1, from coordinate 10,929 downwards.
GAGCGGATCGAGGCCGTTCCTTTCTACGTGACGAAGAAGGATGGACGCCGCGAGGACTTCGACCCGCAGAAGCTGTTCACCGGTCTCAAGAAGGCGACCGAGAAGCGCGACATCTCTCCTGAGCGCCTGCGCGCCATCGTCGACGACATCGAGGCGGAGCTTCGGCGGTCCGGCCGCGTCGAGATCCCGAGCGGGGAGATCGGCGAGATGGTCATGGACCGCCTGCGCGACCTGGACGAGGTCGCGTACATCCGGTTCGCCTCGGTCTACCGCGAGTTCATGGACCTCCAGCAGGTCAAAAAAGAGATAGAGCAGGTCCTCAGCTCGCGGCGTTCCTGACGCCGCCCTAATCTTCCAAGCGTGGGCGCCACGCCGGACGTGTTGAAGATTCCCTCCCTCGAATCCGAGACTGGCTTGCTGCACGGCTTCTCGACGAACGTGCTCGGTTCGGTCGGCCTGATCCACGCGCCGGACCCGATGCCTGTGCTCGAGTCGCGGCGGGCCTTTGCGCGCGCGCTCGGGCTCGACTCAGAGCGGCTGACGACCGTCGGTGCGGTTCATGGCAACCGGATCGGCCGCGTCGATGAGCCGCAGGACGTCGTCCAGGGGGTCGATGGACTTGTCACGGACAGGAAGGGAGTCTCGCTGTTCGCGACCTACGCCGACTGCTACCCGATCGCGCTCTGGGACCCCGAGAAGAAGGTCGTCGCGCTCGTGCACGCCGGATGGCGAGGCACGCAGGCCCGCGTCGCGGCGGCGGCGGTGATGGCGATGCGTGACGATTACGGTTCCGAGCCTGCCGGCATCGTCGCCGGCATCGGCCCCGGGATCTGCGGGCTCTGCTACGAGGTCGGAGGCGAGGTGGCGTCGCAGTTCGACGGCCGTTTCGTCAAGCCAGGCCGGGACGATCGATTCCTGCTCGACCTGGCGTCGGCCAACGCGTCGCAGCTGGAGGCGGCGGGCGTCGGGGCGGTGCACGTCATCGGCGTGTGCACGAAAGAGACGGATTTCCTCCCGTCTCACCGAAGAAATCCGGACGGCACTCGATTCGGCGCCATCGTCGCAATTCGATGAGCGAAAACCTCGGGGTTTCTCCCGCGGCTCCGCCGCGGGGACCCCAGCGGGCCGGCTCCGCCGGCGTGCTGCTCACTTTCCCCGGGAAGTGACAGTGAAAAGTCTGCTCCAAGCCGTGAGCGCAGACATTCAAGCGCGCATTGTCGCGGCCGGGATGAACCCGGCCGCCACGGCCACGACGTGAGCGGCGTCGCGGCTCGGCTCAAAACGGTCCGGGAGCACATCGCCCGCGCCGGTCGAGACCCCGACTCGGTCACCATCGTCGCGGTCACGAAGGGGTTCGGCGTCGAGGCGTGCCGCGAAGCGATCCAGGCCGGCCTGCGCGTCCTGGGCGAGAACCGCGTCCAGGAGGCACTGGGGAAGATGAGTGAGGTCGCGGACGCCGAGTGGCACCTCATCGGCCACCTGCAGACCAACAAGGTGAAGCTGGCGATCGGCCGGTTCGCATTGATCCAGACCATCGACTCGGAGCACCTCGCCGAGGCGATCGCATCGCGAGACCCTGGCCAGGCGGTGCTGGTGGAGGTGAACATCGCGCGAGAGCCCCAGAGGTCGGGCGCCGACCCGAGCGAGGCCGTCGATCTGATCGCCTCCGTGAGCGCGCTGCTGCAGGTCCGTGGGCTGATGGGGATAGGGCCTGGCCATGGGGATCCTGCGCCGGCCTTCGAGTGGCTGCGGAGGCTCAGGGACCAGGCGCAGGATCGGACCGGAAAGCCCATGCCCGTCCTTTCCATGGGGATGAGCGGCGATTTCGAGGCGGCTCTGGCCGCCGGAAGCACGATGCTACGATTGGGCCAGGCGCTGTTCGGCCCTCGCCCAACATGACGACATGTTCCTGATAGCAACCCTTCTCATCTACGTCCTCTACGCCTTCATCATCGTCATGCTGGTGCGGGTCGCCTTCTCGTGGGTGAGCCCTTACCCGACCAACTCGGTGTCGCGCTTCACCTTCCAGGTCACCGAACCGGTCCTGGCGCCGGTGCGCCGCTGGCTGCCCCCGATGTCAGGGATCGACCTCTCACCGCTGGTGGTGACGCTCGTCGCCTACTTCTTGATCGCCGCGCTGCGTAACATCGGCTGACCGTGTTCAACAAGGTCGACCAGAAGGTCAGCTTCCCGGCGCTGGAGACCCAGCTGATGGAACGCTGGAAGAGCGAGAACACCTTCCAGGAGTCGCTCAAGCTTCGGGAGGGCAAGCCGCGCTTCGTCTTCTACGAGGGCCCGCCGACCGCCAACGGCAAGCCCGCGACGCACCACATCCTCGCCCGCGCATTCAAGGACCTCTTCGGGCGCTACAAGACGATGAAGGGCTTCTACGTGGAGCGCATGGCCGGGTGGGACACGCACGGCCTCCCTGTCGAGATCGAGGTCGAGAAGAAGCTCAAGATCTCGGGTAAGTTCGAGATCGAGAACGAGATCGGCGTCGAGAAGTTCAACGAGCTCTGCCGCGCCAGCGTCCACGAGTACGTCACCGACTGGGTCGCCTTCAGCGAGCGGATGGCGTTCTGGCAGGACTACGACGCGGCCTACTGGACTTTGACCTCCGACTACATCCAGTCGGTGTGGTGGGCGCTGAGCGAGATGTGGAAGCAGGGCCTCGTCTACAAGGGCTTTCGGGTCGCGCCTTACTGTTCGCGGTGCGCGACGCCGCTATCGAGCCACGAGCTGGCCCAGGGCTATCGCGACAACGTGCCCGACCCGAGCGTCTTCATCAAGTTCAAGGTCAAGCTGGAACAGACGACCTCCATCCTGGCGTGGACCACGACCCCCTGGACGCTTCCGGGCAACGTCGCTCTTGCAGTCGACAAGGACGTCGACTACGTGCGGGTCAAGCAGGGTGACGAGTATCTGGTCCTGGCCGAGTCGCGGCTGAAGGTCCTGGACGGCGACTACACGATCGTCAACCGCATGAAGGGACACGAGCTCGTGGGGGTCAGCTACCTGCCCCTCTTTCCCTACTCGGTGCCGGCGGAGGGACGGGCCCATTACATCGTCGACGCCGACTTTGTATCCACCGGAGAAGGCAGCGGGATCGTGCACACGTCGGCGCTCTACGGCGTCGACGACCTGCGCCTGTGCCAGGAGAAGGGCATTCCCTTCCGCCACACGGTCGGGCTGGACGGAAAATTCCTGCCCTTCGTCGAAAAGTTTGCGGGCCTGCACGTCAAGGAGGCCGATCCGGTCATCCTCGACGACCTCAAGTCTCGCGGCCTCCTCTACAAGGCCGAGACGATCCTCCACACCTATCCCGAGTGCTGGCGGTGCAAGACGCCGTTGATCTACTACGCGCTCGACTCGTGGTACGTGCGCACCACGGACCGCAAGCAGGAGCTCATCGCCAACAACGCAGCGACCAACTGGGTGCCGGCTCACGTGAAGACCGGCCGGATGGGCGACTGGCTCGAGAACAATATCGATTGGGCCATCTCGCGCTCGCGCTACTGGGGCACGCCGCTGCCGTTCTGGGTGTGCGAGGGCTGCGAGGAGCAGCGCTGCGTGAGCTCGGCGGCTGAGCTCGGAATCAAGGACGACGCGGACCTCCACCGCCCCTACATCGACTCGGTGACCATCAAGTGCGAGAAGTGCGGCGGCGTGATGCGGCGCGTGCCCGAGGTCCTCGACTGCTGGTTCGACTCTGGCGCGATGCCATTTGCGCAGCGCGGCCATCCCCGCAAGGGCAAGCAGGAGTTCGAGGCGACGTTCCCGGCCGACTTCATCTCCGAGGCGATGGACCAGACGCGCGGCTGGTTCTATTCGCTGCTCGCCATCTCCACGCTGCTGTTCAAGCAGAACTCGTACCGCAACGTGATCTGCCTCGGCCTGGTCGTCGACCCGAAAGGCAGGAAGGCCTCGAAGTCCCGTGGCAATGTGCTGGACCCGAACTACCTCTTCGATACATTCGGCTCGGACGCCGTGCGCTGGTACTTCTACACGTCCACGCAGGTGGGAGAGAACTACCGCACCGGCGACGCGGCCCTGCGCGAGACCGTGCAGCAGTTTTTCATCCCGCTGTGGAACTGCTACTCCTTCTTCGTCCTTTACGCCAGGGTGGACGATTTCGACCCCGCGCAGCCTCCTGTGCCGCTGGCGGAAAGGCACGTGCTCGACCGCTGGCTGCTCTCCCGGCTGAGCGGCCTCACGAAATCCGTTTCGGAAGGTCTCGACCGTTACGACGCCAACGAGCCGGCGCGGCGCATCCAGCGCTTCGTCGACGAGCTGTCGAACTGGTACCTCCGACGCTCGCGCCGCAGGTTCTGGAAGCCGCAGTCGGACCGCGACAAGCTGGCCGCCTACCAGACGCTCTACGAGACGCTGCGCACCCTGTGCCAGCTGATGGCGCCCTTCACGCCGTTTGTGGCGGACGCAATCTTCCGCAACCTTTCCGACGGCCGGTCGGTGCACCTCACCGACTTCCCCGAGCCGGGAGCGGCCGAGGACCCCAAGGTCGAAGCCGACATGGCCCGCGCCCGCCAGGCGGTGGAGGCGGGGCTGGCGGCGCGGGATTCGGCGCGCCTGAAAGTCCGGCAGCCGCTGGCGAGCATCGCGCTGCCCGGCGAGCCGCTGCCCGAAGAGGTGGCCGCAGTCGTGCGCGACGAGCTGAACGTCAAGGCGCTCTCGTTCGGCGCACCCGAGGTGAAGCTCGACACCGAGATCACCGAGGAGCTAAGGCTCGAGGGCCTGGCGCGCGAGGTCGTCCGCGTCATCCAGGACAGACGCAAGAAGATGGGACTCAACGTCGAGGATCGCATCGACACGCGCTACGACGCCGATGGCATGCTGATGCGCGCCTTGAAGCGCCACGCCGAGTACATCAAGACTGAGACGCTCTCGGTGACGCTCGAGCCAGGACGCGACGACGCCATCGACGGTGAGCAGCTGATGCTCGAAGGAGAGCAGATCTGGATCGGCCTCAAGCGAAGCTGACCACCGGCCGGATCCTGTTCGTCGGGATCGCGGTCATCGTATTCGCGCTCGACCGCCTTACGAAGAGCCTGGTCGCAGCCTCGATCCCTTACGGGACTGAGGTCTCGGCGATCGGTCACCTGGTGGGCATCACCAATGTGCGCAACTCCGGCGCCGCGTTCGGGATCGCCCCGAGCGGCACCTGGCTGTTCGCGATTGCGTCAGTCGTGGTCTCGCTGGGCCTAATCATTTACGTCGCACGGACGCCGAGCCAGCCATGGAACGACGCCGTGCTCGGCCTCATCCTCGGCGGCACGGTGGGCAACGGCTACGACCGGATCCTGATCGGCACCGTGACAGACTTCGTCAACGTGCATTTCTGGCCCGTCTTCAACGTCGCGGACTCGGCGGTCTCGATCGGAGTGGTCGCCCTGATCGCCGGATACGTGATACGAAAACCAGAAGCCTGACCGCCGCCGCCGCGGCGCCGCGGCTCGACCGGTTCCTGGCCGAGCAGGCGGGCGACCTCAGCCGTGCGGCGGCTGCTCGCTTGATCAAGAGCCATCTCGTGCGGGTCAATGGCGAGCCTGCGCAGCCGTCGGACCGCGTCGGAGCGGGGGACGTCATCGAGTTCGAGATCCCGGAGGCTTACGTCCCGAGCGCCGTCCCAGAGGACATCCCGCTGGAAGTCGTCTACGAGGATGAGGACCTGCTGGTGATCAACAAGCCGCCCGGCATGGTCGTGCACCCGGCGCCGGGCCACCATTCGGGAACGCTCGTCCACGCCTTGCTGGGCCACGGTGGTAGCTGGTCGGCCGCAGGCGGCGCGACGCGGCCGGGCATCGTCCACCGTCTCGACAAGGGGACGTCGGGCCTCATAGTCGTCGCGCGCAGCGACGTGAGTCATCGCGCCCTTTCGGCTCAGCTCAGCGACCGCACGCTCAGCCGCTCGTACCTCGCGATCGTGCGGGGACTGCTGAAGGACGAGGCGGGTGAAATGGAAGGACCGATCGGCCGGCACCCGAAGGACCGCAAGCGGATGGCCGTCGTGAGCGGCGGCCGGTACGCCCGCACGCGCTACGAGGTGACCGGGAGGCGGCGCGGCCATACTCTCTTGCGCTGTGACCTTGACACCGGCCGAACCCACCAGATTCGCGTCCACCTCGCGGCCCTCGGACACCCGGTGGTCGGGGACGTCGAGTACGGTGGGCACGAGGCGGGTGGACCCTCGCGCCCGATGCTCCACGCGTGGCGGCTGCGGCTGCGCCACCCCCGCACCGGGGTCGAAATGAGCTTCGAGGTCGCTCCCCCGGCGGATTTCGACTCTTACTGGAAATCGCTCGCATGAAACGCGGCCTGCTCATCGTCATCTCGGGGCCTTCCGGAGTGGGGAAGGACACGATCATCCAGCGCCTGCTGGAGCTGGACCGCAATCTCAAGTACTCGGTGTCGTGCACAACGCGAGCACCCCGCGCGGGTGAGGTCGACGGCGAGAACTACACGTTCGTCACGCGCGAGAGGTTCGAGCAGTTGGTCGAAGAGGGTGCATTCCTCGAGCACGCCACCTACAACGACAACCTGTACGGCACGCTGAGGGAGCGCGTCGAGCAGGCGCGCAATGAAAGACTCGACATCGTGCTCAAGATCGAGGTCAAGGGCGCGGAGCAGGTGCGCGAGCGGGAGCCGGACGGGCTTTTCATCTTCGTGGTCGCGCCGTCGCTCGAGGAGCTCGAGCGACGCCAGAAGCTTCGCAACAGCGAGACCGCGAAGGACATGGCTTCACGCCGGAAGATCGCCGAGAGTGAGATGACCTACGCCGAGCACTACGACCACGTCGTGGTCAACGACGAGCTGGAGCGGACGGTGGGAGAGATCCTCGACATCATCCGCGAAGCCCGCCAGGGCCAAACTTAACCCATGCCCCGAGAGGCCCGCCTGGGGATCCCCATCGTATCTTTGGCGCCCATGCGGCCAATCTCCGGGCTCATCACCTCCGCTGCTCGCTTGCGCATCCACAATGCGCGCGCCGCGCTGCTCGGTGTTTCACCCGGATCTCGACCACCTGGTCGCCAAATCTCTCGACGGGGCCCCCAGGCGTGCCTCTAGACACAGCGCCCGTGCCGGACGAGCTCCGCGGCATGCGGATCGCGCTGCTGGTCTCGGGTGGCATCGCGGCGTACAAGGTGGTCGACCTCGCGTCGGCGCTCACGCAGGCGGGCTGCGAGGTGCGGGTGGCCATGACGCCGTCGGCCACGCGTTTTGTCGGCCCGCCCACGTTCCGCGGCGTGACCGGAAACCCGGTGCTGACCGGGTTGTGGGCGTCCGAGGGCGCGCCCGAGCCGCACGTGTCGCTGGGCGACTGGGCGCAGGTGATCCTGCTCGCGCCCGCCACCGCGAACGTGATCGGGCGTGTCGCTGACGGGCGCTCGGACGACATCGTCACGGCGACGCTCCTCGCGGCGCGATGCCCGGTCGTGGTGGGCCCGGCGATGAACGATGCGATGTGGGCCAAACCCGTCGTGCAGGAGAAGATCGCCGCGCTTCGCCGCAACAACATGTCCGTGGTCGAGCCTGAGACCGGACGCCTGGCGAGCGGCCACGCGGGCACGGGCCGCCTGGCCGGTGCGGCGAAGCTGATGAAGGCGATGGCGAATGCCGTGCGGTCACGCTACGACATGGCGGGGCGGACGGTCATTGTCACGGCGGGGGGCACGCGCGAACCGATCGACCCCGTGCGCTTCATCTCCAACTACTCGAGCGGCAAGATGGGGTTCGCCCTCGCTTCGGCCGCCGCGGACCGAGGCGCGCGAGTCACGCTGGTCACGACCGCCACCCACCCCTCGCACCACGGCGTGCAGGTGCGCGAAGTCGCCACCGCCGAGGAGATGCTGGGCGAGATGCGCGCGGCGATCGGCGGCGCGGACCTGCTCGTGATGGCGGCCGCGGTCGCGGATTTCCGCCCCAACACGACGGCCAAAGGCAAGATCCGCCGGGAGGAGACCCAGAGGTTGACCGTGGAGCTGGAGCCTATCCCCGATCTCGTCGCCACGCTCGGCGCGGAGAAGGAGGCCGCGGGGGTCTTTCGCTTGGGGTTTGCGGCGGAGGAGTCGAACCTCGCGCACAAAGCGGTCGACAAGATGAAGCGCAAGAACCTGCAGGCCATCGTGGCCAACGACATCTCGCGCCGCGACATCGGCTTCGGCAGCGAGCACAACGCCGGCGTCCTCTTCTTCTCGGACGGTGCCCATCATGACCTGGAGAAGATGACCAAGCGCGAGATGGCCGACCGCATCCTGGACCTGGTGCTTCCCCGCTTGTCGCAAACCTCGTAATGCTCTACGCGGAGGTGGCGGTCGAGGCGGCGCGCGGCCTCGGCCGGGAGACATACACGTATGCCGTGCCTGACGGCGTCGACGTGGTGCCCGGGCACAGGGTCACCGTCCCGTTCGGGCGGCGCACCACCTACGGGTTCGTCGTGTCCCTCGACACGCAGGACCCGGGCGTCGAGACCAAGGCGATCGCCACGGCGGGGGCCGACCCGCTTCTGCTGCCCCACCAGGTCGCGCTCGCCCGCCTGGTGGCCGACCACTACTGGGTCCCGCTCATCGAGTGCATCCGCGCGATGCTGCCCCCGCGAGTTCGATCGACCGGCTCGGCCGGCGCCCAGGCTTCGAGCCGGCAGCGGCGGCACACGCGCCTTGCCGATCTCGTCACCGCGCCTACGCCGCTGGCCGCACCGATGATGTTGACCGCCGAACAGCAGGCGGCTCTGGATGTGATCGGCGCGAATCCGGTCACGTTGCTCCACGGTGTGATCGCCAGCGGCAAGACCGAGGTCTACCTGGCGGCGGCCGAACGGGCACTCGCCGACGGGCTGCGCGTCCTGCTGCTCGTGCCCGAGATCTCGCTCACCCCTCAGCTTGTGCTGCGGGTGCGGGCGCGCCTCAATGCTCCCATCGCGCTGCTCCACAGCCAGCTCACGGAGCTGGAGCGCGCGCAGCAGTGGTGGCGCGTCCGGCGGGGGGAGGCGGAGGTGGTGCTGGGCAGCCGCTCGGCGGTCTTCGCCCCGATCCCCCGCCTGGGCCTCATCTGCCTGGATGAGGAAGGGTCGGCCGCCTACAAGCAGGACCGCACGCCGCGTTACGAGGCGGGCTGGGTGGCTCGCCGCCTGGCTATGGTGGCCGGGGCGCGCCTGGTGGCGGGATCGGCGACGCCGAGCGTGTCGACCTATTACGAGGCCTCGCGAGGCGAGATGGCGATCGCCACGATGACCCGGCGGATCAGCGGCCACAACGCCGAGGTGGACCTGGTCGACATGCGCGATGAGGCGGCGTCCGGCCACCGCCAGCCCCTCTCGCGGCGCCTCATCGAGGCGGTCGAGAGGACGATCCAGAACGAGGAGCAGGCAATCCTCTATCTCAACCGCCGCGGCATGTCGACGTTCGTCCTGTGCCGCGACTGCGGCAAGTCGGTGCAGTGTCTGGGCTGCTCCGTCGCCCTGGTGCAGCATGCGGAGCTCGAGGGCCTGGTGTGCCACTACTGCGGCTTCTGGCGCCCGATGCCGGCGGTTTGCGACCACTGCGGCAGCCGGAACATCCGCGGCCTGGGCATGGGCACGCAGCGGCTGGAAGGAATGGTCAAGAAGCTGTGGCCCCAGGCCCGTGTCCTTCGCCTGGACAGCGATGCCGCGCGTGGGCCCGATTCGTATTTCGAAATCTGGGAGACATTCAGCGAGCGGCGTGCCGACATCCTGGTCGGCACGCAGCTGGTGACACGCGGCCTGGACCTGCCGGCGGTCACGTGCGTCGGGGTCGTGGACGCAGACCTGCCGCTGCATTTCCCAGATTACCGCTCGGCCGAGAACACGTTCTCGCTGGTGGCGCAGGTCGCGGGACGCGCGGGCCGGGACGGGCGGCCTTCTGCAGTGGTGGTGCAGACGAGCAATCCGGACCACTACAGCCTGAGGTGCGCGGCCGCGGGCGACTACGCCGGCTTCTACGTCGCCGAGCTGCCGTCTCGAAAAGCGTTCTCGTTCCCGCCGTTCGCGGAGCTTGCGGTCCTGACCCGCACCGACCCGGACGACGGTCGGGCGGCCGCTTCTGCGCGTGAGGCGGCCGAGGCAATCGCGTCGGGATTGTTGAAAGAGGGGACCGAAGGCATCCGCGTCATGGGTCCGTCACCCGCGTTCATCCACCGGCTGCGCGGTGAATACCGGTGGCAGGTCACGCTGAAGGGCGACGGCCTGGATCGCGCGAGGCATCTCGCGCCGCGAGGCAAGAGCTGGAGCTATGACGTGGATCCAGTGACATAGATCGATCAAGGGACTTCCCCGCTGGCGGGGAAGGTGGCGCGCACAGCGCCGGATGGGGAGGTGCAGGAGAATTGAGCGGTGACTTTCTCGCGGACGCTCGAAACCAGGAAAGCCGACGTGCTGGCCGCCCTCGGGCGCCAGAAAGACCTCTGGATCGCCACCGCCGACCTGGGCGGGCGCCCTCACCTGATCGCCGTATCGGCGTGGTGGGATGGCTCGGGCGTGGTCATCGCCACGGTGGGGACCAGCCGCACAGCCCGCAACCTTGCCTCCAACCCCACGGCCCGCCTGGCGCTCGGCGCGCCCGACGACGTGATCGTGATCGACGCGCGGGGGACCGACGGCCGCCCTGCCTCCGAAGCGTCCGAGCTCGCCGGCGGCTTCGCTGCTGCGGTCGGTTGGGATCCGCGTGAGGTGGGTGAGGGTTGGGTTTTCTTCCGGCTCGAGCCTGTGCGGATCCAGGCCTACAGGGGATACGACGAGCTGGATGGTCGTGACGTCATGCGAAATTCGCGCTGGTTGGCCTAAGAAGATTGGGCCGCCCGGGTCGCGGGTAAAATCGAATTCGTGGCCGTACGACCCATCCTCACCTTCGAACACCCCGTCCTGCGCGAAAGGGCCAAAAAGGTCCCGCGCGTCGA
>JBAUTF010000096.1:0-5195 GCA_049582065.1 Candidatus Dormiibacterota bacterium | reverse complement strand
GGAAGACTTCGGCCATTACAAGCCCGACCCGGAGGTGTATCTGGGCGCCGCTTCGGCGCTGGGCCTCGAGCCTTCCCAGGTGATGATGGTGGCGGCGCACAAGGGTGACCTGCGGGCCGCCCAGGCCGCGGGCCTTCGTGCCGCGTTCGTCGAGAGGCCTCTGGAGAAAGGACCATCGGGAGGCGCGGATCTCCTGCCCGATCCGCACGCTGATGTGCAGGCGACGAGTTTCCTGGACCTCGCCGACAGACTGGGATGCTAGCGCAAGGGATCGAGGCCGCCTTCTGGCATGACGCAAAGTCGAGGCGGTCGAGGGATAATCGGCTCCATGTCGGCCACGAGGGACTTTCAGTTGCAGGCCGACATCAGCGCGCGTGAGTGGTTGAACCTGCATCCAGCGGACGGGCCGCGAGTCATTGCCTACGACATCCACCGGTGTTGCGGGGGCGGCAAGATATGCGAGGTAAAGGTTCGCAGACTGTCTCAGGACGACGATCTGGATCACTATGCGTCGGGCGTCATGGATGACGGCACCAAATTCTTAATTGATCGCAGGGCGGCCGCCAGGCTGCCTGCACGATTCGGCTTGACGGTCCGGGGGATCGGTCCACTCAAGCACCTCGACCTCGACCTCGAGGGCGAGGAGTGGGGAACGCTTCTCTACGACTGAGCTCTGCTCGGCCGCCTAACTGGTTTTCATCTCACTACTCGCTGCGTGCAGGATGAGCAGGCATCGCGTGGCATGCGGTAAATCAGAGTCGCCGTATTGCCGCCCTGATGGCCTCACTCGTGGCCGCTGGGTCGTCGACCCCGACGATCAACTTTGCGTAGCTCTCGTCTCGTAGATGAATCGCGATCGCGCTCTGTGGATCGTGCACGTCCCAGAACGCCCACTCTCCGTGCTCGACGAAGCGTCCTGCTGTGATGACGCTCGGGACGTTGGTGCCGCCCATGCGTAGGCCGTGCCAGACTCGACGTGCTTCGTCCGCGGCGGAATCGACCGAAGCGATGTGCTGCAAGGGCACCTCGAGCTGGCTCTTCATCGCAAAGAAACGGTCCACGCCGCGAATATGAATCACGAGGCTGGTGCTCGTGAGCTCGACCTCCGCCATGGGAGCAGACTAAGCGATCCGGGTGGAATAAACGGAGCTGAGGCGAGCCGTTGGCGAGCTTGAACTGCCAGCGCTTGAAGCATCAGCGGCACAGACCGAGTTGACGTGGACGGTCGCTGACAGCGTGTTCCTATCGCAAGCGTTGGGGCATTTGCAGACCCGTACGCCAGTGCTGGCGCAGCCGTGGAGCGGTGATACGCTGGTTGACGCGATAACAAGCGGTCTGAGGAGTGAGCATGCCCGCTAAGACGATCCCGGATGAGCTGCGCGACCTCTTCGACGAGCCTGCTCTGGCGCACGTCTCATACCTGAACCGAAAAGGCCAGATCGTGACGTTCCCTATGTGGGTGGCTCTTGACGGTGACCACATGCTGGTCAGCTCACCCGTGGGATCTCGCAAGGGGCAGTCACTTCGCGAGCGCGATCAGGTGGCCGTCTCGGTCGTCAGCACCAAGAATCCGTGGCACTGGGTTTCGGTCAGTGGCCGGGTCATCGATATCCGGCCGGATGACAATCTCGCGTTCATCGACCGGATGGCGCAGAAATACACCGGAGCGGCCTACCAACGGCGGACACCGCGCGAGATCTTCACAATTGCGATCGATCGCCTGAGCCCGTCCCGCAAGTGGGGAAGCGGCTAAGGCCCCAAGCCGCTCGTTCTGCCGTAACGTCAGACCCTGCTGGTAGCTGGCATACATACGCGGTCGCACTAGGGCCCATGGCGAATGATCGCGAAGCCGGGCCCGCCCATCAGGATCTCGCCGCCCAGTTCTTCGAGCAACCTGTCAACGGTGAAGTAGCACTTGTGGATCGTGAACTTCGATCCGTCGACGAGCGTGCGCTCCTCAGGACCCTCGCTGAAAGAGCCGGAGACGGAGAGTTGCTCAAGCACGACCAGCTCGGCTGCGACGCGGCGCATCTCCCTGGCCAGCTCCGAGCGTTCGAATGATGCCAGATGACCGAACAGATTGCCGGCGAACGCTCGGCCAAAAGAGTGGTCCGCAAAAGGGAGTGAGGGGGCCTTTGAGCGAACGAGGTCGGCACCAGGCAACCGGCGCCTGGCGATCAAGAGCATGGCGGAACTCGCATCCATCAATGTGAGTTGCCCGGGCAACCAGCGACTCACGTAGCCCGTGCCGCAGCCGACGTCAATTGTTTTGATGTTGGGAAGAGCACTCAGCACATCGCGGACACGCGCGGCCACACCAGCGTCACCGCCCGGATGCTCCCAACTCGTGGCGTCGTACTCATCGGCGCGCCGGTCGTAATACTCGATGGAGGCATCAACCATGAGCTCATCAGGTTGGTCTTTCAACGCCCCGTATGCAAGGGGTGGGCAGGCCAGGGCCGGCTTTGTATTTCGGAGCAGGCTGAATTTCGCGACTAGGCTGTGCGGGGGAATCTTGCTGAGGACAAACACGATTGGAATGCAGTTGCCCCGCAAGGAATTGAAGCGCCGCCGGACATCGGCTCGTGCGGCAGAAGCTCTGGATGTCCAACTCGCGTGAGAATCGCGTTCATCTCTGACCCCCACGGCGACCTCGTAGCTCTTGACAAGGTGATCGCCGACCTCGATGGAGCTGAGTCTGTTGATGAAGTGCTCGTCGGCGGAGACCTGGCTCAGGGGGGAGCGCAGCCCTCGGAAGTCGTCGACGAGATCCGGGGGCGTGGCTGGTCATCAGTCCGGGGTAACGGTGATGACTTGTTGGTTCGAATTGCGGATGGCCTCTCAGCTAGAGAGGCGTTGCGTGAATCTGAGGCAGCGCATGGCGTCCTGCCGGATGCCGTGGCGGCACATGCGGAGTGGTCGGTCAGTCGACTTGGCTCCGAGCGGATTGAATATCTCCGCTCGCTCCCGATGCGCCTCGAGCGCGGCCCATTCGCTTTTGGAACGGTGGTGCTTGTTCACGCCACGCCGTGGAGCACTGAGGACGTCGTCCTCCCGGACGCCGACGAGGAGATCGCCAAGCGGATGGTTCTGGAAGGCCACGGGCGTCTTCTTGTCTACGGTCACATTCATACGCCGTACCAGCGCAGAGTTGGGAGTGCCGTTCTGCTGAGCGTGGGGGCGGTCAGCGGCTCCAATGATGCCGACGCTCGTCCGGCGTACACGATCGTCAACCTCAATTCGGCGATCTCAGTCGAAGTTCGGCGCGTGGATTGGCCGATTGAAGAGCGCCTTGCGGCTTACAGCCGTGGCGGGGTCGAGCGGAAATTCTCTCGCGATGAGCCAGGTCCGTTTCCCGTACGCAGCCAACCCGGAGTCGCGGTCACCGTCTGGCCGTAGAATCCGCGATCGGTGGCATTGCCATCTAATGGACGTTGGGTATGACGTCAATTGCGAGCGGCCGATTCCAGGCCTCGGGCACCAATGGTTTCCGCACCAACGAAATGAGTTAAGTACTCTCGCTTGAGAGAGACAGTTCCAATCGGTCAGTGGCTTCAGGTGAACAGCGTGAGCTGAATCAGTAGCTGAGCCGTGCTATCGTCGCCGCAAACCGAAGCTGACGAAAGGAGGCACGTTTGATAGCGGCTGAGACTCGGTATCTGGACTCCTCCGGCCGCGACGACGTGCTCAGCGGCGGCGTCAAGATGATCCCGATACAGACCCCTAAAGGCAACTTCAAGGTCTGGACCAAGCGTGTTGGCAATAACCCGAAAACCAAGGTGCTGCTTCTGCATGGGGGGCCAGCCGCGACTCACGAGTATTGGGAAGCTTGCGATTCCTATCTCCCTTCAGCCGGCATCGAGTACTACTACTACGACCAACTGGGCTCCGCCTACAGCGACCAGCCGGACGATCCCGACTTGTGGGAGACGGAGAGATTCGTCGATGAGGTCGAACAGGTGCGCAAGGCGCTCCAACTGAACCGCGACAACTTTTACCTGGTGGGACATTCATGGGGCGGCCTGCTCGCAATCGAGTACGCGCTCCGTTTCCAGCATTCCATGAAGGGCCTGGTGATCTCAAACATGATGGCCAGCATCCCGGCTTATAACGAGTACGCAAACAAAGTACTCAAGCCCGGTATGGATCCGGTAGCGCTGGCTGAGATCGAGCGTATGGAGGCGACTGGAGAGTTCACCCAACCCCGCTACATGGAACTGATGGTTCAGCATCACTATGTGCACCACGTGTTGCGGATGCCTGCGGACAGGTGGCCCGATCCGGTGAATCGCGCGTTCGCCAAGCTCAACTATCCGCTTTACGTGTTGATGCAGGGGCCGAGCGAGCTCGGAGCAAGCGGCAAGCTGGCCGACTGGGATCGTACGGGGGACCTGGACCGGATCAACGTGCCCACCCTGGTCATCGGAGCAACCCATGACACCATGGATCCGAAGCACATGGAAATGATTGCTGGACGCATCCCCAAAGGCCGCTTCCACCTTTGCCCAAGTGGATCCCATATGGCGATGTACGACGACCAGAAGACCTACTTCGAGGGTCTGATCGGTTTCATCAACGACGTCGAACGCGACGCCGGCCAGGTCGCGGCCAGAAGCAAACGAACTTAAGCCTTCGCCACGTCTATAGCGCTCAGGCGGGATGCCTGTGTGAGAGTGGATTGAGCTGGACGATCCGCCCTTCATCGCTGTCGAGGCGCGAGACGAGACGTGGCCGGTTCGTCAATTCGATTCGATCGACGATCGCCAGGGCGGCACCACCTCTCCTGTCCGCCAAATCTTGACAGTGAAGACAGCGGGTGGACTCGGGTCGAAACGAAAGCCGGGCCTCGCTGATCGGCGATCCGCAGTCCTCGCATAAGCCGTATCCGCCCGCGTCGAGGATGGCGAGAGCATGAGCGATGCTGGCTCGCGCCTCACTTATGGCCGAATCGAGGGCGACGCTGAAGCGCGCATCGGAAACCTGAAGGGCGCGGTCCGCCTCGTCGACGACCTCTTCGCGGACAGAGTCCCACGCGGCAGCCAACACGTCCTGTCGTTGCTCGAGGGCCTCAGCCATCGCAGTCAACCTGACCCGGACCTCCTGAGTCTCATCGGCACCGCGCAGTCTGTTTCGGTAAATCATCTCGGCCTCCTTCGGACCTCGACAGACGGCTCTACGCGCTCCAAGACGTACGC
>JBAUTF010000095.1:0-10427 GCA_049582065.1 Candidatus Dormiibacterota bacterium | reverse complement strand
CGCGAACAAGGCGCTGGAGGTCGCGAACCGGGCCTACGTGCTGGAGACGGGCTCGATCGTGCAGACGGGAACTGGTCACGAGCTCCTGGCGTCAGAGGGAGTCCAGAAAGCCTACTTGGGCATGTAAAGGTAGAGCGGAAACATCCGCGGTTTCCGCAACGCTCCAGGCGCGAGCAGGATGGGACCTGCTGATTGCGTCCGCCCGCTCAACGGCCGCTGTTTCGGTTATTGAATCCCAACCTCGACGCGGCCGGATTCGCGGCCCGGCTCACCTTCCTCGCGAGGTCTGTTTGAGTGATTACTATTTGCCTCGCCGGTGTCTTGGAAGCTAAGTCGCGGCCGGGATGAACCGGTGCCGACGCCGCGTTGGCGTGGCTTAGCGGGCCGGTTGGTACGACGAAACGAACAGGTAGATCAGCACCACCGCGAAGGCGCCGTACTCGAGGACCACGTTGCGCGTGAAGCTGTCCTCCACGGTATGGCGGACCAGGCCCCTGTTGATGTACCACGCGAACATCAGCATCACAGCGAACGTGCCCTCGTTGACGACGAGGTACAACGAAAGGGCGGTGATCGCCCAGGCCAGGAACGTGACGACCTGGGCGACGAACAGCGCGAAGATGAACGCGCGGCGCGGCGCAACGGCGCTTCCGTTGATCCGGAAGCTGCGAAACGACGCTAGAAACGTGATGGTGAAGATCCACAGCAGGCGCAGGATCGGGTTGAACGGCAGGGTCACCACCACGAGGTACGCGCCCGCGAGGACGAGCACGAGGATGGCCTCCTGCAGCACGACATGGCCGCGCTTCTCCGCGTCTCGCAGGCGCAGGTAGTCGAGTCGGGCCGCAATGATGAATCCGGCGCCGAAGGCCGCCGTCAGCACCAGGTACTTCCACAGCTCGGGCACCAGGACCGAAAGCCCCGCAAGTGTCAGCGCCCCGAGCGCAACGGGGATGTAATGCTCGATCCGTGGAAACTCCTCCGCGCCCCGGAGGTAGCCGAGGAGCGCCGGCGCCGCAATCACGACCAGGCCCAGCGCCAGAGCCCACACCTGGCCCTGGCCCAGCAGCTCCGACTTGAAGCCCAGCGCGATCGCCACCAGGACCACCGCGGCGAAGATCAGGAAGCCCCGATCGCGTTCCGACCGGGCCGACGTCGTGGGCTGGTCGACCTTGTCGACCAGCGCCGGGGGAACCTTCATCTGACCCGTGGAAGTCTATAGATCGAGCTCATCACGTTCCAGCGCGCCCGTATCGATCTTCCAGGCGGACGACGTCGTCGATCTCGGAAGTCGACACTTCGAAGATGTCGGTGTCCTCGACCGCGGTCATCCTGTGGCGAGTGCCCGGTCTGATGTGCAGAGTGTCGCCGGCGATCATCCGGTGAGTGGCCAGCCTGCCGTCCGGGCCGCCCAGCTCCATGTCGATGACGCCCTTGACGATGTACTGATACTCATCTTTGTGCTCGTGGTACTGGAGCGACAGGGCCTCGCCCTGGTTGACGTGCAAGATCTTGCCCACGTACTGATCGGTGGTCGCCCAGCGGAGCTCGTACCCCCAGGGCTTGTCGACCCTTGAGCTCTCGACCCGTCCGAGCTCAGGACGCTGCATGCATCCTGATGCCGACGATGTCTTCGAGAGCGCCGAGGCGCGCCTCGACCCCTTCGCTGTCGGCGGCTTCGGAGTAGACCCGGATCAGGGGTTCGGTGCCGCTCGCCCGCAGCAGCACCCAGCTCCCATCCTCGAGATAGAACTTGAACCCGTCGTCTGCTCGGACCCGCTGCACCCTGACGCCGGCCACCTCCTGAGGCTCGTTGTTCTCCAGCGTTTCGAGGATGCGCTTGCGGTCGGCGTCGTACGTCTCTCGCGTTAGGTGGATGTCGTGGCGCGCGTACGCATGCGGCCCGACTCGCTGCTCGAGGTCGGCCAGGATCTGCGAGATAGGCTTGCCCGACTTCACCATCATGTCCGCGAAGAGCAGGCCGACCAGGATGCCGTCCCGCTCGGGTATGTGGCCGCGCACCGCAAAGCCACCCGACTCCTCTCCTCCGAGGACCGCTTCGCTCTCGATCATCTTGGGGGCGATGTTCTTGAAGCCAACCGGCACCTCGTAGACCCTGCACCCGAACTCGGCTCCGAGCTTGTCGACCATTGCAGTCATGTTCACGGTCTTGACGACCGGGCCGCGCATGCCCCTGACCTCGAAGAGGTAGAGCATCAGCAGTGCGAACACCTGCAGCTGGTTGATGAAACGGCCGGTCTCGTCGATGATGCCCACCCGGTCGGCATCGCCGTCGGTGCATATGCAGAGGTCCTGGCCGCCAACTTTCATGAACGCGAGCGTGGAGTCGATGTTGGGCCGGATCGGCTCGGGGTTGATGCCTCCGAAAAGCGGATTGCGCTGGTTGTGCAGCTCGGTCACCGTCGTGCGTCCGCCGCCGACCATGTCCGCGATGTATCCATAGCCCGATCCATACATGCACTCGTGGACGACGCGGAGGCTCGCTTCCTTGATCGCGTCGACCTCGACCATGCGGGCGATCTGGGCGTAATACGCCGGCCGCGGGTCGTAGGCCGACACCAGGCCGTGGATCGCTCTCGGGTTGGGCGGCGCGACTTCCGGCAACGCCTCGATGTTGCGTTCTAGCTCGGCGATCACATCGGACGGCACGGCGCTTCCGGTCTCGGTCTTGTACTTGAACCCGTTGAACTGGTACGGGTTGTGGCTCGCCGTGATGACCGCGGCGCCGGTCGCCTTGCGGTCGATCACAGTCCAGGACGCGACCTGGGTCGGAGAAGGACGGTCGAACACGAGCGTCCTGATCCCGTTGGAGGCGAAGACCTCCGCCACCGCCCGAGCAAAATCCTCCGAAGCGAACCGGCAGTCGTAGCCCACGATGGCGAGGGGCTCGCTGGAGCGCGACCGCATGTACTGCGCCGTGGCCTGGGCCACGCGGCGCACATTGCCGTACGTGAAGTCGTCGGCGATGATCCCGCGCCAACCGTCCGTCCCGAACTTGATCTGTTGCGTCAACGGACTTTTAAAGGTAACGGGTCTTGCGGGCCCGCCTGAGGGCCTCGACGACCTTGCGCACGTCCTGCGCCCGAGAGCGGGGACACACGAGCAGAGCGTCGTCGGTGTCGACGATGATCATGTCCTCGAGGCCGATCGCGGCCACCAGCCTGCGACCGCCGAAAACCAGGGTGCCAGTGGTGTCCACGAGGACCGACTCGCCCTCCACAGAGTTGCCGTGAGCGTCGGCCCGGACGCGATCGCCCAGCTCGGCCCAGTTGCCGATGTCCGCCCAGTCGAATTCTGCCGGGACCAGGAGCAGGCGGTCGGTCTTCTCCATGACGCTGCGGTCGATAACCTCGACGGGAAGGCGCCGGTAGAGCTCGGCGGCCTCCTCCTCATGACCCGCTCGGCGCGCGGCGACGACCTTCTTGAGCCCGGCCAGATGGCGAGGGGCATGGCGCGATAGCTCCTCCAGGAAGACGTCGACACGCCACGCAAACCAGGCGAGGTTCCAGTAATAGCCGCCGGCCTTCAAGAACTTTCTCGCGGTCAAGAGGTCGGGCTTCTCGGTGAAGCTCTCGACGCGGCGCGTGCCGGCCGGACCGCGACGCGGCGCATGGATGTAGCCGAGGCCGGTCGACGGAAACGTGGGCTTGAGCCCGAACGCGACCAGGCTCTCCGTCGTCGCCGCCGCGCGAACCGCGGTGCGGACGGCACGCGTCACGGCGGGGCGGCCGCGCACGATGTGGTCGGACGCCATGGCGACCATAACGGTTTCAGGACCCTGGTCAGCGATCGTTAGCACGGCAAGGCCGTAAGCATTCGTCGTGCCCCTCGCCACCGGCTCGATGATCACGTGTTTCATGTCGATCTCGGGCAGCACCGACTGGATGATCTGGACCTGGCCGAGCTCGGTCACAATGAATACCTCATCGGCCAGGCCGCACACCCGGTCGTATGTGTCACGGAGCAGGGGGCGACCGCCGCCGCCCAGCGGAAGCGCGTGCTTGGGTGTCGAGCGACGCGAACGCGGCCACAGGCGAGTGCCCGCGCCGCCTGCCGGAATCACGGCGACCGTTCGGGTCATCTCAGCTCTTCGGCCAGCTCTTTAGCGCGCGCGGTCGACTCCCACGGAACGTCGATGTCGGTTCGGCCGAAGTGCCCGTACACGGCGGTCTGCCGAAATAACGGGCGCCTCAGGTTGAGCTCTTTGATGATGCCGAGCGGACTGAGGTCGAACAGCTTCGTCACGGCGGCGGAGATTGCCGACTCCGATGCTTGGCCCGTGCCGAACGTGTCGATGCGAACCGCCACCGGCTTGACGACGCCGATCGCGTACGAGATCTGAACCTCGCATTTGGCCGCGAGACCGGCCGCCACGATGTTCTTCGCCACGTAGCGCGCCCCGTAGGCGCCGGCTCGATCGACCTTGGTCGGGTCCTTGCCCGAGAAGCAGCCGCCTCCATGGCGGGCGTAGCCGCCGTACGTGTCGACCATGATCTTGCGGCCGGTGAGCCCGGCGTCCGCGACGGGGCCGCCGACGACGAAGCGACCCGTCGGGTTGATGAAGGACCGGACTCCGCCGTTGCGCAGCTCCGCCGGGATAACCGCCTCGATGACGTGCTCGGTGATGTCGGACCGGAGCTGTTCGATGTCGATCTCGTCGTGGTGTTGCGTCGAAACCACGACATTCTCCACGCCGACCGGCTTGCCGTCCTCGCCGTAGCGAACCGTCACCTGCACTTTCCCGTCCGGCCGCAGGTAGCTGAGCGTCTTGTTGCGCCTGACCTCGGCCAGCCGCCGAGCCAGCCTGTGCGCGAGCGTGATCGGCAGGGGCATGAGCTCCGGCGTCTCGTCGCAGGCGAAGCCGAACATCATTCCCGAGTCACCAGCGCCGCCAACGTCCACCCCCTGCGCGATGTCGGGCGATTGCTCGTCGATGCTCGTGACGACACCGCAGGTCTCCGCGTCGAATCCGTATTTGGCGCGTGTGTAGCCGACCTCGCGCACGGTCTGCCGGATGATCCTGGGGATGTCGACATAACAGTCGGTCGTGATCTCACCGACCACTATCACCAGGCCGGTCGTGACGATTGCTTCACAGGCCACGCGGGCCAGCGGGTCCTTGGCCAGGATCGAATCGAGGATGGCGTCCGAGATCTGATCGGCGAGCTTGTCGGGGTGTCCTTCGGTGACGGACTCGGACGTGAAAACTGAAGACGACATCGGGTCCTCCTTCGAATCTCCCGCGCCGGCAAGGACGCGCCCTCGATCGGGCGCAGCCCCAAGCGCCAGGTTGACTGGGGTCCCCGCGAGCTCGTTGCGAAGCCTCTGAGCCCGTGGGGCTTTCATCCCCCTCCGGGACGGCCGAATCCTACCGTAGAGCGAGGTGGTGGATGCCGGAGTGCCGGAAGAGCTTCGAGCCGCGCGCGCGCAACAGAGCCGCTGCCGCCGAACGAGAGGAGTCGATGACCGCCTCGACATGGCTGCGCTTCATCTCCCACGTCGCTGTGGGCGCCGTGATCGGGCACAGGACGACGATCCGCGCGAGGTCCCTCAGGCGCTCGTAGTCGCTCAGCATCTGGTGGTGGAGCGACAGCTGGAGCGTGCGCGCGATGAGCTCGGGAAGGCTCGTCGGCGCGGCCTCCAGCTCTCCACCGGCCATCAGGCTTATCACGAGTAGATTCTTGGCCCCGTCGGCGATGGCGGTGTCGAGGGGCGTGTTGTCGACCACCCCGCCGTCGAGGTGCTCGCGATCTTTGATGCGGACCGCGGGGAAGAGTCCCGGGATGGCGGTCGACGCGAGCAGCGCGGGCGTGAGGGGGCCAGAGCGGAACACGGCAGGCTTGCCGGCGTTGAGGTCGGTGGCGACGACGGCCAGCGGAATCCTCAGCTGCTCGAATGTGGTGATCCCGGTGAGAGCCTGCGCCCGCTCGATCAGCCTGAGCACATTCTCCTGCGGCAGCGCGCTCTGCACGTTGCGGCGGATCCCGGAAAGGATGACGCCGAGCGGATGCGTCTGGAATACGGTCGCTGCCTGGCGGGACAGCCAGACCTCGCGCAGCATCATGGCGCCGGCGAGCGACGGGTACGCCGCCAGGGCGCTGCCGTTCAGCGCGCCGACGCTGGTCCCGATGATGGCGACCGGCGCCTCCACGCCCGCCTCGAAGAGCGCCTGGAGGACGCCGACCTGCGCGGCGCCCCTTGCGCCGCCCCCGCCCAGCACCCAGGTGCGCCGAGCCGCGAACATCCCGCTACGCCCCTCCCCACAGCGCCGGGAGGGCATCGGCGAGGCCGGAGGTGGGCCGGGTTAGGTTCCTTCTTCCCATGACGAGAGGTAGCGCTTCTGCTCCTCCGTCAGCGTGTCGATCTCGATGCCCATGGCGTGGAGCTTGAGCCTCGCCACCTCGGCGTCGATCTCCTCGGGGACGTCGTACACCCTGTTCTCCAGATTCTTCGCGTTCTTGGCCACGTATTCGGCGCACAGGGCCTGGTTGGCAAAGCTCATGTCCATCACCGCGGCGGGGTGCCCCTCGGCGCCCGCGAGGTTGATCAGACGCCCTTCGCCCAGGACGTGCAGCCTCCTGCCGTCCGCCAGGCGGTACTCCTGGACGGATGGCCGCACCTGCCTCACACCGGTCGCGAGCTCGTCCAGGGCTTTGAGGTTGATCTCGGAGTTGAAGTGCCCGGAATTCGCGAGGATCGCGCCGTCCTTCATGACCTCGAAGTGGTGCCGGTCGAGCACGTTCACATCGCCGGTGACCGTGACGAAGATGTCGCCGTGGCGAGCCGCTTCTTCCATCTTCATGACGCGGAAACCGTCCATCGCCGCCTCGAGCGCCTTCACCGAATCGATCTCCGTGATGACGACGTCGGCGCCGTGGCCTTTGGCCCGAGACGCCAGGCCTCGCCCGACCCAGCCGTAACCGGCGATGACGAATGTCTTGCCAGCGAGCAGGACGTTGGTCGAGCGGATGATCCCGTCGATCGTGGACTGACCGGTGCCGTACCGGTTGTCGAACATGTGCTTCGTGTCTGCCTCATTCACCGCGACGATCGGGTAGCGCAACACCCCGTGGTCGGCCATTGCGCGGAGCCGGATCACGCCCGTGGTGGTCTCCTCGGTGCCGCCGATGACCTCGCTGAGCTGCGACTGGCGTGACTTGTGCAGCACGGAGACCAGGTCTGCCCCGTCGTCCATCGTCAGCGACGGCCGGTGGTCGAGGGCCGCCTGTATGTGCTCGTAGTAAGTGTCGTTGTCTTCGCCACGGATCGCGTACGTCTTGATGGCATGCTGCGACGCGAGGGCGGCAGCGACCGCGTCGTTGGTCGAAAGCGGGTTCGACGCGCACAGGGCGATGTCGGCGCCTCCCGCCTTGAGCGCGAGCATCAGATTGGCGGTCTCGCTCGTCACGTGGAGGCACGCGGCCAGGCGAAGCCCTTTGAGCGGCTGCTCCTTCAGGAACCGAGCCGTGATCAACGTCAGCACCGGCATCTCGCGCGCGGCCCAATCGATCAGGTCCTGGCCCTGCGCTGCCAGCTTGGCGTCTTTTACATCGCTACCTTGGGAACTGACTTTCAAATCGCTCTCCTAATAGACAATCTCGCTGACGACCTCGACTCCGCTCAGACGCCGGCGGCCACCCAGGGCCTCGAGCTCGATCAGCACCTGGACGCCGATCACGTCTCCACCGAGCTTGCGGACGAGTCTGATGGCGGCGGCGGCCGTGCCGCCGGTCGCCAGTACATCATCCACGATCAGGACCTTCTGACCCGGCTTGACGGCGTCGGAGTGGATCTGCAGCTGGTCGCTCCCGTACTCCAGCTGGTACGCCTCTTCGATCGTCTTCCAGGGGAGCTTGCCGAGCTTGCGAATGGGCACGAAGCCGGCGCCGAGAAGGACCGCGACCGCCGCGCCTGGGATGAAACCGCGGGCCTCGATGGCGGCCACGAGGTCGGGCCTGCGGTAGGACCACGCTCTCGACATCAGATCGACGACCTCCCCAAAGATCCGTTTGTCGGCCAGAAGGGGCGTGATGTCCCGAAAGACGATTCCCGGCTGCGGATAGCCTGGCACGTCGCGGACGTACTTCTTCAGCTCGTCGGGCGTGCTCACCGGTCGATCAGAGCACCGACCGGAAGTACTCGAGAGTCCGGCCCAGCCCGTCCTCGAGGCCGACCTCCGGCTGCCAGCCCAGCTTCGTGCGCGCCCGGGTGATGTCGGGCTGACGCTGTCTGGGATCGTCGACCGGCAGCTCGCGGTGCTCGATCTTGCTGCGTGATCCCGCAAGCTCGATGATCGTCTCCGCAAGCTGGAGCACCGTGACCTCGTGCGGGTGGCCGAGATTCACCGGCATCTCGTCTCCCAGCTCAAGGTTCGCGAGCACTCCGCGCACGAGGTCGCTCACGTAGCACAGGCTGCGCGTCTGCGAGCCGTCCCCGTAGACGGTGAGCGGCTCACCCCGGATCGCCTGGGCCATGAAGTTGGGGACCGCGCGGCCGTCCGAGACCTGCATGCGCGGACCATGGGTGTTGAAGATGCGCACGATCCGCGTATCGACGTCGTGGCTGCGTCGGTAGGCCATCGCGAACGCCTCCGCGCACCTCTTCGCCTCGTCATAGCACCCGCGAGGGCCGATCGGGTTGACATTGCCCCAGTAGTCCTCGCGCTGCGGGTGGACGAGCGGGTCGCCGTACACCTCTGAGGTGGACGCGAGGAGAAAGGTCGCATTCTTGGCGCGCGCGAGGCCGAGCATGTTCATGGTCCCCAACGTGCCGACCTTCAGGGTGTGGATGGGGTTGGCGTCGTACTGAGGAGGCGATGCCGGAGACGCGAAGTGCAGCACGTACCGCACATCACCGCCGATGAAGATGCCGTGGTTTACGTCCATCTGCCTGAACTCGAAGTCGGGGTGGCTCTCGAACGACCGCAGGTTCTCGCGCGACCCGGTGATGAAGTTGTCGAGCGCCAGCACGGCGATGCCGCGGTCCAGGAGCGCTTCGCACAGGTGCGATCCGATGAACCCGGCACCGCCCGACACCACCGCCCTCAGCTTGCCGGCGTTACTCGCGGCCGATACCTCGGTAGGTGAACCCGAGGCCCCGCATGATCGCCGGGTCGTAGATGTTGCGGCCGTCGACGACGACCGGCCTGCGCATCGACCCCTTCAGGCGCGGCAGGTCGAGGTGGCGGAACTCGTTCCACTCGGTGACCACCACCAGGGCGTCGGCGCCGGCCGCAACCTGGTAGGCATCGGCCATGTACTCGAGGTCGGGCAGCAAAGCCCTCATCCGTTCCATCGCAGCCGGGTCGTAGGCGCGCACATGGGCGCCGGCCGCCAGCAGCACCTTCGCGATGTCGAGGCTGGGCGCCTCGCGAAGGTCGTCGGTGTTCGGCTTGAAAGCCAGGCCGAGCAGCCCCACCACCTTGCCGGGCAGCTCGTCCAGGCACTCGCGCAGCTTGTCGATAGCGAGCATGCGCTGGTCACGGTTGATGTCCATCACGGCATGGAGGAGCTCGGGGTGGTAATCGAACCTCTCGGCGAGGGCGGCCAGGGCCGCGACATCCTTAGGAAAGCACGAACCGCCGTAACCGATGCCGGCCTCGAGGAAGCTTGGGCCGATCCGCTTGTCGAGGCCCATCCCCTCCGCAACGAGCTTGGCGTCCGCATCCACCCGCTCGCAGATGCGAGCGATCTCGTTGATGAACGAGATGCGTGCGGCGAGAAATGCATTGGACGCGTACTTGACCATCTCGGCCGTATAGATGTTGGGCGTGATCAAGATCGGCGCCTCGAGAGGTTCGTAAAGGGCGGCCACCTTCTCAGCCGCCTTGCGGTCATGGCTGCCCACGACCACGCGGTCGGGGTGCATGAAGTCCTGGATCGCCGAACCTTCCCGGAGGAACTCGGGGTTGGAGACCACTGCCGCGGCGTGAGTGGCGTTTCGTTTCTTCAACACGTTGGCGACCATGTCACCGGTCAGCGGCGGCACCGTCGACTTGTTGACCACCACGAGCGGCCCATCCATGGCATCGGCGATCGAGTTCGCCGCCGCCTCCACGTACGAAAGGTCCGCCTCCCCGCCCTCACCCTCCGGTGTGCTGACCGCGATGATCGCGTACTCGGCGCCGGGCACGGCGTCCTCATAGGCGGTCGTGAACTTGAGCCGCCCGGCCCTGGCGTTGCGCTCGACGAGCTCGCTCAACCCAGGCTCATAGAAGGGGACGCGGTGGCCCCTGAGCTGGGCGATCCTCTCGTGGTTGATATCAACTACGGTCACAGCGTTTCCGAGGTCGGCGAGGCACGCCGCAGTCGTGAGGCCAACATAGCCGGCGCCGATGACAGCGACTCTACTCACGGCGAGGCGATTATCCCAGCCCTCCAGACCGACTTGTAGGCGGCGATGGTGTC
>JBAUTF010000094.1:0-31535 GCA_049582065.1 Candidatus Dormiibacterota bacterium | reverse complement strand
CGGGAGGTGAGACGGGCGACGCGCACCGCTATTCGCCGGCCGTGCAGATGGTCGCCTCCGAGCTGAAGGTCGACCTGTCCAGGGTGAGCGGGACGGGGATGGGCGGCCGCGTGACGAAGAAGGACGTGCAGGAGTTCGCCGCCCGGGCGCAGTCCGCCCCGTCCGCCCCGGCCGCGCCATTGGCCGCCAAGCCCGGCGAAGGCGACCAGGTCGTGCCGCTCACCCGGGTACGCCGCCTGATCGCGGAGAACATGACGCGCTCGAAGAGCACCATCCCGCACGCGTGGCAGACGCAGGAGGCGGACATGTCGGGCGTGGTCGCCAACCGCAGCGCCAACAAGGCCGCGTTCCAGAAGCAGGAGGGATTCTCGCTGACCTACCTGCCGTATGTGATCGCGGCGACCGTTTCCGCGCTGCGCGAGCACCCCGGGGTGAACGCGACCTTCAACGAGACGGAGCTCATCGTGCACCGCGACATCAACGTCGGCGTGTCGGTGGGGCTCGAGGACACGCTCGTGGTACCCGTGATCCGCCGCGCGGACGGATTTTCGATCGCCGGTCTCGCGCGCGCCATCAACGACGTCGCGATGCGCGCCCGGAACAAGCAGCTCAAAGCCGACGACCTTTCCGGCGGGACCTTCACCGTCAACAACTCGGGCACGTTCGGGACGCTGTTCAGCTACTCCGTCATCAATCCGGGGCAGGCCGGCATCCTGACCATGGAGGCAATCGTCGAGCGTCCGATGGCGGTCAACTGGATGATCGGAGTCAAGCCGATGATGTATCTCTGCTTCTCGTTCGACCACCGCGTGCTCGATGGGCTGCAGGCGGCACGATTCCTGACCTCGTGCCGCAAATGGCTCGAGGCTGTGACCATCGACTCGCCGGTCTACTAGCCGGCGCGACTCAGCTCGTCGCCGAATTCGCGGACGCTCACGCCCAGCTCGCCCAGGGACGTGAAATCTGGATTCGGGTCCTGATGTACGAGGCTGACCACGCTGTCGCTTCGATAGGACGGCCTCAGCCCCACCGTCTCAGCGCCCTTCAAGCCGAGCCACACCGCCCGCCACGGGACGCTGACGAACCTGGGCCGGGTGCCCTGGCGGCGGGCCAGCCCGGCCACCAGCTCGCGCATCGTGACGCCGTGCGGGGAGGCGACCACCACCGGCCGCTGCGGCGGTATGAGATCGCCTGCGCAGAGCCGCCGCACGAGATCGAACAGGTCGTCGATGTGGACCAGGTACTGGTGGTGGCGGCCCCCGTCGATCAGCGGCACCAGCCCGCCGCGCGCGCTTCGCCGCAGGCTGCCGATCATGCCACCGCCGGCCGAGTCGAGGTCGCCGTAGACCAGGCCGGGACGCACCACCGTAGCGCCGAACCTCGCCGCCTCAGCCTCGATCTCGAGCTTGGCCCGTCCATACAGCGAGCGGCACCCGACAAACGCGCTGATGGTTGAGATGACCACGGTCCGCGGCACTCCGGCCGCGGCAGTCGCGGCGATCAGCCGGCGCGAGCCCTCGACGTTCACGCGTCGGATGTCGTCCCACCTCACGGGCCGGAAGTCGTACGCGCAATGGACGAGCGCGCTGACGTGCCTTGACCGAAAGACCTCCGCATCGACGTCATCGCCCAGGTGGAAAGGGATGGTGAGATCCGTGGCTTGGCCGGCGCCCCTGGTGAAGCGGACCACCGGCCAACCGGCTCGTTCGAAGCGCTCGGCCAGCTGCGACCCTACGAACCCCGAAGCGCCGGTGATCGCCACCCGCTTTTCAGACGACGTCAAGCGGCGGCCTCCGAACCGATCCGGTGAGCGTTCGCCATGACGCTGAGCGTGATGGTGGTGGCGGGAAGGGCTGGGAGCACGCTGGCGTCCACGACGTGCACGCGCGACATGCCGAAAGGACGCCCCATGGTGTCCGTCTCGAAGGGGCCAGGGGACGAGCGCATGGGAAACGTGCCGCCGGTGTGGAAGCCACGGCCGGGCGCCCCGATCCTCAACGCCTGGCCGAGAGGAATGGCCCGCAGGGAGCTGCGCTCCGCCCGCAGGCGCCGGAGCACCGCCGAAACGGCGGGACGGGTCCTCGGATTGGGTTGGATGGCCACCTCGAGAACGGCGGGTCCCCCGCTCTCACCACGGGCAAGCGTCAGCGTCATCCCGGGCGAGAGGTCGGAGTGGAGGTAGCCCTGGACCAGCAGCATGCGGGTCAAGAGCAAGCGCTCGACCACCGGGCCGAGCGGCCCGTCCAGGGTCCCGAGCATGTTGCGGACCTGCTTTCGGAACAGCTCGTTGTGCGTGTACACCTGGAGATGGGTGGTGTGCGGACCGATGGTGGGGTCTTCAATCTCCAGGAAAACCTGGGCGAGGGTGTGCAGCGATTCACGCGCCGCCTCTTTCTGGCCGCGATAACGGAGCAGCGGAAAAAGGAAATAGCAGTTGTCGAGCGCGTGGACCGCCTTCCCGTACGCGTCGAGAGAGGCGAGCAGCACGCGCGCGGTGGAGAAGACGCCGCAGGCGAGAAACACGCGGTCCGCCCGCATATCGAACGGTGCACCCGTGTCCAGGTCGCGACCTTTCACGACGACCCCGCCCCCCGTCTCCGCCACCTCTTCCGCCAGCACGCCGGGGCGGTATTCGAAACCACCGTCGGCTCCAAGCCGGTCGATCATGTCGGCCGAGTTGTAGATGTAGCCGAAAGGGCAGCCGTACATGCACTGGGCGCAATAGACGCACCCGGGGCGCCCATTGGAGCTCCCCTGGACGGCGAGGCGGGATGTCCCGAACCAGATGCCGTGGTCAAGTAGCCCCGCGTGCCCCGCCTCGAGGTCACGCAGCAGCGCCGCGGCCTGGCTGCTCTCCCGGAGCGCCGCCGGGTGGTCGTGGTAGAGAGGAAATTTCTGGCCCAGCCGATCCACGCGCGCGGACAGGGGCATCGCGTTCAGCACTGCGCGGTAGTGCGCCTCGAGGTTCTCGATGCCGATCGGCCACCCGCCCATGTCCTGGCTTCGAAACGGCAGGACGCTCGCCCCCCAGACATTGCTCAGGCCGCCTCGGGCGTAGGAGGGTTGGCCCTCTGCACGGTGGTGCGCCATGGGAAGAGGCACCGGTTCCCGGAAAGGGAAATCCGAGCCATACGCGCGCTTCATGGGGATGCCGCCGGCGGTGACGGTGACGCCGTCGCGCAAGAAGGCCAGCGACGCCGGGGTCCACTGCTGGTGGGGAATTGCTCGCAGCGATGCGAGGCGCGCGTCGCGCTCCGGTTCGAGCTGGGTGCCCGCGTCCAGCAATGTCACCTTCTCGCCGGCCTTGAGCAGAGCCTGCGCGCACGCGACGCCGGCTGGACCCGAACCGACAACGCAGAACATCTGGGGCGAACGCGCTCCTAAACCACGCCGTCGGCTTCGTTGTCGATGCCCAGGATGCTCAGGAAGAAGCTGGCGAAAATCGTCTGCACGCCGAGGGTGAACAACACGGCGGCCGGGATGACCTCGCGCATCGTCGTCGAGGGGTTGAGCGAACCGAACCCCGCCGACCGCCACGAAATGACCGCGGCCAGCGTCCCCACCACGCCGAGCAAGAACATCACGGCGCCGACGAGCAGCCCGGTCTCCAGGCGCACATGGCGAAAGAGTGTGCTGTAGGTGGCGTTCCTGGGATGAAAGCCCTGCTGCATCGCAAACACCTTGGTGAAGACGGCGAAAACGATCAGCTGATAACCGACCAGGCAACCGAAACCGGCCAGCACGAGCGTGTGGATGTCGAATCGAACATGGCCGATGTAGACAGGCCCGGTCTCCAGCCAGGCGCCCACAGCCATGCTGGCGACGAATACGGCCAAGCCTGGGTAGAGGAACAGCCAGCGGGGGCTGAACAGCAGCATGAAACGCAGGTGGCGCCATCCGTCACGCCAGGTGCGCAGGTGCGGGGGGCGCGAGCGCCCGTCGGGGCTCAGCGTGACCGGCACCTCGGCGATCTTCATGCGCTGGAGCGACGCCTTGATCACCATCTCGCTCGCGAACTCCATGCCGGTCGCGCGAAGACGCATCCGGTCGTAGGCGTCTTTGCGGAAACCTCGCAGGCCACAGTGCATGTCGCCGACCGGCGTCTGGAAGAAGACGCGGCTGATCCAGGTCAGCACCGGGTTGCCCACCCACCGGTGCGACCAGGGCATGGCGCCGCTCTCGATACCGCCGGCGAAGCGGTTCCCGACCACCAGGTCGAAGCCGTCGCGGACCTTTTCGACCAGTGGCTCGATCGCGGCAAAGTCGTAGCTGTCGTCGGCGTCGCCCATGATCACGATCCCACCGCGAGCCGCATCGATGCCGCCGATCAGCGCACTGCCGTATCCCTTTCTAGCCACGTCGACCACGCGCGCGCCGAGCTCCCGTGCGATGACCTGCGAACCGTCGGTGCTGCCGTTGTCGGCGACCACGATCTCCGCGGACAGCCCGTGCTTCTCGATCGCCCGCCTCGCCTTGCTGATGCAGGCGGCCAGTGTCTCGGCCTCGTCCAGGCACGGCATCACGATCGAGACCTCGACGGCCTGCGGCATCGCAGGGTCGGCTTGTCGGGGGGCGCTCTGGGCGACCTTCATCGGCGCTCAGCCTAACGCGGAGAACCGAGATTCCGGCGCAAAAACAAATGACCCCGACGGATCGCCTCTTGAGGGCTGGTACCGGCCTTGCGGCCTGTTCCTGCCCCCTCGAACGTTTCCCTCGGGGCCGTTGCCAACAGTAATTGGACCCATAACAATGCGCAAGCCCCAAAAGTCAGTTCGCTGCCAACCGTCAAGAAGTAGCCTGCGCGAATTCCAATCAGTAAAGGATGTTCTTGCCGCCGTCGACGACCAGGTCCTGCCCGGTGATCAGGTCGTTCTCGAGGAGTGAGACCACGGCCTGCGCGACGTCCTCGGGTGATGCGATGCGCTGCAGCGGCGTGGACTTCGCGAACGACTCCTCTTGCGCGAGAGCAGCGTCGTCGCCGAACCGGCTTCGAAACCATCGCGTGGATACGAGTCCCGGCGATACAGAGTTCACCCGGACTTCGGGCGCGAGCGAGAGAGCGAGAGCTCGAGTCAGCTGCACGATGCCCGCTTTCGAGACCGCATAAGCGATCGACGAGCCCGTCGCGCGATGGGCGGAGATCGAGGCGACGTTGACGATCGCCCCGTTCCTCTTCCGAAGCTCGGGCGCCGCGGCTCGGCAGCAGTAGAAGGTCCCTTTGAGGTTGACACTGAGGATCTCGTCCCATACCTCGTCGGTCAGCGCCTCGAGGTCCGAGTGCGGGATGAAGTGCGTGGTGCCGGCGTTGTTGACGAGGAGGTCCACCACGCCGAAACGTTCGACGCACTCAGCGACCATTCTTTTGACCGCCGTCTCATCGGCGACATCGGCCCGGTGCGCGACCGCTTCGACACCGAGCTCCTGCAGCTCGTGCGCGGTCGACTCCGCGTCCTTGGCCGAGCGCGAGTAGTTGACCAGCACCGCCTTCGCGCCGGACTTCGCGAGACGCATCGAGACCGAGCGACCGATGCCCGTCCCACCGCCCGTCACGATGGCAACCCGCCCACCCAGGTCCATGCGAGACTACAGGGTAGATGGAGCTGACCCTTGCGGACGCCCAGAAAGCCATGGCCCGCGTCCACGCGAAGGCCGCGGAGCTCGACGTGAAGGTTACCGTGGCCGTCGTCGATGCCGGCGGGTTGCTCGTCGCCCTGGGACGCATGGACGGCGCCCCGCCGATCTCGCCCCAGATCGCCGAGGCCAAGGCCGTCGGCGCGGCGATGTTCCTGCGCGACGGCGGTTGGCTGGCGCAGACGGCACAGGACAGGCCCGGCTTCTTCAAGGCGGCCGACCGCCTCGCACGGGTGCCGCTAATCCCCGGGCCCGGCTCTGCACTGATCAAGCGCGGCGGCGCCGTGATGGGGGCCGTCGGCGTCAGCGGCGCGCGCCCTGAGCAAGACCTCGAGTGCGCCGAAGCGGGAGCCGCCTCAATCCAGGCTTAGGACCCGAACCGGCTCGTAAACCGCGCCCGCCCGTCCCAGGCGGCTTTGATACAGCACCAGCTCTCGGGCGCGCCACGGCTCGACCGGCGGCGCCTCCGGCAGCATGGGCAGGACGCCGCCGTCGCGACCTCGGGCTCGCGCCAGGGTCAGGTGCGGCTGGAAGGCGCGCGCCTCAGGCTCGAGGCCGGCACGGGCGCACGCGGCCTCGACCCTTGCCGCCAGTTCGGCGGCCTGCTCGGCTCCAGAGCGCAAACCCAGCCACACGACGCGTACGAGCCGGCCGCGCCTGAAGGTCCCGAGATCGCCCAGCTCGAGCTCGAAGCCCCGCAGGCCGGCCGCCCCCAGGCTGTCGGCGATGCTCTCGACGAGCTCGCGCTCGACCGAACCGATGAACCGCACCGTCAGGTGCAGGTTAGCCGCCACGACCCAGCGGAACTCCGGTGTGATGGAAGCGCACGCCGCCACGTAGCGGGACAGCAGCTCGCGACGCGTTTCGGGCACGGGCAGCCCGAAGAACGCGCGCAGCTTCAGCGGGCCGGCTTCTTCCAGTGGACCGTGGCCCAGGAGCCGGGCGCGGCAGGACGCCAACCGTAGTGGGAGCTGACGGAATCGATTCCGTCAGCCACATTCGGCAGCTGGAGCGTGTTGATCTCGTCCGGTGTGACGACCGGGTCCTTGAAAAGGGTCTCCATCACAATCGCCCCCGGCAGCAGCAGCGCGACCGGAAGCTTGAGCTTGGGCTTCTTGATGCCGCGGGCCTGGATGAACCAGTCGAACATCTGCTCATAGGTCACGACCTCGGGGCCGCCGAGCTCGATGATCTTGCCCAGCAGCTCCGGCCGGTCGATGGTCTCCACCACGCACCGCGCGGCATCTTCTCGCAGGATCGGCTGGAAAGTAGCCTGGCCACTGCCGGGGATGATGAGGAACGGTCCGAAATGGGCGGCGCGCTCGAAGGCGTCGAGAACTCCGCCCTCCTCGGCCAGCACGAGCGAAAAGCGCAGTATCGTTCCCGCGACCCCGGTCTTGGCCAGCTCCTGCTCCCCCATCCAGCGTGAGGTCAGGTACTTATAGTGCGCATCGAGGCGCGCGCCGATGGCGCTGACGAAGACCACGGACCTGACCCCCGCGGCCTTGGCCGCCTCGCCGACGATGCGCGCACCGTCGACGTTCACCGCGAGGTATGACTGCGGCCGGTTCCGCCGCACCGCGACCAGGCTGATGACGTGCTCGACGCCTTGCGCAGCCTGCACGACGGCGGAAGGGTTGAGCGCATCGCCGACCATCACCTGCGCGCCGCGCACCTTGAAGGCGGCGGCTTTCATCGGGTCGCGGACCAGGACCCTGAGCTGATGCCCTCCGTCGATCAGCCTATGCGCGACGCCGCGCCCGAAAAATCCGGTCGAGCCAAGCAGGAGGATCCGTGCCACGGGTCTGAATCGTAGAGGCTCCTCCCGGCTGAAGGCATACTGAGAGACAGTGTTCGGCCAAAGCGCGGGGGGATTCGGGTTGGGCCTCCTGGCCCTGTTGGTCGGGCTCGCGGGCATCGCTGCGGCCGTTCGGACTCGCCGCCGCCTGAGGTACTCGGAGACCTACGCGTCGAGCGGGGGCATCGTCTACACGGTCGTCCAGGTCGGATGCTCCGGGATCCTGCTGGCGGGCGGCGTGGCGCTCATGGTCCTGGCGTTGATCTTCCGCCGCTAGCGTCCTGCGCTAGCTCAGATCACGTTCCTCTCGCGAACCAGGGAGCCCTTGGCGAAGCGCGCGATCGCAAATGGCGATATGTCGACCTCGGACTGGTGGTCGAGCAGCAGCTGAGACAGCAGCAGCGCCGCTGCGGGCGCCTGCATGAACCCGTGGCCGCTGAACCCCGCCGCGCACCAGAATCCTTCGGGCTCGCCCGCCGGCCCGAGGATGGCCTGCTGATCCGGGGTGGTCTCGTACAAGCCCGCCCACGCCGTCTTGACGCCCGCGCCCGCCAGCAGCGGCGCGCGGCGCGCGGCCTCCTCGAACACCTTCTCCAGGAAGTCCCAGTTCACTTCGGTGCTGAAGTTGGGCGGCTCTTCGCGGTCGCTCATCCCCAGCAGCAGCCCATCCCCCTCCGGGTGGAAGTAGAAAGACGTGCGGAAATCGACGGTCATCGGGTTCGTGCGCGACACGGCGGGGAAGGGCGCGGTCATGACGATGTGGCGCCGGTAGGGAAGGATTGGGATCTCGAGGCCCACCATCTGCCCGACCGACGCGGACCATGCGCCTGTGCAGTTGAAGAACACGCGGGTCGCCACGTCGCCCTTCGACGTGCGGACGCCCTGCACCCGGCCCCCCGCCACGTCGATGCCGATCACCTCGACGCCTTCTTCGAGCCGCGCCCCCAAACGCCGGGCCGAGTCGGCGTAGCCGGCCGTCACGTCCGCCGGGCTGGCGATCCCGTCGCTCGGACAGAACGTGCAGCCGAGCACGTCGTCGACGTTGAGCACGGGGACCATCCTGGCGGCGTCGGCAGGGTCGACCCAGCGCGCGTCCTTGAGGCCAACACGCTGCCACATGTCCATGTTGTGGTGGAACTCCTCTACGTGCTGGGGCAGGGTCAAAAGGAACAGGTAGCCGATCTGGCGGAAGTCGGCCGGGTGGCCGGTCTCGTGCTCGAAGTCCTTGAGCATCCTCACGGAGAGCATCTGAAGCCGCACGTTGGCTTCCATCGAGAACTGCTGCCTCACGCCACCCGCGCACCTCCCGGTGGATTGAGAACCGAGGGTCGCCCGCTCCAGCAGAAGCACGTCGACCTTGCGCTTCGCGAGTTGGTACGCCAGGGCGCAGCCCATGACACCGCCGCCCGCGATGACGACGTCAGCGCTTTCCATGGTCCTCGGCTGCATGCCCGACGGAACGCCGGGCCCTCCATTTGCCACCCCAGACCTCGAAGATGAGCTTGAGGGCCGCGAGCGTCGTGATGTCGCCCTGGTCGAAGGGAGGCGAAACCTCGACCAGGTCGAAGCCCACCACCTCCGAGCTGGCTGTGGCGGCGGCCAGCAGGTCGAGCGCCTGGCGGGTCGAGAGGCCGCCCGAGGATGGGATCTCGGTGCCCGGCGCGAACGCGGGATCGAGGACGTCGATATCGAAGGACACGTGCACCTGGCGCCCTGCCAGCCGCTGAGCGATCTTCCTCGCGGACCCAGGCAGGTCACGGGCCAGTTCCGCCGCGCCGACCAGCAGCATGCCTTTCGCTGATATGAAATCGAGCTCCTCGGGGTCGTAGTCGCGGCCGCCGGCGATGACGGCATGCGCCGGGTCGATCCCTGAGACGTCGAACGCACGCCGCAGCGCGCAGCCGCACGTCCAGCGGCCACCGCGCGAGAAATCGCACAGGTCTGGGTGGGCATCCACCCACAGCACGGCGAACCCAGGGTGCCGTCGCTGCTGGGCGGCGAGGGTCGCGATCGCGGTGCAGTGGTCGCCGCCGAGCACGGTCAAAAAGGATTCGACGGGGACCTGAGCCAACCTGTCGGCCACCGCCCTCCAACCCTTCTCGATGTCCGGTCCCGGGTCGAGGTCGCCGATGTCCTGGACTCGGAGCCCGCGGAGCAGCGTCCCGTCCTCGGTGACGGGCGGCATGACCGCGGAGAGGCTGCGGATTCGCTGCGGCGCCAGCGCCGCGCCTTTGCGATAGACGGCCGAGCCGTCGTAGGCGATGCCGGCCACCACGACGTCGGCTCCGTCGGCAGCGGCTCCGACGGCAAGCCCTCCCCACAGGCTGAGCCCGTCAAGGTTCATCACGATCGATGCTCCGGCACCTTCAGGATCGCCACGGCGCCGGCGACCAGCCAGATCCCGAACACGCCGAAGATGACGGGGAACCCGCCGGGAAGGCCCAGGATCTGCGGGCCACCGTTGAAGTGCTGCAGCAGCAAACCGCCGGCCAGCCGGGCGATGACCCCTGAACCCGCGGTCGCGATGTTGCTGAACCCCATGAACAGACCTGCTTCGTCATGCGGGATCACATCCTGGATGAAAGCCCAATCCACCGAAAAGAACAACCCGTAACCGACCCCGATCAAGATCCCGACCAGTGTGGCCTGCGCGGCGAGATCCGGCACCTTGAGGGCCTGGGCCATCGGGTGCACGGCCTGGGCTGGGAGCAGCTGGTGGTGGCTGAACATGAGCATCAGCATCCCGGCCGCGCCGAGCATGCCGCCGGCGACGATCAGGGGCCGCCGCCCCAGCCGATCTGAAGCTCGCGCCGCAGGGAGGGAGATGGCGAAGGCGCAAATGATCACCAGGCCCAGCAGGGTGTAGCTGGCCGTGATCGTGGCGCTGCGGTCGCCCCTGAAAAAGACATTGTTGAAGTAGAACAGGACGAAGCTCTGGACGCCGACGAGTCCCATCAAGATCAGGAGGCGCGACGCCATCAGCCACAGGAAAGCCTGGTGGCGCATGGGTTCGGCGAACGTCGTCGCCACCGCCTGCCACACGCCTGTGAACTGGGCGCGGGAGGGCTCGGCCCGATCCGGGATGAGCAGGACGGTGGGCAGCATCGTGGCGATGAGCAGCACGCAGATGCTGAGGATCGCGGCGGTTCGCCCCGCGTGAGCGAGGAGGAACCCGGCTCCCACGGTGCCGGCCAGCAGGCCGGCGACGTTGGAGATCCCGTAGTAGCCCGACGCCGTGCCCCGCTGCTCTTCCGGGACGACGTCCGGCAGCAGGCCCTGGTAGGGCCCCTGGGCTGTGTTCGAGGCCGCCTGGAGCAGGAAGTAGAAGATCAGCACGATCCCGAAGGTGCCAGACAGGGCCAGGCCGACCAGGAAGATCACGTCGCCGGCCGTCCCCACCACGATGAACGGCAGGCGGCGGCCCCAGGGCGTGCGCGTCCGGTCCGAAACGGCTCCGATCACCGGCTGCCAGACCACGGCCATGAGCGAGCCGACGCCTTCGAGCACAGCCAGCGCCACGCCCTCGTTCGCGGTGCCTACCAGCTGCAGCACGAGGTCCGGGATGATCAGGCTGCCGAGGCTCGTCCACAAGTAGCCGATCGCGACCCAATAGATCGACAGGAGGGCGAAATCGAAGTGCCCGAGGCGCCGCCGGGGCGGTGCGGCGGCCGCCGGGGTCAATCGGGTTGATAGGGCGGAAGTGACTTCTTGAGCGGGCTGTCCGAGCGGTAGCCCAACGCGTACTCGCCCTGGAGGATCGTGTGGATCTCGCGAGTCCCCTCGTAGATGATCGGCGCCCGCGAGTTGCGCAGGAAGCGCTCGACCGGGTACTCGGACGAGTAGCCGTACGCGCCGTGCACCTCGATCGCGTCATTGGCGGCGTTGAACGCGGCGTCGGTCCCGTACTGCTTGGCCATCGACACCTCACGCGTGTGCCGCAGGCCGGTGTTCTTCATCCAGGCGACCTTCTGGTACAGGAGCCGGCAGATCTCGTAGTCACGTGACATGCGCGCAATCATCTGCTGCACCAGCTGATATCGGCCGATCTCCTGGCCGAAGGTCTTGCGTTCGCGCGCGTACTTGACCGACGCGTCGAGACAAGCGCGCACGGTGCCCGTCGAGCCCGCCGCCACCGTGTAGCGGCCGTTGTCGAGGCAGCTCATCGCGATCTTGAATCCGTCGCCCTCGTCCCCGATGCGGTTGGCCTCCGGAACCTCGATGGCGGACATGGCGATCGACCCGACATCGCCGGCCCAGATCCCGAGCCGGTCCTCGATCGGGCTGGTACGGAGCGCTTTTCCGCAGGCGGCGCGGTCGAGCATGAACGCGGTCACGCCGCGAGAACCGCCCTTCGGGTCCGTCTTGGCGAAGACGAGCAGGAAGTCGGCGGTGTCGGCGTCCGAGACCCAGGTCTTCTCCCCGTTCAACACGTATCCGTCACCGGAGCGGCGCGCCGTCGACTGCATCGACGCCACGTCGGAGCCGGCGTTGGGCTCGGTGAGCCCATAGCAGGCAAGCTTCTGGCCCGACGCCATCGGCACGAGCCAGCTCTGCT
Source organism: Candidatus Dormiibacterota bacterium (assembly GCA_049582065.1). Classification (GTDB taxonomy): domain Bacteria; phylum Chloroflexota; class Dormibacteria; order Dormibacterales; family Dormibacteraceae; genus DATKSS01. The sequence goes on along the minus strand of JBAUTF010000094.1, from coordinate 19,551 downwards.
TCTGCTCCTCGGTCGCCCAGGTGTACAGTCCCATCCCCACCAGGCCGACGTGGACCGACAGGACCGTGCGGTACACGGTGTCGACGTATTCGAGCTCCTCGCAGACCAGACCCAGGGACAGGTAATCCAGCCCAACCCCGCCATATCGCTGCGGGAAGCACACGCCGGGAAGGCCTATGGACGCGAGCTTCGCGAAGATCTCCGGATCGTGGTGCCGCGCGCGGTCGTTGGCCTGGATGTGCGGAGCGAACTCCCGCGCGCAGAACTCGCGCACGGTGGAAACCAGCTGCTCCTGGTCCGGCGTCAGTGCCAAATCAAGCATGTCGCTGACCCGAAGGCTATTACTTCTTCGGGGTTGGCGTCGGGCTTGGCTTGGGCGTCGGCGACGGGCTCGTGATGACCGGCTTCAGGTCGTTGGGCCCGACATGGCCGATGAAGGGAAGGTGCTGTCCGACGCGGAGGATGAAGGGCACGGTCTTCGAGCTGTGCAGCTGCGGCTGCAGGAAGTCCGAGTAAATCTGCTGCAGCTGGTGAATACCGCCCACGGAGTCGAGGTGGGCGGCGTTGGACTTCGCGGCGGCCGTCTTCAACGCTTGCATGTCCGACTTCGAGACCAGGGCCGAGGTGATCGGGTTGGAGAGGATCTCGTTCTCCAGCTGGTTCACCTGATTAACGGTGAGGCTGGCGCTCTGTAGAGCCGGCTGGAACGCGTTGTCCAGGGTCACCAGGGCCGAAACAACGAGGTAGATCACGACGAGGGCAACCAACCCGTGCACGAACACGCCCAGCAACCCGTCGACCCCGCGGATCGCCTCCATTCGGTGGAAGGCGCCGCCGATCGCGCCGCCGATCGCGCCCAGGACGACGGCGATGATCAGTGCGACGAATACGCTCAGCACGCCATTGAGGTGCAGCAGCTTCTGCATCTCGTTCGTGTACTGGTCATGGAACCGGAACACGGCCAGGAGGGTGCCGAAGAAGAAGATCTCGGCCATGAGAGGCTGGATCACGCCGCGCTGGTATCCGATTACCAGGGCGACTATGAGCACCAGGACGACGATGGCGTCGATGATCACGGGCGCCGCCATTTTAGTGGCCAGCGCCGCAGGCCACCTGAGTGACGGGCATTTAGGCATTCCCGCTCAGGCCAGAAGGCCCGGGTTCCGTTAGACTCGGTTCACTCTTGGCCCGAACGATCGCCGTCGCGATGCAAAAGGGGGGTGTTGGCAAGACCACCACCGCCGTGAACCTCGGCGCAGCCCTTGCGGAACTGGGCCAGCGGGTTCTCCTGATCGACCTCGACGCGCAGGGGCACCTGACGCTCTACATGAAGCCGACGGGCGAGCTCGAGAAGACCGTCTACCACCTCCTGGTGGATCCGGACACCACCGTCACCGACGTCGTGCAGGAGGCGCCGCAGATGGGCGTCCACTACATCCCGGCCGACATCGAGCTCGCGGGGGCGGAAAACCAGCTCATCAACGAGATCGGCCGCGAGAGCATCCTGCGCGACAAGCTCGAGCCGGCCCAGCGCCGCTACGACTTCATCATCATCGACTGCCCCCCATCCCTCGACCTCATCGTGATCAACGCCCTGGTCGCCGCGGACGAGGTCCTCGTACCGCTGCAGGCCGAGTTCCTCGCCCTGAGAGGCATGCAGGAGCTCCTGGTCACGATGGAGCGCGTGAAGCGCAGGCTCAACCCACGGCTCGAGCTGATCGGGATCCTCCCTACGCTGTACAAGCACCGCGCGCTTCACTCGCAGGAGGTGCTCGCCGCGGTGCGAGAGAAATACGGCGACAAGGTCTACGACTTCGGGGTCACCGATTCGATCCGGTTCGCGGAGACACCGCTCGCCGGGCAATCCATCCTTCAGTACGCGAAAGACTCGGACGGAGCAAAGTCATACCGGGCGCTGGCGGCCAAAGTGTTGGAGAATCACAAACCAGATTGAAGGTGGTCCATTAATGCCGACATTCAAACGCGTCTCGCTCGCCGGCTCGGAGGAGCTCTTCCGCCCCACTCGCCCGCAGGTCGTCACCGACACCGACGAAGTCATACGGAGCGCGGTCGACCGTCCGGCGAAGGTGAAGGAGGTCGTCTTACGGACGCTCAACTTCACGCCCGAGGAGATCGAGCTGCTGCTGGAGGCGATCCAGACCGCGAAGTACCCGGACCGCGTGCGGGCCAAGCCGGCCCTGGACAAGTTCGATTCCCTGGACGCGCTGCGGATCAAAGTCCAGGGCGCGCCGGAGCACGAGTAGCGCTCCGTCACCGGCTCAGTAGCGCTTCTTCGATCGGCGGCGCACGTAACCGTAGACCCAGAAGAGGCAGACCGCCGAGAGCACGACGGCAAACCCGACTGCGGCGAAGTGCTCCATTGCGGTAAATAGTGATTGATGTCTAAGCTCGCCATCGTCAAGGTCAAGCTCGACCGAGACGTGAACTGCTACATCGTCTCCTGCTCGTCCACCAAGGAGGCGGTGATCATCGACCCCGGTCTGCCGGCCGAGAAGATCGCCGAGCAGGCGGCCGGGCTGAAGGTCAAGTTCATCCTCGCCACGCATTGCCACCCGGGACACGTCGGCGGCAAGGACGAGGTGAAGGCCGTGACGGGCGGGGAGACCGGTCTCCACTCGGCGGACGCGAAGCAGTTCCTCCGCTCGGCCGACCGCTACCTGATCGACGGCGACGAACTCGAGTTCGGAGAGTTCAAGCTGACCGTCATCCACACGCCAGGCCACACGCCCGGCAGCCTCTGCTTCGTGGTGGCCAACCACGCGTTCGTCGGTGACACGATCCTGGCGGGCGGGATCGGCAAGCAGACGCCGGAAACAGACCTGCGGCGCCAGATGATGAGCATCGGCACCAAGCTCCTGCGCCTCCCGCCGCAAACCGCGCTGTACCCGGGCCACGGGCCCGCGACCAGCCTGGAGCGCGAACTGGCTCAAAACCCGATCTTCAGAGGCGCCGGCACTCGAGCCTGAGTGGAATCACTTCCCCACGCAGTGGGGAAGGTGGCCCGAAGGGCCGGATGGGGAGGTCCAAATCACTTCCCCACGCAGTGGGGAAGGTGGCCCGCAGGGCCGGATGGGGAGGTCCAATTGCATTTCCCCATCCCCCGGCTTCGCCTGGTACTTCCCCGCGCAGGGGGGAAGTGAATGCAGGTACTTCCCCGCGCGGCGGGGAAGTGAAAACCTCACTTCCCCACTGAGTGGGGAAGGTGGCCCGCAGGGCCGGATGGGGAGGTGAAATTGCATCTCCCCATCCCCCGGCTTCGCCGGGTACTTCCCCGCACAGCGGGGAAGTGAATGCCGGTACTTCGCCGCACAGCGGGAAGTGAATGCAGGTACTTCCCCGCGCGGCGGGGAAGGTTAGGCGGCGTTGATGAGGCTGAGCGTGATCGTGGTCACGCCGTTGACCGAGGCGGCTCCCACCAGGCCACCGTACTTCGAGTCGCTCTTGCGGGCGAAGACCGCCGAAAACGACCCGTTGGAAGTCCCGCTGAAGCTGATCGTCCAATCGCCCTGGTTGAACTTGCTGCTGTAAAACGCCTGGATCTTGTCGACGCCGTCCAGCGTCTCCCACTCCATGCCCCAGGTGGTCTGCCCGCTCGAGCTGAACATCGCCCCCGACGTCAGGCGCGAGCCGGGATAGATGGGCGCGTCGGTCGGAAACCCGCTCGGCATGGTCACCTGGGGGTCGAGCCTGCCCGAGCCCTGGCCGGTCCGCGCCCCGCTGGCCGTCGAAGAGGAACTCTGAGGGCTTTGACAGGCGCCCGCCCCGACCAGGAGGAGCACGACTGCGGCCGACAACGCTAGGCGGACAGGCATCAGACCTGAGTCTGGGGTATGCCGCAGCGACCGGTCAACGGCCCGCGCCCGCCGGCCGTACCATCCGCCCGCGGGGCCGCCGGGCGCCACCGACCGCCTCCCCGCGAAGAAAGACGGCCTTGATCGCGAACCCGAACTCCTTGCCTTCGAGGGCGCCATGGCGCTGGCGCGAGCGCATCTGCGCCGCCCGCACGCGCGTCTTGCGGTTCGGGTCCACGACCACCAGGTCCGCATCGAAGCCGGGCTCGATCGCGCCCTTGCTCTGCCGCAGGCCGGCCAGTGCGGCGGGCGATTCGCTCACCCAGCGCGGGGCGAGCCAGACGTTGCCGAGCCGTTCCGCGAGCTCGAGGCAGCTGACGTAAAGGCTTTGCACCCCGGGGCTCCCGGGCGGCGCGTCCGCGAACGAGCGGGACTTCTCTTCGTCGGTGTGCGGGGCATGGTCCGTGGCGACGATCGTGATCATGCCCCTGGAGAGTCCGTCCACCAGCGCTTCGCGGTCGGCCGCCGTGCGCACCGGCGGAAGCATCTTCATGAAGTTGCCGGCGCGGTCGAAGTCCGCTTCCGAAAGCCACAGGAACTGTGGGCAGGTCTCCAGCGTCATGTAGGTCCCCATCCGCATCGCGTCCTCGGCCGCGCTCAGTCCCAGCGCGCTGGACAGGTGCGCGACATGAAGCCGCACGCCGGTCTCCTTGGCGATGGCGGCGGCGGCCGAGATCGCGACGGCCTCTGCCTCCGGCGGGCGCGCGGCGAGGAAGTCCGCGTACGTCTCGAGTGGCCGGCGAAAGGCGCCCAGGACCCCTGGGTCCTCGGCATGAATGGCCAGGGGTAGGCCGAGCTCCGCTACGAGGGGGGCCAGCCGGGCGAGCGTGCCGTAGTCGGGAGGCGCCTCCTGGTCCGGATCGTCGGGGTCGAGGTTGTGCTGCACCTGCTTGCGGCTGAGGCTGAACCCGTAGCCGAGGTACGCCTTGAAGCCGACAGCGCCGGAAGCGGCCATGCCCTCGAGCTGATCCGGGGTCGAGCTGGAACGGATCAGTCCCCACAGCCCGAAATCGACGCGAGCCTTGGCGCGCGCCATCGCAGCCTTCGACTCCATGACACCGGCGCCGTCCACCGCGGGCACGGTGTTCGGCATGTCCAACACGGTCGTCACCCCACCCGCGGCCGCAGCGGAAGTCAGCGTCCCGAAGTCCTCCTTCTCCGGGAAACCCGGGTCGCGGCTGTGCACGTGAACGTCGATGGCGCCCGGCAGGACGTACAACCCGGTGGCGTCGACGACCTTCGCCCCGGCCTGCGCACGCGCCCCCGACTCGACGCGTGTGATGACGCCGTCGGTGACGTGGACGTCGGCCTCGACCGGGCCGCCCGGCGTATAGACGGTGCCGCCGCGAATGAGCAGCTCAGTCAAGCTCGAGGTCTTCTACGCGGAACAGCGGCGAGTAGGGGATGCCGGCGTTTCGGATGTTCTCCTCGCCGCCTTCGCCACGGTCGAGCACCACCACGAGGTGGATGACCTCCAGGCCCGCGTCCCGCAAAACCTGCGCCGAGCGCAGCGAATCGCCACCGGTCGTGACGACGTCCTCGATGACGGTGACCCGGTCGCCCGCCGCGACCCGGCCCTCGAGCTGCTTCGCGGTTCCATAACCTTTCGGCTCCTTGCGCACCAGCACCAGCGGAAGGCCCGTCTCCATCGACACCGCGCCGCCCAGCAGCACCGCGCCCAGCTCCGGCGCGGCCAGGCGCTGGGTCTCTGCCGGCACAAGGGCGGCCAGCTGCGCGCCGAGCCGCTTGAGCAGGGCGGGATCGGTCTCGAAGAGGAACTTGTCGAAGTAGCGATTCGAGCGTTTGCCAGAGCGAAGGACGAAATCGCCTTTCAGGTACGACGCTTTGACCAGCTCGCGCGCAAGCGCCTCGCGCTCCCCCACCACCGCCTCAATCTAAGAGATCTAGCGCCGCCGGTGCGGCCGGGTTCATCCCGGCCGCAACTTGTCTCCCTCGTCGCCATGCGCGGCGTGCAGCCAAAGGGAGGGTTCCCCACAAGGGAACCGTAGGTTCCCTTGTGATTTCAATCTAGCGCCGCCGGTGCGGCCGGGTTCATCTCGGCCGCAACTTTGTCTCCCTCGTCTCCTGGCCCGGCGTGCAGCCAAAAGGGAGGGTTCCCCACAAGGGAACCGTAGGTTCCCTTGTGCCTTCAATCTAATGGAAAGAAGCAGGCCGCCTTGTGATCCGCGCCGAACGATTCGAGCGGCGGCTCCTCGTCGGCGCAGCGCTCGCGAGCCCGAGGACAGCGCGTGCGGAACCTGCAACCGGATGGCGGATTCACCGGCGACGGCACATCGCCCTGCAGGATGAGTCGATCCCGCCCTCGTTCGACGAGCGGGTCCGGGATCGGGATCGCCGAGAGCAGGGACCCCGTGTATGGATGCCTTGGATGGCGGTAGAGCTCGCGGCCAGGCGCCGTCTCGACGATCTTGCCCAGGTACATGACCGCGACGCGGTCGGAGATGTGCTTCACGACCGAGAGGTCGTGCGCGATGAAGAGGTAGGTCAGCTCGAACTTGGCCTGCAGGCCCTCGAGCAGGTTGATGATCTGCGCCTGGATCGAAACGTCGAGGGCGGAGATCGGCTCGTCGCAGATGATCAAGGTGGGTTCGGCCGCCAGCGCGCGAGCGATGCCGATCCTCTGTCTCTGTCCCCCGGAGAACTCGTGCGGATAGCGGTCGGCGAACCGAGGGTTCATGCCGACCACACGGAGCAGCTCATAGATGCGGTCCTGCCGCTCCCGGCCCTTGGCGAGGCCGAAGATGTCGATCGGCTCGCCGACGATGTCGCCGACCGTCTGCCTGGGGTCTAAAGACGAGTAGGGATCCTGGAAGATCATCGCCATCTCGCGCCGCCGAGCCCGCAGCGCCTCCCCGCGCAGGTGGGTGATGTCCTCGCCCCTGAACTCGATCGTGCCTGCGGTGGGATCGATGAGCCGGATCAGCGTGCGTCCCAGGGTTGACTTGCCGCAGCCCGATTCGCCGACCAGCCCGACCGTTTCTCCCTTCATGATCTCGAGGTCCACCCCGTCCACCGCATGCACATGCGCCGAGGTGCGCTGCAGGACGCCGGAGGACACGGGGAACCAGACCTTCAAGCCGTGGGCCGACAAAAGAGGCTCGGAGGCGGTCCACGCGCGCTTCAGGTGGGCGCGCGCAGCCTCAGGCATGCTTGAGCTCCGTTCCGGCCTGAGTGACCCAGCAGGCGGCCAGCTGCGTCTCCCCCACCAGGTTCAGCCGTGGGACCTCCTTGGTGCAGCGATCGACCTTGAAAACACAGCGTGGATGGAAGGCGCAGCCGCTGGGAAGGTCGACGAGGCTCGGTGGCAGCCCCTCGATCGCCCTGAGCGGTTCGTGGAGCTCGTCGTCCAGCCTGGGGATTGAACGCAGGAGCGACCACGTGTACGGGTGCTTGGGATGAGCGAAAACATCGGTGGTCGGCCCGGACTCGACTACCTTCCCTGCGTACATGACCATGACCCGCTCGCACATGCCCGCCACCACGCCCAGGTTGTGCGTGATGAGGATGGTGGCGGTCCCGAACTCCCTGTTCACGTTGCGAAGCAGGTCGAGGATCTGAGCCTGGATGGTCACGTCCAGGGCGGTCGTCGGCTCGTCGGCGATGAGCACCGAAGGCGCGGTGGTCAAGCCCATCGCGATCATTGCGCGCTGGCGCATGCCTCCCGAAAATTGATGCGGGTAGTCGCGCGCCCGGGCGGCCGGCGCCGGGATGCCGACCCGGCCCAGGAGCCCGACCGCCTCCGCCATCGCCTTAACCCTGTTCAGACCCTTGTGGAGGACCAGGGGCTCCGCCACCTGCCAGCCGGTCCGGAACACCGGGTTCAGAGACGTCATCGGGTCCTGGAAGATCATCGCGATCTCCTTGCCGCGGATCTCGCGCATCTCCTGCTCCGAGACCTGGGTGAGGTCGCGGCCCTTGAACAGGACCCTGCCGCCGGCGACCCGACCTGGGCGCTGCAGCCGCATGATGCTCATCGCCGTCACGGACTTGCCGCAGCCGGACTCGCCGACGATCCCGAGAGTCTCACCCGCGTCAAGGTGAAAAGACAAGCCGTCGACCGCTTTCACGACGCCTTCTTTGGTCGCGAAGACGGTGCGTAGATCCTGGACCTCGAGAAGGGGCGTGGCCACCCTCTACTTGAGCCGCGGGTCGAAAGCGTCGCGGACCGCGTTGCCGAAGACATTGGAAGCCAAAACGGTCATGAAGATCGTGATCCCGGGGAAGACGACGAGCCACGTCGAGTGGAAGAAGTAGCTCTCGGCGTTGGTGAGCATGTTGCCCCAGCTGGGCGTCGGAGGTTGGATGCCCAGACCGAGAAAGTCGAGCGCGGCCTCGATCAGGATGATCTGGCCCACGCCCAGGCTGGCAGCCACGATGAGCACCGGCAGGACGTTGGGCAGCAGGTGGCGAAAGATGATGCGGACGTCGCGCGCTCCGATCGTTCGCGCCGCCAGGATGAAGTCACGCTGCTTTACCGACAGCACCTCGCCCCGCACCAGGCGGGCGACACCTCCCCATCCCACCGAGGCGATGATGGCCGCCAGCGTGATCGCGTTCGGCCTGAAGAGGATGGACATCAGGATGAACAGGAAGATCGCCGGGATGGCGAGGAACACGTCCACGATGCGCATCAGCACGTCATCCAGCCATCCGCCGTAGTAGCCGGCCAGCAAGCCGACGGTGGACCCCAGCGACAGCGACAGCGCGACGGTGAGAAACGCCACGCCCAGCGTCACGCGCCCGCCGTAGATGAGACGCGTCAGCGTGTCGCGCCCAAGCTCGTCCGTGCCGAGCAGGTACGGCCTGCCAGGCGGTCGGAAGTTGTCGAGGAGGTGCTGGCGGGTCGGGTCGAAGTGCGTCACGAACTGGCTGAAGAGCGGTGCACCGAGGGCGATGAGCGCGAAGACGAGGATCAGGATGCCGGCCGCCACGCCGATGCGGTTCGCGCGCAGCCGTTCCCAGGACTCGTTCCAGTAGCTCTGCGCGGGCCGGCTCGCCTCGCCCTCGAAAGCGCCGCCCGGCATGTCCAGCTCGGTGACTCTGCTGGGGCCTAGCATCGCCGCCTCACGCGTACCTGATGCGGGGATCGAGGATGGCGTAAAGGATGTCCGCGAGCAGGTTGCCCGCCACGACCAGAAGCGTCGTGAAGAAGACGACGCCCATGACGGTCGTGTAGTCGTACTGGAGGGCGCGCTCGAACGCGAGGCGCCCAAGGCCAGGCCAGCTGAAGACCACCTCCACGACCAGCCCTCCGCTGACCAGGCCGGGGAGCTCGAGTCCGATGAGGGTGACGAGGGGAATGAGCGCGTTGCGCAGGCCGTGGAGATACACCACGCGGCGTTCGCTCATGCCTTTGGCGCGTGCGGTCCGGATGTAATCCTGGGACAGCACTTCGAGCATGCTCGAGCGCGTGAACCGCGACCAGAGCGACAGGTAGAAGAAGGACAGGACCGTCGCCGGCATGATCAGGTGAAGGAGCCGGTCGCCGAGGTCACCCCCACCGAACGGGCTCGTCACGCCGCCTGAGGGCAGCCAGGGCCAGCCGTTGTGCTCGAACGTCACCGAGAAGATGAGGATGAGCATCAAGCCCAGCCAGAACTGCGGCACCGCGAAGCCCGCGACGGAGAAGACGGTCAGTGAATGGTCGGTCTTGCTGCCGCGCCGCAAGGCGCCGATCACACCTAGCGGGACGGAGAGCACGATGCCGATCAAGACCGCGGTCATCGTCAGCTCCAGCGTGTTCGGGAGGCGCTCGAGTATGTGTGTCATGACCGGGCTTCCGTCGATCATCGAGCGTCCGAAGTCGCCGTGCATCACGTTCCACAGCCACGTCACGTACCACTGGTAGAACGGCTGGTCGAGGCCCAGGTCCGCCCGCAGACGCGCGATGTCCTCTGGGCGCAAGGCAGGGTTGAGGTCGAGCCCGGGCACGTAGGCGCCGCGGGTACGGTCCATGAGAAAGAGCGTGACCGCCGTCACACCCAGGACCACGACGACCGAGGCGAAGAGCCGCCGGACGACGAACTTGACGAGCACTACCTAATTCGTCTGCGCGGCTCCCGCCGGCCTTCTCCTATTCCTGCCCGCCGCTCACTTCCCGTCCGTCACCCAGACGTTCTGCATCCAGGGCCGGTTGCCGAACTGGTTGTAGGTGCCGAAATCCGCGCCCACGACCCTCTTGCTGGTGGCCCAGATGCCGACGTTGAACATGAGGATCGGAGCCGGCACCTGGTCGGACATGATGTCCTGGAACTGGTAGTAGTACTGCTTGCGCTTGTTCATGTCGAGCGTCGCGAGGGCCGCGTCTAGGGCGGCGTCGACGTCGGCGTTCTTGAAGTCCGCGCCGTTGAAGCCACCGGGGACCGTGTTGCGTGAGTGGAACAGGGGCGATTCGTCGGGGTCCTGACCCCAGCTGAAACCCACCAGGAACAGGTCGAACGTGCGTGTGCTGACGATCTCGGTCACCAGCTGTGGGAACTGGATCAGCTTGGGCGTGGCGTCTACGCCGATGTCCTTCCATGACTGCTGCATGACCTGCAGAAGGCTCTCGCGCTGCTTGTTGCCGGCGTTGGTGTGCATCTCGAACCGCAGCGGGAGCCCGTCCTTCACCCTGATGCCGTCAGAGCCCTTGACCCAACCGGCCCCGTCCAGGAGCGAGTTCGCCTTGGCCACGTCGAAGGTGTACACGACCTGGGGCTTGGCCTTGAACGCCCAGGAGGTCGGCGGCTCCACCGAGGTTGCCACCGAAGCGTGGCCAAAGTAGATGGCCTGGACCCACGACTGCCGGTCGAGGGCGTAGATCAGGGCCTGGCGAACCTCCTTCTGGGCGAAGAGCTTTCCGCCGAGCTTGGTGGGGTCGAGGTTGTAGGCGTAGAAGTCGAAGATGGCGACCGGGAACTCGGCGATGTTGGTGTTTCCAGAGGCCTTGACGCTGTCGAACTGCGACGGGTCGACGGGGCCGATGTCGATCTCACCCGTCTTCAGCTGGTTCGCCACCGTGGTCGAATCGGGCAGCACCTTGTAGATGTACGTGTCCAGCAGTGCCGGTCCGGCCCAGTAGTTGTCGTTGCGCGCGAGCGTCACCTGCTGGCCGCTCTGCCAGCTGACGAACTTGAACACCCCGTTCGACACCGTGGGGGCCGTGTTGAAGGGAGCCGTGTTGATGTCCTTGCCCGACAGGCTGCCGAGCACGTGCTTGGGCAGGATCCCGTACTGGGCGTGGGAGACGAGGAAAGGCGCGAAGACCTGTGTCGTCGTGATCACCACCGTCTGGGGGTCGGGCGCCGTCACGCTGGCGATGTACTTGGAGAGGTCGCCGCGGCGGGGTGATGCGACGTCCGCGTACGTGGGGTCGTAAGCGAGCTGATACGTGAACACCACGTCATCCGCGGTCAGCGGCTGGCCGTCCGACCACTTGAGGTTGGGGCGCAGCTTGAACGTGTAGGTAAGGCCGTCGGGCGAGGTCTTGGGCAGGCCCTGGGCCAGGGCTCCGACCAGGTCGCCGTTCTTCTTGCTGTTGAGCAGGCCGTCGAACATCAGGCCGATCAGCTGGTTGCTCGCGGTATCACTGCTGAGCATGGAGTTGAACGTGCGGATGTCGGAGAAGTTGCCTTCGACGATGTGCCCGCCCTTCTTTCCGGTCTGGGACGTGGTCGTGGTGGAGGAAGCGCACGCTTCCAGGAACTCGACGACCCCGGCGCTGAAGGCGAACCAGGCCCCGGTGGCCCCCAACCTCTTCAGGAAGTCGCGTCGCGACCATTCGTCCAGGAACCGCTCGAACTGTTCGAACCCCTGCTTCTCGGCGTCCTCGTCTCCGCTCATCTATGTCTCCTCCCCTTCGCGCCGGCCTCCAGGGCCCAGCGCCATTAAACGCAAGCCATGATTATTGAGTAGTTACGCCGATTGGTCAAAGAAGAACTTTGATGGCCTCCAGCCTGGCGGTCGGGGTCGCCCGGGTGGTGCTTCACATTCCCGACTCCGGCTCGCTCAAATCCAAACGGCAGGTGGTGAGCGGCCTGCTGAGGCGCGTCCGGGCGAAGTTCCAGGTGGCGGCGGCAGAGGTCGGCGAGCGGGACCGCTGGCAGCTGGCTGAGATCGCCGTCGTCTGCGTCAGCGCCGAAGGGCGGCACGCCGACGAGGTGCTCGCCAACGTCCTGGCCTTCATCGAGGCGCACAGCGACGGCGCGCGCGTCACCGACGTCTCGACCGAGCTGCTCCGCCTGTGAAGGCGATCGAGTCGCTGGTCGACGAGTTCGAGGCCGGTTTGCCGTTTGAGCTCGACGCCTTTCAGCGCGAGGCGATCGACAAGCTCGACCGCGGGCGCGGCGGCGTGCTGGTCAGCGCGCCGACGTCAAGCGGCAAGACGATCGTCGCCGAGTACTCGATCTTCCGCGCCCTGAAAGAGGGCGTCAAGGTCCTGTACACGACGCCCCTGAAGGCGCTGAGCAACCAGAAGTACCACGACTTCGTGCGCGAATACGGCGAGTCCATGGTCGGCCTCGTCACCGGTGAGAACACGATCAACGACGAGGCGCCGGTGGTCGTGATGACCACCGAGATCCTGCGCAACCTCATCTACGAGGACCCGAAGCGCCTGGACCTGGTCCGCTACGTCGTCCTCGACGAGGTCCACTACATCGACGACTTCCCCCGCGGCTCGGTCTGGGAGGAGATCGTGATCCAGGCCCCGCCCGCGATCAAGCTCGTCGGGTTGTCGGCCACGATCGGCAACTACCGGGAGATCGCCGACTGGATGGCCGAGAACCGAGGGGGAATGGAAACCGTCTTTCACGACGTCCGCCCCGTCGAGCTCAAGATGTGGCTTTCGATCAACAACCGCTTTTTGCCGCTGTTCAAGGAGGACGGGGGGATCGAACAGCGGACCTGGAGCAAAGGGGCCCAGGAAGAGGAGGCGTCCTACCGTATCGGCGGCTACCGGGGATTGCCTTCCAACGACCTCCTGCACGTGATCGAGCAGCTGCGCGGCCTCGAGATGCTGCCCGCGATCTATTTCATCTTCTCGCGGCGGGGCTGCCGCGAGGCCCTGCAGCGCTGCTCGTATCACGAGCTCGACCTCACGACGGCCGCCGAGAAGGAGGCCATCGACCGCGTGGCGGCGGAACGCTTGCAAGCGCTCACCAACCACGATGAGGAGGCACTGTTCCGCCGCATGGTCGACGCGCGGCTGCTGCGGCGTGGCCTGGCCGAGCACCACGCGGGCCTGCTCCCCTACCACAAGGAGATGGTCGAAGAGCTGTTCCAGCGCGGCCTGATCAAAGTCGTCTTCGCCACCGAGACGCTCTCGCTCGGCATCAACATGCCGGCGCGAGGCGTGGTCGTGTCCTCGTTCACGAAGTTCGACGGGGTCAACTTCTCGAACCTCACCACCGGCGAGCTGACCCAGCTCATGGGACGGGCCGGGCGGCGGGGGATCGACGTGATCGGCCACGGCGTGATCCTCAAGGAATCCGACGTCGAGGTCGGCACGATCTACGAGGTCGCGATGGGCCCGACGCTCGTCGTCGAATCGAAGTTCCTCCCCAGCTACAACATGGCCCTCAACCTCCTTCGGGTCTACACGCCAGAGGAGGCCGAGGCTTTGATGCAGCGATCGTTCGGCCAGTTCCAGAAGCGCCTGGCCGCCGCGCAGACCTCCGAGCGCCTGGTCAACGTCCGCGAGCAGCTGGCAGACGGGACGCGGATGTGGGACGACCCGGACGTCTCGATCGAGGATGTGGCCCAGTACTTCAAGCTCGAAGACCGCCGGCGCGCGATTCGCATCGAGCTGAAGCGCCTGCGACGCGAGGGGTCGTCCCCACGCCACGGGCGTGGGGTCCCCAAAGGTGGCCGGCGGGGACGCCCGACTCGGGCGATGGGATCCGGGAGCCGGATGCTCCAACGCCTGGAGATCGAGGCCAAGGGCCTGCTGGAAAGGCAGCGCAAGCTCAAGGTCGTGCGCTCGCCGCGTTTCGGCGAGCTCCTCCAGAAGTACGGTGAGATCCGCAACCTGCAGAAGGAGATGGACAGCGGCCAGCGCGAGGTCGTCGGGCAGATGGACGAGTACCCGCGCAAGCTCCGGCGCCTGGCCAGGATCCTCACCGAAACCGGCTTCCTATCCGCCGACAAGCCCACCGACAAGGGACTGTTCGCCGCGCGGATCTACGGCGAGAACACGCTCCTGGTAGCCGAGGCGGCCTGGCTCGGCTGGTTCGAGGGCCTCACCGTGGAGGAGCTGTGCGCGGTGATGGTGATGCTCGCGGCCGAAGACCGAGAACGCGGGGGTCGGGATCGGCAGGCCCGCGGCCCGCGCCGCTACCCGACGCCCGCTATCGCGCAAACGGCCAGATTGATCCGCTCGTTGTACTTCAGGTTCGCCGACATGGAGAGCGACCTCGACGAGCCGAACCTGCGGGCGCCCTCGCATGACTACATCGACTTCGCGTACCGGTGGTCGACCGGCGAGCCGCTGGACCAGATTCCGCTCCCCGCCAACGTCGACATCGGCGACGCCATCAAGGCGATGAAGGCGCTTTATTCGCTCCTTCGTCAGCTGGAGTTCGCGCTCCGGCAGGCGAAATCGCCACTGCTCGAAACCGTGTCGCGCGCCGTCGCGCAGATGGAGCGAGACGTCATCAAAAGAACCTATTAAGAGAGGGTACTTCCCAAACTTGTGTGGAAGTAGCCCGGCCCTCGGCCGGGGGGATGGGGAGAATCAACTCCCCTTCCCCGCTCGCGGGGAAGTACCGGCCGAAGGCCGGGGATGGGGACGGACAAGTCCCCATAAACTGAACGTCAATGAAATCCAATAAAAGACGCATCCTCGTCACCGGGGTCGCTCGGTGGTGGGGGGCGCTGCTCGTGCAGCGGCTGGTCGAAGACCCGGAGGTCGCCGAGGTCATCGGCATCGACACCCGCGAGCCGCGTTACGACCTTGGTCGCGCGGACTACCTGAAGCTCGACATCCGCCACTCGCTGATCGGCAAGCTCGTGCGCTCCGTGGGAATCGACACGGTCGTCCACACCCTCACGCGCATCGACTCGTTCGACATGGACGCGCGCCGAGCGCACGAGATGAACGTGATCGGGACCTTGAACCTGCTCGCCGGCTGCGCCGGCGAGGGCAGCACGGTGCGCCGTTTCATCCTCAAGTCGTCAGGCCACGTGTATGGGTCAAGGTTCGACCTGCCGGCGAGCCTTCGCGAGGACCACCGCCTCGATAGCAACTCGCGGCACCAGTTCGTGCGAGACATCGTCGAGGTCGAGTCGTATGTGAGTGACTTCGCCCTGCGCAACCCTGGGATCGCGATCCTTGTGCTGAGGTTCTGCAACAGCCTCAACCCGCAGGAGCCGCAGCCGCTCGCGCGATACCTCGACCTGGAGGTCGTCCCGACCGTCGCCGGTTACGATCCGCCGCTGCAGCTTCTGCACCGCGACGACGCCGTCGACGCCATCGCGCTCGCCACCAAGCGCGGCCCGGCGGGCGCCTACAACATCGCGTCGACCGGGGCCGAGCCGCTTTCCAGGCTCCTCGACGCGGTCGGCAAGCTGCACGCTCCGCTGCTCCCTCCCGTCGGGCTCGAGCTCGCCGCGTTCGGCATCCGCAAGCTCGGGGTCGCGTTTCTCTCGCCGCAGCTGCTCGACCTGTTGCGCTGGGGACGCTCGCTGTCGACCGCCAAGGCCGCTCGCGAGCTTGGCTTCAAGGCGTCCCGAGACACGCGATCCGCGTTTGAGGACTTCATCCAGCAGAGGCGCGTCCTGCGCTACGAGCCCGACCGGCACGCGTACCAGTACGAAAAAGAGCTGGAGGACTTCATCCACAGCCGGCAGCCGCTGTCTGAGAACGGGGAGGACGGAGCCGACGGGTCGATGCCGGGGTACGAGAAGAGGCGGGCGGCTAGATCTCGCCCCCGCCCCCATCGATCACAATCACTTCCCCATTGACGTAGCTCGCGGCGTCCGAAGCTAGAAAAACCACGGCGCTCGCGACCTCTGCGGGGACGCCGATCCGGCCCATCGGGTTGGCCGTCAGCACCCGGTCGAGGATGGCTTCGTTGCCCCACAGCGCTTCCGCGAAGCGCGTCTTGATCAGGCCGGGCGCCACCGCGTTGACCCTGACCTTGCCGCCGATCTCTTTGGCCAGCTGCTTCGTGAACATGATCACCCCCGCCTTGGTGATGTTGTAGACGCCCAGACCAAGGCCGGGACGCAGGCCGCCCACGCTTGCCACGTTGACCACCGACCCGCCGTGCGTCTCCATCGACGCTTCATAAACGAGCTTGGTCAGGATGAACATGCCACGCAGGTTGACCTCGAATGTCTTGTCCCACGCGGCGAGCTCGGCGCCCATCACCGGGCCGAAATACGGGTTGGTGGCGGCGTTGTTGACCAGGATGTCGACCCTCGAGAAGCGCTTCATGACCTCGCCGACCAGCCGCTCGAGGTCGTCCGGACGGCCGGCGTGAGCCGCGACCGCGCTCGCGGCCTCCGGGTGATCCGCGTTGATGCGGGCGGCCTCCTCGTCGAGGTCTGACTGCTTGCGGCTCGACAGCACCACCTGGGCGCCCTGCTCGGCCAGCGCGCGGGCGATCGCGCTGCCGATCCCGCGGCTGGCGCCGGTGACCAGGGCGACCCGTCCGGACAGGTCGAAGCGGGAGGTCGCGGGCACGGCTGATACGATAGCCGCCCGATGGCGATCGAGGGGAAGGCCGCCGAGGACATCCTGGAGCGGATCTTCCAACCCACCACCAAACCCAGCGCGCGGGACCAGGCCGAGGAGACGCTGCGTCACCCAAAGCGGCTGGTCTACGTCGCGATGTCCAACAAAGTCTTCTACTGGCGAGCCCACATCCAGAAGTTCGTGCTGGACTCCGGGATGGTCCCCGTCAGCCCGTTCATGCTCTTCGACTACTACCTCATGCACACCGTCTCGAAGGAGATCGTTCGCGAGGCGATGAACAACCTCCTGGCCAAGTGCGACGAGGTCTGGGTGTTCGGGCGACTGTCCCTCGGCGTGAAGGTGCAGGTGGGAATCGCCAAGCGCATGAGCAAACCCGTCCGGTACTTCGACATCGGCGACCTGCCGGTCGCCGTGATGCCGATCAGCGAGGACACCGCCCAGGAAGAGCTCCGCGACTGAGCGGAGCGAGCGGCCTCTTAAGCTCCGACCCTGCGGTACCACGCGGCGGGGTCGCCCAGCTCGGCGAGGGTCGGCATCGCCTGCGGGCCGTCCCAGACCCGGTTGAGGACCTTGATCCCGTGGTCGTCGAACACCGCGCGGCAGAAAGCCTCGCCGCGGCGGTACTGCTGCAGCTTCAAGTCCAGGCCGGTCAGCTTCCAGATCAGAACCTCGAGCGCACTCTTGCCCGAGCTCCGCTCCTGGTAAGCCCGCTCCAGCTGCTGGAAGCCCGGCAGCAGCTTGCCGCCCAGCTCGTTCATCACCAGGTTGCTGTAGCCCTCGATCACGGACATGGTGCCCTGGACCTGGCGCATCACCCTCCACTGGGCCGGCAGGACGCCCGCAAACGCGGCGACGCGCGCTGCCGGCGCGGCTTTTCGAGTCACCGAATCGAGCAGCACCCGCATCGAGTCCTCCATGTGGGGGCGCAGCCATGGATGCGCGGCGAACTGCCATGCATGCGTCATCTCGTGGAGGATCAGCCAGCGCCGCAGGTCCTCCTCCGGGAGGTTGGCGCGCCGGCCCCAATGCTCGACATTGGTCTCCACCAGGTATAGGCCCTCGCCGCCCATCGGCTCGGCGCTCATCAGCTGCGGGTCGTACTGGCCCAGCACCCGCTGGCCGAGGAAGGCGAGCATGTAACCCACGTACCGGTCGACGCCTGCGCGCCCGACCTCGACGATCAACGAGTTGGGCACGCGGCCCGCTTCGAGCACCGGGTCGATCGCGCGGCGCATGATGCCGAGGTTCAGGTCGAGCCACCCGTCGCGGTCGAGGGCTTCGAACCTGGGCAGGGCAGCACGGGCGGGCAGACCTCCGACGAAGGCAAGCAGTGGTTTCTCGAGCGGACGCGCCAGGGATCGATACGACTTCGCCGCCGCATCAAGGGCGGCCTGACCCAGCGCCGGCGAATCCATGCGCGCTACTGCGGTGCGGCGCACCTCGTCCCAATCGACGAGCACCGCCGTGCCTCCACGGGGTCGCACCACCTCGACCACGGCGGCCGTGGCGACGCCCATCAGCACGCCGTAGATGGCCGCCCGGCCGGCCGCACGCCTCATGCCCCTACCCTACGAGGGTCGTGCGCTCAGTAGATGTAGGGCCAGCTCCGGTTCCGCTTGAAGACGACCTTGCAGCCTTCGCATCGGAACACGATCTGCAGGTGCCTCCTGCCGATCGCCGCTGCGTCGCGCCCACACACGGGGCACGAGGCGGTCTCGAGCTGATACGGAGCCGGAAGCGGGTCGACCTTGATCTCTAGACGCCGTCGTTTCTTTGACATTTACCTCTTCGCCTTCCTGAATCCGAGTGGTTGCTTAGACGTCGAGCTGGGACACATCCAGGTTCTTGAGGTCGGCCGGAGGCTCGACTCCGGCGTTGTGCAAGCGCTTGAGCAACACGAGGATGTAGCGGACGCCGGCGAGGTTGACGTGGTGCTCGCGGGTGAGCGATTGGATGGCCTGGAGCTTCATCACGTCGCGCCGCGAATAGCGACGGCGATTGGTCACCGTGCGCTTCGGGCTGATCATGCTCAGGTGCTCGTACATCATCAAGGTGCGCGGATGCACCTCGAGGATCTCGGAAGCCACACTGAGCGTGAAGATGGGCTTGTCGAGGTCGATGCCAGGATCGTGTGAAGCCACGGCGGCGGCCGCGACCGGGTCGCGCTGCTTGACCTTCATATCTTTGTGGGGCGGGCGGATTATATCGTTTGAGCGATTGCGGGCCTAACTTTGGGTTACAGAAGCGGTTGCAGATTCGCTGCCATTCTGAAGTGCGTTAAGCACGCCGGCAATGTATTTTTGTTAAGGGATGCCAGCAAATCGACCTTCCACCTTCCGGCCAAGCGACATTTCTTCGCCTACATATAGTTAGCCGGATGCCAGCAATCGCCGGCCTGCTTCTCGTCAGCGTCTCGGTCGGGCTGAGCAACTTCGCCGGATCCATCGGCATCGGCCTTTCCGGCATCGACACACGCACCCGCATCAGGGTCGGCATTGCGTTCGGTCTGTTCGAGGCGCTGATGCCGCTGGTCGGACTGCTGCTCGGCGAGGCAGTGGCCGGATTCATTGGTCACAACCTCGCCGGGTACGTAGCGGGTGCTGTCCTGGTCCTGACCGGCGCCTACACGATCTGGCAGGGGCGCCGGGTCGAGCAAGAGGAACCGCGTCCACCCGGCATCAGGACTCACCAGCTGATCTTCACCGCGCTGGCCCTCAGCATCGACAACCTGGCCGTGGGTTTTGCGCTGGCAGTCCACCACATCCAGATCGTGCTCGCCGCAGCGACCATGGGCGTCGTCAGCGTGGCCATGTCGCTGGTCGGGCTCGAGCTCGGCCACCGCCTCGGCAGGCACGTCGAGGCCTGGAGCGAGGAGATCGGCGGCGGCGTCCTCATCCTGGTCGGCATCGCGATCGCGGCCGGGCTCCTGCATTAGAAGCGACCTACGATTACCGGCGTGAGCGTGAAACCTTCGCTCGATCA
>JBAUTF010000093.1:0-29276 GCA_049582065.1 Candidatus Dormiibacterota bacterium | reverse complement strand
GCGTGCCGAGGGGGCCAGCCCGGTCGGCGCGTCGCGCCGCATACAGGCCGTGATCGAGAGCGTCCTGACCAAGCACAACCTGAACCTGCGCATGGCCCCCGCCCTGACCCAGGCGTTCGAGGGCGCCGAGCTCAAGGGCAGCGAGTACGCCGCCGAGACCAAGATCAGCAAGGAATCGGGCGGCCGCGAGCTCAGGCAGGCTGTCGAATCCGGCCTGCTGCAGGTGGTCCGCTACCCACAGGGTGAGGCCGGCTTCAGAGCCGCGCAGGGACTCCTGCGCGAGGTTGCCGAAGGCCTGGGTCAGCCCGTCAACTCGGCCACCCCACTGACCCCCGAGACCATCATCGGAAGCCTGGCCGTCGGGCAGACCGAAGGCACGGTGACCATCATGTTCACCGACGTCGAGGAATCGACGCGCCTTCTGTCCACCCGCGGGTTCACCGAGTCCCACGAGATCATGAAGGCGTACGAGACCGTGATCGACGAGAAGATCGGCGAGCACGCCGGACGTCGCATCAAGGGTCTCGGCGACGGCTACATGATCAGCTTTGGATCCGTGCGCCACGGCGTGGAGTGCGCGCTCGACATCCAGCAGGCGATCGCCGAGTACAGCAAGCAGAATCCCGAGCGGAAGCTGAAGATCCGGATCGGCTTGAACACCGGTGAGGTGGTCGAGGAGGCCGGCGACATATTCGGCGCCGCTGTCAACGTCGCCGCGCGCGTCGCCGGCAAAGCTCGCGGTGGGGAGGTCCTGGTCTCCGAGGTCGTCCGCCAGCTGGTCGGGCCCGTGTCCGAGATCAAGTTCGAATACCGCGGACGCTACAAGCTGAAGGGGTTCCCCGACCGCTGGCGACTGCACCAGGTCACGGCCGGCGAGAGGCGGGAGACCGCCCACGCCCTGCCCTCCGGCGACGGGTTCGTCGATCGCGAGCAAGAGCGCCTCGACATCCGGATGGTGCTGGACCGGGCCGAGACCGGCACGGGCGGCCTGGTGTTCCTCACCGGCGCGCCAGGGATCGGCACCTCGCGCCTCGCGGCCGAGGTCGCCGGCGAGGCCGCAGCCAAGGGATGGCTGGTGTACAGCGGGCGATGCATCGAGCAGGGCGGCCTCCCGTACGCGCCGTTCCGCGAGGTGCTTGCATCCGTGGTCGCGAAATCCACGGTCAGGGCCCTGCAAGAGCCGGCCGGCCACAACGGCCCGCTGCTTGCGAACCTGGTGCCCAACCTCCGACAGAAGGTCCGCGGCATGCCTTCGGCGCCAGGCCTCCCCGCGGACAAGCTGCGGGAGCACCTTTTCAAGTCGATCTTCGAATTCCTCACCGGGGTGCAGGGTTCGAAACCGATGCTCATCGTGATCGACGACCTGCAGTTCGCGGATGACGCGACCGTCCTCCTCCTGCGCGACCTCGCCGAGCGCGTGAGCGGGAGTCATATGGTCGTGCTGGGCACGTACTGGGACACCGAGCTCGACTCGGCGCGGCCGTTCACCACCGTGCTGTCACGTCTCCTTCGCCGCCGTCGCGCTCAGCGGATCACGCTCGGCCCGCTGGCCGACACCGACGTCGCGAAGATCGTCGCCGCCACCTCGGAGACGCCGCTCACGCCGGTCCAGCTGATGGGCATCCAGGCCGCCACCGAAGGCAACCCTCTCTTCGTCGAGTATTCAGCCCTCTACATGGCAGAGTCCGAGAGCATGCTCGGCGGGACGGGCCGCACGCAGAGCAGCTTCACGGAAGAGGACCTCGAGCTGGCGCAGAGCGTGCGCGGGCTCATCGGGCGGCGCATCGAGCGCCTGAGCGAGCCGGCGCAGCGGATGCTGGTCGCGGCCGCGGTCATCGGGCGCGACTTCGACATCGGCCTGCTCGAGGCTTTCGGCGAGCTGTCCGGGCACGAGCTGCGCGACGCGCTCGAAGAGGCTACTCGCGGTCGCTTCCTGGTCAGCATCGGCGCGGTGCGATATCGCTTCGCGCACGACCTGGTCCGCCAGCGTGTCCTGGCGCCGATGCCGCTGCCGCGCCTGCAGGCCTATCACCTCGCCGTCGCGGACACGCTGGAGCGCGTGTACGGCAAGGCGGCGCAGCAGCACGCTGACGAGATCGGCTACCACCTCTACCAGGCGGGCACCGCAGCCGACCCAAGCCGCACCGCCCACTTCCTGACGCAGGCGGCCAAGAACGCCCTCACCGTGGGCGCTTTCGAAGAAGTGCAGCGGCTCATCGAGACCGCGCTGCTCTTGCTCCCGGCCGAGCAGACGAGCGAGCGCGCGGACGCTCTGACGGCTCGCGGGCATGCCTTGTGGGGCCTCGGCCGTATTGACGACGCCAGGGCCGCGTGGAGAGGCGCCATCCAGCGCTACGAGGAGCTCGAGGACGCCAAGTCCGTCGCCTCGGTGCACAGGCTGCTCGCCCACCTGGAGACGAGGAACGAGCCGGACGACGAGAACGGGGAGCCGGCCGCGGCCGAAGCTCCACCGGCCGAGCCAGAAGCCGAGCCCGTCAGCGGCTAGGCGAGCTAGCCTGTCAACCGGCCGGCCGGCGGAACTGGACCGTAGTCGGCCGTGTCCCCGAGGATCGTGGGCAGCTGGCCGCTGAATGTGATCGTGTCGGCGATCAGCCCGCCGACCTCGTCGGTCCTGAACGTCGACGCTTTTTGAATCGTGATCGCGGCGGACGGCGTGTAGATGAGGCCGATCAAAGCTGAGTCGCGCGCCGCACCGAGGAAGTTGCTGCAGGTGTTGGCCGGCGGGGTGCCGGCGCCGGGCTCGTAGACCATCATCCAGTCGTACTGGTATCCGCTGAACAGGTAGTTGTCTCCGCTGCTCTTGTCATTGATGCAGCCACCGCTCGGGATGTAGTACTCGACGGCGCCGGGCGTGATTGCGCCTGGGCAGGTGGTCAGGGTCCCGCCGACCGTGTCGCACTGGTTCTCGTTCGCACGGTCACCGGCCGGCGGCGTCGCCCGATCGGCGTTGTCGTTCGCGAGGTTGTTCCTCAAGGGCGCCGTCTCGCTGGACGGCGGAAACGAGCCGGTGACCCCTGGCATCGCCAGGGGGTTCGGCGCGAACGGCGGCCCGAGAATGGTCGCATCCAGGACGATCGCCTCGTTTCCGAGACTGCACCCTGGACCGGAAAATACGGGGCAAAAGAAGGTGGAGTTGTTTTGTGGGGTGCCCACCACCGGCAGCGACGCAGCGAGGCCGAACGGTCCGCTGCACGAGCCGCTCGGCGCGGCGTAGATGTTGTAAGCCGTGGCGCCTGGAACGTTGCTGACCTGGATCTGCACGTTCCTGCCTCCGCCGTTCACGAAGACCGTGTAACAAACGGAGGGCGCACTCTCCCGCCCGTATGTCAAGCCGTTGTAGGTGTCCGTCCGCGTCGACGTCAGCACGAACGCCCACGTCCCGTTGGGAATGCCTCTGGCTCCGGGCACCGACGTCACCTGGGCCGATCCCGAACAGTTGGCGTCGACGTCCCAGAACTGGTGCGGGGCGTCCTCGGTGTTGTCGGAGACACTCGGCTCGTCCGGTGGTCTGAGCTCGTTGGAGACGAACGCGCCGTTGTTGGTGTATCCACCCTGCCACTTGTAGACGCCGCCAGAGAGGAAGTAGCAGAGCCCGGATCCGAACGAAGGATCGGATGCGTACACGCCGGGTGAAAGGACCACGTTGCTCCCCGGCCTGGCCTGGGCGCCCCCGGCCAGCACAGGGAGAGGGTAGACCGGATCCACGGCCTGGAAGCCGGATCGGGTCGCGCCGGCCACGTCGGGATAGGTGCAGGGAGTCGGATCGCCGCTCGGGTAGCACTCGTTGACTACGCCCGGGACCGACGACTGGCATCGCGCGTACACGTCACCCGCGACGGCTGCTGTTGACGAGCCGAGCGAGATCGCCCCATTTGAGACCACGTCGCCGACCACGGTCAGAGTGCCGCCTGGGGGTGCGGAGATCGCTGCGCCGGGCACGCCGCCACATCCCGCCGGGTCCAGGGCTTCGAGCGTCGGCGAGTCGCGAAGATTGCCCACGCCGCCGGATGCTGTGGCGACGATCCTGGGGTTGGATCCGTTGGTCAGGATGCGGGCGAACTGGAGCCCGAGCGAACGGGCGGCGGTGAGGGTGAACTGGCCGCCCTGCGGCCCCAGGTCCGAGGCGACCTCCGTCAGGGTGGTCCCGTCCGAATAGGTGCAGGTGACCGTGAAAGGCGACGCGCCCGGCGTCCCGTAGCCGGGCGCGCAGGAGGGCGCGCCGTAGAGGCGGGCGTCGGTGCCGAAGATCGTGGACGCCGCTTGTTCGGCCGAGGTGAAGCTGTCCGATTGCTGCAGCCGGTCCGCGGCTGCCAGGGCCGCCGCGTCCACCGCAGCCTGGAGATCTCGCCGTAGGGCGTACGCCCTCGATCCGTCGATCGCGAGGGCGGCCATCCCGACGACGACCGCCAGCATGACGGCGATCAGCACGATCGCCTGGCCCTTCTCCCAGCGCCGGCGGGAGGATGAAGCTCGCATGGCCGCTCAGTACTCAGTCCGGAAGATCGCTGCGGCGGTGATCACGATGTGGTTGGCGGTCGCCTGGGCGACCACGGGTGTGATGAGGACCAGGTTGAAGCGAAGCGTGACCTGGAGCTGCGCGTTTCCCCCCGCGGGGTTGACCGCGCTGCACGATCCGCTCGCCAGGGCGGCATTCTCGCCTCCTGGCGCGTTGGGAGGGGGCGTAGTCTCGACCGTCGCGGGCGGGTTCGGCTCGGTGACATAAAGCCACGCGGCGTTCGCCGGAGGGGTGGCGGAGGTGATCGGCCCTTGGGGGCAAGGCTCCGTGACCCGGGCTCCGATCAGCTGGGTCGTGACCGTGGCCAGGACATCAGAGTTCTTCGGCAGCTGGTTCGACGCGCGCACCGCCGTCCGGGCCCCCTCTCGCGCAGCGTGGTTCAGAGTGTCGTAGTAGAAGATCGCGCGCCCGATGTCGACGATTCCGAAAAGGAGCAGAAGCAGAACCGGCGAGATCAAGGCGAACTCGATCAACGCCTGCGAGCGCTGGCCGTCACCGCGCTTCATCAGCTGCCCTGCACCGTCATGTGCTCATTGGCGGCAAGCCGGAACAGGCCGAACTGGGTGGTGATGATGGGAGTCAGCGGGCCGTACTCGTAAAGCACGATCACGTTCAGGTCGAGCTGAGCCTGGTTGGTGGCCGGGCTGGTGAAATCCAGGCCGGGTGTGTTGTTGTAGCAGATGTAGAGCCAGGACTGGTTCGCGGTGGTCGGGTAGGCCGAGCTCACGAAAGGCGGGTTGTGAACGGCGTTGCCGTCGGTGGTCAGCGGGCAGGTCGTGGTGGGGTTCTTCAGAACCGTTGCCGGAAGCGAGATCGCGGCCAGCTCCGCATCCACGGTCGCCTTGATCTGGGCGTCGTCAAGGTAGGGATGTGACTCGGTCGGGGCGTTGAACCACGCACCATGCCTGGCCCCCTCACGCGCGGCGTTGGACAGCGCCTCGCTGATGAAGACCGACCGTCCGATGTCCACCAGGCCGCCCACCAGCAGCAAGAGCACCACGGACGAGAGCGCGAACTCGACCATGGACTGGCCACGCTGGCGTGTCTTGGGGCGTCGGTGGGTCGGGTTAGGGGGGCGCGGCACCGGGATATCTTGCCTATGATGGGTCGGCTGTGCGGAATTTGACCGGCCTTACGTCACGAAGGCCGTTCACGCTCCTGGGCATCCTTCTCGCTCTGCTCGTGATCGTTGCCTTCGTGCTCGTAGCTCTCAACGCACAGCAGGCGGGCACCAGTCCACAAAAGACGATCGTGGTGACCACCAGCGACCTGCCGCCCCGGATCCCGATCGATGCCGGCTCCCTGGCTCTGAAGACGATTCCGGTCCCGGCCGACTATCCCCAGGTGTACTTCAGCCAGATCCAGGAGGTGGCCGGCACGATCCCGCTGGTCGCGATCCCGATGGGCCAGGCGGTGACCTCCAACGACGTCGCCAAGCCGAGCCAGGCGCTGGGGTCCCAGTCCGAGTACCTACCGATACCGTCGGGATACGTCGCGATCACCATCCCCACCAGCGAGCAGCAGGGCGTGGCCAACTACATCCAGCCCGACGATTACATCTCTGTCATCGCCACAGTGTCGACAGGGGCCAAGGTCGCCTCCAAGACGATCTTCACCAACCTGCACGTGATCAAGGTCGGGACAGCGGCATCCTCATCCGCGGGGGGCACCTCCTCCGCGACCAGCCTCACGGTCGTCGTCACGGAATGCCAGGCCGAGATCATCACCTGGTTCCTGACCTACGCGTCCATGAAGTACGCACTCGAGTCGTATCACGACTATCTTCAGCCGGGCACCCAGACCCCCGATCCGACCTGCCCGTCAGTGGGGGCCGCCAAAGGCGTCACCCTGCAGCTCATCCAGGCCGCATACCCGACTCTTTTCTAGGGCGAGCCGAAGTTGAACCTCCCGCCGCAAGTCATCGTCGCCGTTCCGATGGCGGCGGCCATCGCCGTCTTCTTCTGGAGCCTGGACCGGGTGCGCAAGGAGCACGTCAGCCGGGCGCCTGAAGTCAGCCTGCCTCGGGCGACGCCCCGCGAGCTGGTCGAGCGGCTGCTGCGACCCGCCGCCGACAACTTGAGCCAGCGCAGGAGCGTGCAGGGCAAGCCCACGCTGACCGAGGAGCTGGCCCGAGCGGGCCTGAACATCACCCCGTCGGAGTACCTGTTGATCCGCATCGGCTCGGTCGGTCTGGGCGCGCTCGTGGGGCTGTTTCGCTTCGGGATATCGGCTGGGCCGCTGATCCTGGGGGTGGTCGGCTTCGTGGCGCCGCCATTGGTCGTCGGCTTCCTCCAGCGGCGGCGCCAGACGCTTTTCAACGATCAGCTGGGCAGCATGCTCCAGCTGCTGTCCAACTCCCTCAAGACGGGTTACGCCATCGATCGAGCCCTTGAGACGGTGGCGACCAAATCGCAGCCGCCGGTTTCCACCGAGTTCGAGCGGGTCACCACCGAGATCACGCTGGGCACGTCCGTGGAGGACGCGTTGAGCGCGCTGCTGCTGCGCATCAACAGCCCCGACCTGGAGTTCATCGTGACCGCGATCCTGCTCCACGTGCGAGTGGGCGGCAACCTCGCAGAGGTCCTCGACACCATCTCTGACACGCTGCGCGACCGGCTGCAGACCAAGCGCGACATGAGCGTGCTGACCGCGCAGTCACGGGCTTCGGCGACGATCATCACGGGCCTGCCCATCCTCCTCGCCCTCGGCCTCTATGTACTCGTGCCGGGCTATTTCGCCCCCATGACGACCACTTTGATCGGATACGTGATGCTGGGCGTGGCTGCCTTGCTGGTCATCATCGGCAACGTGATCATCCAGCGCATGACCTCCCTGGAGAGCTGATGCTGCCGATAGCGCTCGCGGCCGGCGTCATCTGCGGGGTCATCGTCGCGGCGTACTTCGTCGCCATCGACCAGATGCGGAGGACGGCGGCCACAGCCGAGGGCGGCCTCCTGGTCACCCCTCCGAGGCGTGGCTTCGTCAACCAGCTCGAGTCGATGGTGCGCCCTTTCGCTACGCGCCTGACGCCTCGATCCGCGGGGCGCCTGCGCCAGAAGCTGAGCCGCGCCGGCGACCCCGGAGGGTTGACTCCGGCTGGATTCCAGGCTGTTCGATACAGCCTCGCGGCGCTCCTTGCGATCGTGGGACTCGGCGGTGGCCTGCTGATCCCGAGCCCCCTCCCGGTGCTCTTGATGGCTCCGGTCTCCGGGCTGGTCCTGGCCGCGGTCGGCTATTTCGCTCCCAACCTGTGGCTCGAGCAGCGCATCGCTCAGCGTCGGGTCCAGATCCGGCGGTCGCTCGCCGAAGCAACCGACCTGCTGACGCTCGTCGTCGAGTCCGGGATGAGTCTCGATGAGGGCCTCCTCAGCATCACCGAGCGTTTTCACAACGCACTGGGCGACGAGATCGGCAAAGTGCTGCGCGAGATCCGCTTGGGCCGGCCTCGGATGGGGGCCCTCGAGCACATGGCGGACGCGACCGGTGTCGCGGACCTGCATCACCTGGTCGAGTCCATCGTCCAGTCCGACCAGATGGGCGTGCCGATCGCACGCCTCCTGAGGGTCCAGGCGACGGAGATGCGACGACGCCAGCGCCAGACCGCGCAGGAGCGCGCGGCGCAAGCGTCCTCGCGGATGGTCTTTCCCATGGTGGGGTGCATCTTCCCTGTCCTGTGGATCGTTCTTCTGGGCCCGGCCATCATCCAGGTCCTGAAGGCCGTCAGGTAGCGTGTCGAACCAGCGACTCGGCCCGCGGGGCGCGCATCCATCGTTCAGCGACCTGGACAAACCCCTGTACACCATCAGCGTTGCTGCGGAGATCCTCGAGACGCATCCCCGCACCTTGATGCTGTACGAAGACGCAAACCTCATCGAGCCGCACCGGACCATCACGAACCGGCGCCGCTACTCACAAAGGGACATCAGCAAGGTACAGGTGATCCAGCACCTGACCCGCGAGAAGGGGGTCACGCTGGCGGGGGTGCGCCACATCCTCAGCCTGTTCGAAGTGATGAAAAAGCACCGTATCGAACCGCCGGCCGAGCTGCGTGACGTCTTCGACCGGTACTCGCAGCTGATCTAAAAGCGCGGGTGAGGACAGCGTGTCGCGCGCAAGCGCGTTAAGGATGGGCCTCACTGATTGCTCCCCCGCGGGACCCCCTCCTCTCCTCGGCCACGCCGGAAGGCGCTCGGAAGGTGGACGCAAGGGGACGGCCGGAATGAATCCGGCCTGAAGCTCCACATGGCGTCCTATTTAAACGGTGGCGGCTTTGCGTCGCCGCTTGGCGGCCGGCGCCCAGAGGCTCTCGAGGTCGTAGTACGACCGCTCGCCCGGCAGGAACACGTGGGCCAGGACCGAGTCGAAGTCGAGCAGGACCCACGTTGCGTCCTCGTACCCGTCGACCCCCAGCGGCCTGAGCTCCTTGGCCTTGGCGGCCTCGACCATCCCGTCCGCGATCGCGCGCACCTGACGGTCGGTCTCGCCTTCGCAGATGACGAAGTAATCGGCGACTGACGTCTGCTCCCGCACATCGATGACGACCGGGTCCCACGCCTTCTTCTCGACCGCGGCAGCTCGCAGCAGCCGCGCCAGCTGCAGCGGGGTCAATCCCTTGCTCCGGGTGGCTCTCAACTCCTGGGATTATCCCCGTAGAGAGCACGGGAGGCGATGTAACGCTCCACCGCCGGAGGCACCCTGCCGGCCACCGGCTCGCCCGCCGCGATCGAGCGGCGCAGCGCGCTCCCGGAGATGTCGGGCGTCGGCCGCAGGCACAGGACCGTGCGCTCCACGTCAAGACCAACCGCAGCCAGCTGCTCCGCCCCAGGCGTCGGGGTGCCCGGGCGGCTGATGACGACCACGGAGGCCAGCGACCGCACCTTGGCAGCCTCATGCCACGTGGCGAACAGCGCGGCGGCATCCCAGCCGAGGATCAGGAAAAGCTCGTCCTGGGGCTCGAGCCGCTTCAGCTCGACCAGCGTGTCGACGGTGTAGGAACGGCCACCGTGACGCACCTCGACATCCGAAACTTCGAGTCGGGGCAGCCCTTCGATCGCGAGCCGGCACATGGCCAGGCGCTGCTCGGCGGTTGCGATGGCGCCTGGCCGGTGGGGAGGCTTCGCGCTCGGCATGATGAGCACTTTCTCCAGGTCGGCGCAGTCAATCGCGGCCTCAGCCGCGGCGAGATGCCCGAGGTGGATCGGGTCGAAGGTCCCACCGAGGACGCCGACCCTCATGGTTGGTACTCGAACTCGACGCCGGCGATTCGCACGGTGTCGCCGGGCTGCACCCCGGCCGATTCGAGGGCCGTGTTGACGCCGATGCGGTCCAGCTCGGACTGGAACCTCGCGAGTGCTCCCTCGGACTCCAGGTCCGTCCGCTCGACGAGCCGCTCGACACGCTCGCCTCGGACGGCAAAGCCCCACGGCTCTTTCTGGACCACCAGCTCGGTCCGGGCCCTGACCGGCAGCAAGGTAGGCTTCGGCCTCGCAGGCATGCGCGGCTGGGGCGCGATGGCGAGGGCGCCGACGATTGCGCTCATGAGCTCGGGCAGGCCCGCGCCGCTGAGCGCGGAGACGAAGTGCAAACCCTCAGTCCCCTTTCCCTTTCGCCGGGTGCGCGCTTTGAGGCGCCGAGTGGCTTCCAGGTCGAGCTTGTTGACGGCTATGAGATGAGGGCGTTCGGCCAGCTCGCTCGAGAAGGTCTCCACCTCCTTGCGCACCGTCGTGAGGTCTTGCCACGGATCGGGCGCGGAGCCGTCCAGCACGTAGACGAGGATCCTCGTGCGTTCCACGTGGCGCAGGAACCTCCTCCCCAAGCCCGCGCCCTGGGCCGCGCCCTCGATGAGGCCCGGGATGTCCGCGATGATGACCCGGCCGCCGTCCGACTGAGCCACGCCCAGCTCGGGGTCGAGGGTCGTGAACGGGTAGTCGGCAACCTTCGGCCGCGCGGCTGTGAATGCTCGCAGCAGTGATGACTTGCCGGCGTTGGGCGGCCCGACCAACCCCACGTCGGCGATCAGCTTTAGGTCCAGGGTAAGGTCGAGCTCATCGCCCTTGATCCCGGGTTCCGCGTAATCGGGCGCCCGCCGCGTCGAGCTCTTGAAATGCACGTTGCCCCGCCCGCCCTCGCCGCCCTTGGCGACCACCGCGGTCGCGCCCCCCAGGTCGAGGTCGGCGATCAGAGCGCCTTCCGGGTCGAGGACGATCGTGCCGACCGGCACCTTGATGGTGATGTCGGCGCCGCGCTTTCCGGTCTTGCGGCCCCCCGCCCCGTCGGTCCCTGCTTCGGCCAGCCAGCGCGAGCGCTGCTTGAAGAGTGAGAGGTCGGACTGATCGGTGGTGGCCTGGAGGATCACCGAGCCGCCTCGGCCGCCATCCCCGCCGTCAGGACCTCCGCGAGGGATGAAGGGCTCCCTTCGAAAGGAGGCCGAGCCTTTTCCGCCATGACCGCCACGCACGTGGATGCGCGCGGTATCGATGAACTGCCGCCGCTTGGTAGGGGTCCCCGCGAGCTCGCGGCGAAGCCTCGGAGCTCGTGGGGTTTGGTCAGACTTCGGCGTTCTACGCTACTGTGACGCGGCGGCCGTCCTTGCCCACCCGCTCGAATTTGACCTCGCCCGGAACGAGGGCGAAAAGGGTGTGGTCGCGGCCGAGCCCAACGCCGGCCCCAGGGGCGATCTTGGTTCCGCGCTGCCGGACGATGATGGTCCCAGCGTCGACGACCTGGCCGCCGAAGATCTTGACGCCCAGCATCTTCGGTTTGGAATCGCGGCCGTTGCGGGAGGAGCCGCCTCCTTTCTTATGTGCCATTAGTCCGTCTCCTTCTTGGCTGCGCGCGGCTTGCGAGGGGCTCGCTTGGCCGGCGCTTCCGACGTCTCGTCGACCGCCTCCGCCTTGGGCGCGGAGGCCGCTTTGGCCCTCGCTCTGGGCTTGGCCCCAGCTTTCGCCTTGGCCGCCGGCTTTTCCTTGGAGGCGGCCTCCTCGCGTGGCTCGGCGGTGATGCCACCCACGGCGATGACCTCGAGCGCGGTCAGGTCCGCGCGGCCGCCGTGGTGGACCCGGACCCTCTTCTTCGACTTGTAGCGGATGCTCTCGAGGCGCGGCCCGCGCCGGTGGGCGAGGACCTTGACCTCGACGTCGACGCCGTCGACCGCTGGAGCCCCGATCTTGATCTCGTTCCCGTCGTTGAACAGCAGGACGCGGCCGAGTTTCAGCGAAGCACCCGGCTCGGCGGCGATCCGGTCGACCAGGATGTGGTCACCAGGCGCCACCCGGTACTGCTTTCCACCGCTGACGACAACAGCCGACAGCGAACCATCAGGCTTGGGCACGGCGTGTGATTGTACCAAGAGCGGCGATCGAGCCTTCCCGGTGGAGCACGGTCCGGCGCCGGAGCACCACCGATTGGACCACGCCCAGCGCTGCGAGTGTGGTGATCGTGGCCGAGCCGCCGTACGAGATCAGGGGCAGCGGGATGCCGGCGATCGGCAGCACTCCGATGTTCATACCCACGTTCTGGACCACCTGCGCGAAGACCATCATGAAGACCCCGCCGGCCAGGAGCTCGCCGAACCGGTCAGGCGCCACGGCGGCGGAGCGGAGCAGGCGGATCAGAAGCATCCCGAAGATCGCCAGAAGCACCAGGCTGCCCAGCAGGCCGAACTCCTCGGCGAAGATCGCGAAGACGAAGTCGGTCGCGCGTTCCGGCACGAAACCGAGCTGTCCTTGAAGGCCGTGCAGCCAACCCTGTCCGAAAAGGCCCCCAGCCCCGACGGCAATGCGCGCCTGGAGCAGGTTGTAGCCGGCCCCGAGGGGATCCTGGTTGGGGTCGAGGAAGATCTCGAGCCGTCGCCGTTGGTATCCGTGAAGCAGGTGGGGCAGCAGAGGCAGGGCGATCGCGCCCGCGGCTATCAGAGACAGCAGCTGCGAAGGACGAGCGCCTCCGAGGAACAGCATGCCCAACAAGAGCGCGACGAAGACCATGGTCGTGCCGAGATCGGGCTGCGAGAGGATCAGCACTGCAGGCGGGACGAGCAGCGCCAGCGCTCCGGCGAATGCGCGCCACGAGAGCCGCTCCTGGCGCCCCAGATACGCGGCGAGGACGACCACGAGGATGAGCTTGGAGATCTCCGACGGCTCGAGAGGGAACCCCGCCACGGACAGCCATCGGCGGGCACCCAGCGCTGAACGGCCGACGAGACGGACGGCTACCAGCATCAGCAGCATCGCGACGTAAAGGCCCGGGGCGATGGCGCGCAGGCGCCGGTAGTCGAAGGCGGACGCAGCCACGTAGGCGGCAGCACCGAGGACGATCCAGAGGAGCTGGCGGACCCAGTCTGCGTTCGCGCTGAAGGCCGTCATCACGCCGAGCGCGCACAGGATTCCCGCGAGCATCGGCTGCGCGTGGTCCAGTCGCCTCCAGGCTGGCCGGCCTGTCACTGCGCGCGCACGGCGCCCTCGTTGGCACGATAGAACTTCATGATGTCGACGCCAATGGGCGCGGCCTCCACCTCCGACAGCTCACCGCGCTCGACGAAGATCGACATCGCGATGTCCGGCTGCGAGTACGGCGCGAAGAAAACGAACCATGCGTGTGTCGGCAGGTTTAGGCCGCTGCCGCCCCACTGCGCGGTGCCGGTCTTGCCGCCGCCGTCGGCCGGCACGCCGGCGGCGCGGAACCAGTAGTTCAAGTTGTAGGGCCGGTTGATCTCGTCTCTCATGCCCTCACGCACTGCCTGGAGGGTCTGCGGCGAGGCCGGCACGGTGCCGGTCACCTCCGGATGCTGCGTTTCGACGATGCGGCCCGTTGCGTCGCGGACCTCGTGCACGAGAGTCGGCTTCAACACCTGCCCCCCGTTGGCCAGGGCCGCGACGTAGACCGCCTGGTTGAGCGGCGTCGTCAGGAGATAGGACTGGCCGATGCCGAAGGTAATGGTGTCTCCGTCCGTCCACCGGCACGAATCAGAGTTGAGGTCGGGCACCCCGCACTGCAACTGCTTCCAGATGCGGTCCGGGACAAGACCGGGCATCACGCCCGGCATCTCGATAGACGTCGCCTGACCAAATCCGAAGGCCCGCGCATACCTGGCCAGCGTTACGTCGCCGACCATGGCGGCGACCTGGTAGAAGAAGGTGTCGCACGAGGTCGCAAGGGCCTTCGCGACATTCATCAGCCCGAGGCTGTAGGTGGCCCAGTTGTGATAGACCCAGCCACCGACATTGATGGAGGGCGGACAGTTCAGCAGCGTCTGCGCGGTGATCTTGCCTTCCTGGAGGGCCGCGGTCGCCGTGACCATCTTGAACGTCGAACCGGGCGCGTACTGGCCCGCGATGGCCCGGTTCAGCAACGGACGGTCAGGGTCGTTGAGCAGCTTGCTGTAGTCCGCCTGGCTGATGCCGTGCGTGAACAGGTTGGTGTCGTAGCCCGGCAGGCTGACCATGGCCAGGACCTCGCCCGTCCGAGGGTCGATCACCACCGAAGCGCCGGCGGTCTTATGGTCTCGTTCCAGCCCGGCAGCCAGCGACCGTGCGGTCGCGCGCTGCAGCGATGCGTCGAGGCTGAGGTAAACCGATGCGCCGGGTACGGGAGGCTGCATGGCGAGCGTCTTGACCACCTGTCCGCGCGCATCGACCTCTTCGTCCGACCAACCGTTTCTTCCCCGTAGGATCGACTCGAGGCCGGCTTCCACGCCGACCTTGCCGATGGACTCGTCCGGCTGGTAGCCGAGGGCGAGCAGCCTCTTGGCATCGGCTCCATCGATGGGGCCCACGTATCCGACCACGTGGCCGAAGACCAGCGGGTCGATGTAAGTCCTGACCGAGCGCTGCTGGATCGACGTCCCGCCGAGCTGTGGCAGCCGTTCCTCGAGGGCGAGCTCCTGGGCCTGCGTGAGGTCCGAGGCGACGGTCACCCCCGCGTATGCGTCGGCCGCAAGGAGCTGGTCCGCCATCTTCGTCTCGTCAACCCCTGCGATGCGCGCCAGCTCGGCGAGCTCCGAGGCTCGGGCCGCCGCATCCACAGGCAGCGCGACCGGCACCACGACCAGGCTCCAGACCGGGCTGTTCTCCACGAGGGGCGTCCCGTGGCGGTCATAGATGATCCCGCGGTCTGCCTCCAGCACGACGCGGTGCACCGTGTTGGCCCGGGCGAGCCCGGCGAGCTGCGCGCCGTCGCGCACCTGGAGCTCGGCGAGCTTGATCGCGAGCGCGCCGATGGCCAGCACGCCGATGCACGCGGCGGCCACCAGGCGCCTCGACCATTGAGCCCGCGGCGCGGCGCCGCCGAGCTCGACACGCGGTGCCAGCTCGATCAAACGGCCTCAGGCGCCGCTGTTCGCACTCTCCGAAGGACCGCCAGCGCGGCAGGCATCAGGATGGCGTTGTACGCGCATGCGGCGAGCATGAGCTCAGCGGCTACCGCGAGCGGAGGGACCGGCAGGCCGAGTGTGTCGTCGGATCCGACCAGGACCAGGGAGTATGCCGCCGTGCTCGCCGCCGCAGCGATGGCGACCTGGACCGCGCTCGTGCGGTCGAGGTTGCGGGTCCAGAATCCCGTGAGATACGCGCCGGTCAACAGGCCGAGCGCATGCGGCCCGATCGGGCCGGCCGCGGTCAGGTCGAGGAGCACGCCGCCGACGCACGCCCACGCCATGCCGGCGCGCACTCCC
This sequence comes from Candidatus Dormiibacterota bacterium, assembly GCA_049582065.1. Lineage (GTDB taxonomy): Bacteria > Chloroflexota > Dormibacteria > Dormibacterales > Dormibacteraceae > DATKSS01. Next base: position 14,073 of record JBAUTF010000093.1, on the reverse strand, counting down.
CGCGTCCACGTGACCCCGACGACCGCGAGCAGCACCAGATTGGGAAACGCCCCGACGATCTCCAACCTCGGCGCCCAGGTGACCTGGACCAGCGCGGCGGCCAGCATCAACGCAGCGCCGAGCGCGCGTTTCACGACGGCATGAAATCCGTGATCACGAGGACCAGGCTGATGTTCGTGGGGTCGTTCACCCAGGCCAGCACCGCGTCGTCGAAGGTCGCGGAGTCACGGTGGGTCACGCTCGCGACTTCGCCGACCACGAGGCCCCGCGGATAGCCGCCGCCTACTCCGCTGGTGAGAGCCCAGTCGCCGTTCGACGCGACGACGCCGATGCTGTGCTCGATCTGCAGCTGCAGCGCGGTCGGTCCGCCGAACACCGTGCCCTGCAGGCCCGACGTGGAGAGAAAGACGCTGACGCGGCTCTGCGGGTCGGCCAGCGTCTGCACGATCGCGGCGCGCGGGCCGGCCTCGCTCACGCGGCCGAGCAGCCCCGCGCCCGTCGTGACGATCATTCCCGCCTGGACGCCGTCCGATGTGCCTCGATCGATCTCGAGCGTCCTGCTGAAGCCGTCGGGACCCAGCCCGACGACCTGCGCCGCCACCATGCGATGTCCGAATGCCCTCTCGAAATCGAGCGCCTGACGGAGCGTCGAGTTCTCCTTGGCCGCCGCGTTCAGCTCTACGACCTGGCGCCGCAGCGCCGCGTCATCGGCGAGCAGTTGCTGGTTTTCCGCGCGAAGGGTCGAGATGTCGCCCAAGACCGAGGTGACCCGGTCGAGCTGGGACGCAGCCGCGGTGAGCCCGGATTCGAATGGAGCCAGCGCGCTCTTGGCGGCACTGCGCGCGCCCGCCGCCCAGGACTGCTGGCTGACCATCGCGACCAGGAGCATGGCGGCGCACATCGACAGGAAGAGCCCGGTCGATCGAGACTGGGTCCTCCCGTACATGGTCGGCCTTAGTAGCGAAGAGCCCTGACGCGGCGCGTCCGCAACAGGACCCGGTTCAAGGTGTCGATCTCCTCGAGCACGATCCCGGTGCCCCTGACCACGCAGGTCAGTGGGTCGTCCGCGATGCGCACCGGCATCAGGGTCTCGTGCGCGAAGAGCTGGTCGAGCCCGGCCAGGAGCGCGCCTCCGCCACAGACGACCATGCCTCGCTCCATGATGTCGTCGACCAGCTCGGGCGGGGTTGAGTCCAGGGTCGACTTGACCGCGCGCACGATGTCGACGAGCACGCCGGACACCGCCTCGCGAACGTGGGCCGTCGTCATCTCGACAGTCTTCGGCAGGCCGGTGACCAGGTCGCGGCCCCTGACCAGGAACGAGCGCTCCTCCGGCATCGGGAAGGCGGACCCCATCGCGACCTTGATGTCCTCGGCGGTGCGCTCGCCGATGAGCAGCCCCATCGTGCGGCGCACGTACTGCACGATCGCCTCGTCCATCTCGTCGCCGCCGATGCGCGCCGAGGTCGCAGCGACGACTCCGCCCAGCGAGATGACCGCGACCTCGGTGGTGCCGCCGCCGATGTCGACGATCATCGAGCCACCCGCGGCCTGGATGGGCAGCCCGGCGCCGATCGCCGCGGCCATCGGCTCCTCGACGAGGTGTGCTTCGCGCGCCCCGGCCATCGAAGCCGCGTCGGTGACCGCGCGCTTTTCAACCTCGGTCACCCCGGATGGGATCCCGAGCACGATGCGCGGATGGCTCACATGCCATGCGCGGTTGTGGGCGCGAGCGATGAAGTGGCGGATCATCTGCTCGGTCCGCTCGAAGTCGGCGATCACGCCGTTGCGCAGCGGGCGGCTGGCCACGATGTCCGCCGGCGTGCGACCGAGCATGCGCCTCGCCTCGGTGCCGACCGCGAGCACCTGGCCGGTGCGCTTGCTCACGGCGACGACTGACGGCTCATTGAGCACGATGCCGCGGCCGCGCACGTGGACGAGCGTGTTGGCGGTCCCGAGGTCGATGCCAACGTCGGCCGACCAGATCCCCAACACGGATGTGAACAGGTTCAAGGCGCGTGGAAGTCGTGGGTCAAAATGTGGTGGGTCGCGGTGGATCATACACCTGGTAGGGGTCTTTTCCACAGCTTGACCCCAGATGTGGGGTTTCCCGGCGGAACGACATCGCCTGGGTCTACCGAACGATGAACGAGGTCCCGATCACCAGCAGCAGCACCAGCAGGGCGAAGGGCGGCATGGCTCGCGTGTAGAGGCCGCGCGCGAGCGCGGGTCCGCGCCGGTCCATCACGAGCCCGACCACGACCATCAGGCCCGCGATGCCCAGCGTGATCACGAAAAATCGCAGCAGCGCCACCACTCCGTCTGGCAGGGGCGGGAAGAAAAGCGTCGTGAAGAGCCCGCAGTACGAGAACCAGGACAGGGCTCTCGCGAGGTCGAACCTCTGCCTGCTTCGCCGGTCGGCGGGCGGAGAAAGCGGCCAGACCCGGAGTAGCGCGGGCAGGCAAAGCAGGTAGAGAAGCCCGCTCGCGACCTTGACCGGGAGCAGCGCTGGGACGAGCACGTTGCCCAGCACCTGCGGACGAAGGCTTTCGGGCTGCACCGCTGGGCCGAGCACTGCCAGCAACCAGCAGAATTCGACGACCAGCAGGATGCCCGGCTCGGGGACGTGCTCGACGGTCAGCGCAAGCTCGGCCCAGACCGTGAACGCGAGCGCAATCGCAGCGATCACCACGCTGCGTTCCTCCGTCGGAACGGGGTTGAAGGGCGCTGCCAGCTGGACCGCCGCGAGGACCGAGCAGAGCGCGACCGTGGCCGCCACGGGCGTCGGCCGGCGGCGCGGCACCTCGGCCAGCTTCCACCGCCCGTGGGCAAGCCTGCCCCAGATCATTTCGACGACGCCGCCGAAGACGAGCAGCGTGAGCAGCCCCGGGTAAAAGACGAGCGCGCGCGCGTGGGCGCCGATAGCCGCGAGGATCTGGATCATCGGCCGGCCAGAGAGAGCAGGGGTAGAGGGTAAAGACCCACGACCGCGTTGGCGGCAAGCACGATGCCCACCCCGAGTGCCTGGCGGCCACGCGGCTGGCCGAGCGTGCGTCCGAGTCGCAGCGAGACCGGGAGCCAGAGCAACATGCCGGCCGCCAGCACCAGAGCCAGAGGCCAGTACATCTGTGTCGCTCCGCGCAGGAGCAGGACCCTGGCGGCGAAACCGGCGAACGGAGCCGACCCGGCGAGCACCGCGGCCACTATCAGGTTGATGGGCCGGTCGGCCGACTGGTTCTCACGCAGCGCCTGTCGCGACGCGAGATAAAGGGGCAATCTGCCGAACACGATGCTCACCAGGACCAGCAGCGCGGCCGCCTGGCCTTCGGCGACGGTGAGGCCGAAACCGCACAAAGCCAGGCCCCAATCCGCCATGAAGGAGTAGTGCCACGCGCGGGTGGAGTCCTCGGCCCTCCATGCCGCGAGCGTGCCCCACAGCATGTTCACGAGGCCGAGGCCGATGAGCATCGCCCCGAGGTCGGCGCCTGCGTCCGGGGTAAGCAGTCCGCGCGCCCTGATCAAAATCGCCGTGGCCGCGACGGGACCCACGAAACCGATCCACACGGTAGGGGACGCGACGACCATGTCCTCGGGCTCGAGCACATGGATGTAGGGCAGCAAGCCCACGCATGCCGCGAGCCCTGCGGCGAGGCCCACGGCCGCGAACCGCTGCAGCAGCTCAGGACCCTGCACGCGCGCGAACATCAGCGCCAGGGTGACAAGGACCACAGCGACGACTGGCATCTGGAGGCGAGACGCGAAATCGCGTTTTCCGCCAAGGGCGGCGTGAAGCACAGCCAGCCCGAGCAGCGCGAGCACCAGGAAGTCCAGGCTCGGTGCGACGGCGATGGCGAGCATGCCGGCAAGCCCGGTCCCGCCCCTGGCCAAAAGCACAGTCCTCGAGCCGCGCCGGGGTGACATCGCGACGGCCAGCCCGAGTGCCGCCACCGCCGCGACCAGCACGGGCAGGGAGGCGGCGAGCTCAGGAGGCACTCGCAACCCGCACAGGAAGCAACAGCACGCCCGTCGCGATGACGGCCGCCGCGACGTAGGGCAGCAGGGAGGGCGAGCCGGCGCCGAGGTCGGTGGCGACGGCGGTCGCGAGGGCAAGAGTGGCGACGGCGGTCACGACGCTCGAAGCTTCGCGGCTCGCCACGATTCGAGCGCCACTCAAGCCGATGACGCTCAGCGCCGCGAACCGGGTCGCCCCGTCGGGTCCGAGGGTCACCGAGGCCGCAAACCACAGAGCGACGAGGCCGCCCGCGACGCACAGGATCAGGCGCGGCGTGGAGCCGGGCGGCATGACCACCCAACCGCGAGGGCCGGCGCGGTTGCGCAGGAATGCCGCCGCCGCGCCGCCGACGAGGACGATCAGGGCGGCGACGCTTTCGCCGTCCCGCCAGGCGATCGCCGCGAGTCCAGCGGTCGAGACGGCAAGCCCTGCGGCAAGCCCTCGGCGGCCGTCGGCGAGCACGATCATCGAGACGCCGAGCCAGCCCGTAAACGCCGCGATCGCCGCGATCAAAGAACCACTCAGCGGGTGACCGCGAAAACGAGGGCGGCCAGCGCTGCCAGCCACAGCACCGCGTGGCCGCCCGCTGCCGCCGGCTCGATCGCGCGAAGGTCCACGACCGACCGGTACTGCTCGGGGACTCGGACAGCGCGGATGGCGGCCCACAGCCGCGCGGAGGTTTCCCGCCCGGGCATGGTGAACAGCGCCGGTCGCGCCTGGCCTCGAACGAGCGAGGTGCCTGCGACGGCATAAACCAGCACTGCCATCCCGAGCAAAGGAATGAACAGCGTCAAAGCCGGCAGCACAGTTGAAACCGTCTCTACGGACACCATGCCGCCTGCCACCGACCCAGCGGCGCTCCCGGTCATAACATCGGCCTGGGCCGCGTTCGCAAAGGCAGACTGGAACGCAGCGAGACCCGGCCCGGCCACGATCGTCGCCGCCGCGATGGCCAACGCGATGCGCGGAAACGTTTCCTCGACAGCATGGTCGTGCCCCGCGGGGAGTCCGATGGCCCGCGCGGCTGCGACTATCCAGACGACCCAGGTCGCAGCGCCGGCCAGGCCGATCAGGCCGATCGAGTTACCCGCCTCGAAGGTCGACTCCACCCCCAGCACCCGCGCGCCGAACGCAAGCCCCGGCGGCAACCCGACCGCGGCGGCGATCGCAATGAGGGAGGCCAGGCCGGCTCCATCCGGGAGGAGCGCGAGGCAGGCGGTCAGCGCCCCCGCGGTGGCGAGGCTCAGCAGGCCGGCCACCAGTCCGAGTGGTGTGCCCAAGGCGATCGTCATGAGCGCGAAACCGCCGAAGCCTGGGACGACCTCGCCGAGGAAATCGCGCCGGGTCGCCGCTCCCTGGGCGCGAATCGCGGCGCCCAGGGCGACAGCCACGCCGAGCCCGGCCAGCAACACGTTGACGGCCGGTTGAGGGTACCTGCCATCCCCTATCTCGTACGCGCGCACCAGGAGGTAGAAGCCGAGTGGATACACGGTGGCGACTGACATTCCGGCCGCCCGAAGAGAGGGCCGTGACCACAGCTGCGCCGGCCACGAGCGCCATGGAAACAGGCCCGAAGCGCCGAGCGCGGCGGCCGCGATCAGCGCGAATACCGGGACGGTCAGGCTGGCGACGGGCACGGCGGCATAGGCGTCGGTGCCGGCGCCGGCTTCGAAGATCACTCCGGCCCAGCTCAAGGTCAGCCACGCCCCGAGCAGAACGCCCCAGCTCGGCCTGGGCGCCTTCACGTCCTCCGTGTCCAGCTGGACGACTGCGAGGGTGGCTGCGGTGCCGCCGGCGAGGGCGGTCAGAACCACCCCGCCGGCCTCGATCGCCGTCACCGCCGCCGCGACCCCCACGATCGCCACCGTCGCCTCCTGCCACGTGCGTGGCTGCAGCGACAGCAGGACGGCCGCGGGCACCGCGACGATGAGCCCGAACGCAAACCCGAGGGCGTCGATTCGCAGCACCAGTGAAGAGCCGAAACCGAGCGGTCCGAGGTTCAACTGCTGGGTGGAGCGCACCGAAAGCCACAGCACCAAAAGCGCAGCGACCGCTCCCCAGGCCCCCACGGCGCAAGCGATCCTGCCGAGGTCGACGCCCGCGAGGCCGAATCCGGTGATCACGGCGGCGGCGATCAGAGGGATGAGGATCGGCCCGAGCACGGCGATTGACGGCACCGCGCTAGCGTAGCGACGCCGAGGTCTGAGGCACCTTCCGCGTCGCAGCCGCCTCGAGACGAAGCGGAGGGACCACGGGGGCCACGCTCACTCGGGGTTCAGTCGCTCGATCGCCGTGCGAAGCTCGGCCGCGCGCTCCCCGAGCTGGGTCACGATCTCAGGTGGCGCCTTGGAGGTGAAGTCGGGGTTGGCGAGCTTCGCCTCCGCCTTCGCGAGGTCCTCCCTGAATCTCTTGAGCTCGGACATCCGGCGCGCGTCCCCGGCGCCGGCGGGAAAGCTCACCCGGCCCGGCACGGCGGCCAGCGGCGTCCCTCCTTCCAGCTCATCGTCGAGCTCCAGCCATCCCAGCCGCGCTGCAAGTGTGGCGACGGTCCGGCCGGCCGATTGATCGAGCCGAAGCTTGCCCCCACGCGGCGGAGCGCCGGCCGCCTGGCGGTGGCCGCGAACCTCCTCGACGATCCGCATGACAAGCTCGAAGCTCTCCTCGGCGTCGGGCGCGACGAAACGGTCGAGACCGTCGGGCCACGATGAGCGCATCAGGAAGTCGCGGCCGCCGGGCATCCGCGACGAGAGCTCCTCCGTGACGAACGGCATGAACGGATGCAGGAGACGGAGGATGTTGTCGAGGCAGAAATACGCGACGTCTTGGGCCGCGGCGTCGCCGTCGCGCAGCCGTTCCTTCGCCGCCTCCAGGTACCAGTCGCAGAACTCGTTCCAGGCAAAGCCGTAAGCCGCCGCCATCGAGTCCTGGAACAAGAAGCTCTCAATGCCGGCGGTGACTGCCGAGGAGGCGTACGCGAGGCGGGACAGAATCCAGCGGTCCTCGAGGTGCTCGCCCGCCTCCAGGATTCCCGGCCGGTCCGCCGGAGGCGTTCCCGGTGAGCTCAGGACCAGGCGCGTGGCATTCCAGAGCTTGTTGCAAAAGCGGCGGTACCCCTCGACACGGCTTTCGTCGAAGCGCACATCCTGGCTCGACATCGCGACCGACGATGCCCAGGCCCGGACGGCGTCGCTGCCATACCGGCTGATGAGGCCGCGCGGGTCGACCCCAGTGCCGAGCGACTTGGACATGCGGCGCCCATCAGACGCCTGCACCTGGCAGTGGATCGCGACATCGGTGAACGGCACCTCGCCCATGAACTCGAGGCCGGTCATGATCATCCGGCTGACCCACAGGTTGATGATCTCGCGGCCCGTGCTGTTCATGCTGTTCGGGTAAAAGGCCTTGAGGTCGGCTGTTTCCTCGGGCCAGCCCAGGGTTGCAAAGGGCCACAACGCCGACGAGAACCAGGTGTCGAGCACGTCCGGGTGCTGCGTAAGCTCTGTGCTCCCGCATTCCGTGCACTCCTTGGGCCGCTCGACGGCGACAAGCTGGTGGCCGTTCTCGCAGTGGTACACCGGCACGCGATGACCGAGCCAGAGCTGCCGGCCGATGTTCCAGTCGCGCAAGCCGCGCAACCAGTCCATGTACGTCCTTTCGTACCGCGCCGGGTGCCAGCGGACCTTGCCCACCGCCGAGGCGGCGGCGGCCTTGTCGCGCATCGCCTGCATGCTCAACCACCACTGCTCGCTCACCAGAGGCTCGATCACAGTGTGGCAGCGGTCGCAGTGCCCGACCTCGTGCGTGTAAGGCTCCTCCTTGATCAGATATCCCTGCGCCTGCAGGTCCGCGACGACCCTCTTGCGCGCTTCCAGCGCGGGCAGGCCGTCATACGGAAGGCCGGGCACGTTCATACGGCCGTCGGGGTGCATGCCGTTGATGAGCTCCAGCGAATGGCGCTGCCCGATGTCGTAGTCCATGGGGTCGTGACCGGGAGTCACCTTCAGCGCCCCGGTGCCGAAGTCCTTCTCCACGGCCGCGTCCCCGACGATCGGCAGCTTGCGCCCGACCAGGGGCAGGACCGCGACCTTGCCGACCAGGCTGCTGTACCGCTGGTCAGTCGGATTGACGGCGATCCCGGTGTCGGCGAGCATCGTCTCGGGCCGCACGGTGGCGATCACGACGTCGCCGCCGCCCTCAATGGGGTACCGGATGTAATACAGGACATCCTGGTGCTCCTGCCAGTCGATCTCGAGGTCCGAGATCGCCGACTGGTCGCGCGGACACCAGTTGACGATCCGGGGCGCGCGATAGATCCAGCCCCGTTCGTAAAAAGCGACGAACGCGGTCATGACCGATCGCACGTAGCGAGGGTCCATGGTGAAACGAAGGCGCGACCAGTCGAGCGAGACACCGAGGGTGCGATCCTGGCTCACTATCGTCTCGCCGACCGTGCGATACCACTCGTCGACGCGCGAGGTGAACGCGTCTCGACCGAGCTGCTCTTTGCTCATGCCTTCGGCCGCCAGCTGCTTCTCGATCACGTTCTGCGTCGCGATCGCCGCATGGTCGGTGCCGGGAAGGAACAGCACTTCGAAGCCCGCCATCCGCCGGTAGCGCGCGCAGATGTCCTGCAGCGTGTGGTTGAGCGCATGTCCCATGTGCAGCTCGCCGGTGATGTTGGGCGGCGGAAGGCAGATCGTGAACTTGGGCTTTTTGCTCTGCGCGTCGGCGACAAAAAGACCTTCGGTCTCCCAACGCGCGTACCAGCGGGCCTCGACGGCCTGTGGATCAAACGCTTTCGGCATCTCGGTTTCGTTCATAGGGCGTGTTTCATCGCTCGGTTGAGGTCGAATGGGCCGGCACGAAGGTCGCTCTTAGCGCGCCTGAGCCGGCGAGGGTACGGATACTGGCCCCACGAAATCGGAGGCTTCGCGGTGATTTCGAGGGGACCCCTTCACGCGCTCGGTGCGGCTCACGATGCCTGGAATTTTAGCGCTTGCCGCGCTGCCTCTCGCTCAGCTCGTCACTGGCCGCTGATGCGCCGGTCGAGCGGGCCACAGTCGCGAACAGGCCGGGGGCGAGGGACTGTACCCTCAGCCTTGCTCGGAGCCCAAGCGGCACCACGTCGATCTCGGCGCGGTTCTTCGTGATGGCCGTCAATACCGCGTCGGCCACCTGACGAGGCGTAACCTCGCCCGCCATCGGGTTCACCTTCAGCCCGGTCTCGGCCCACATCCCGGCCTCGCTGACGAAAGTCGGGCAGATGACCGACACACCGACGCCTGTGTCCCGCAGCTCTTCACGTAGCGCAAGGCCGAACCCGCGGAGGCCGAACTTGGTGGCGTGGTACAGCGTGGCGGCCGCGGTGGGCACGATGCCGGCGACCGAGGACATGAACACCATGTGGCCGGACCTCCGCTTGATCATCGCGGGCGCCAGCTCCCTGGCAAGCACCACGCCCGCGCGCAGGTTGACCGTGAGCGCCCGGTCCACCTCCTCGATGCTGAAGCTGGTCAGTGGCCCGCTCGCGGGCAGTCCCGCGTTGGAGACCAGTACGTCCACGTGGCCCGCCGCCCTGGCCAGCCTTTCAGGCTCGCCAGGCAGCGAAAGGTCGGCGGCGACGACGCGGGACTCGCCGAGCTCTTTGGCAAGCTTCCTCAGCGCGGGCTCGCTGCGCGCGGACAGTACGAACTTGGCGCCGGCGCGATGCAGCCGGCGAGCGATGTGAGGACCAAGGCCCGACGAGGCGCCGGTGAGGAGGACGGTCCTGCCGCGCAAATCCTCCACAGGCCGAAGAATAGTCGGTTCTAGGCCGACTCTCCGACCACGCGAGCGGGGGTATCGCCTTCCTCCGTGAGCTCGAACTCCGGCTCCAGCGCCTCGCGGATCGAGCGCTCGGAGATCAGGCAGCGCTTGATGTCAGGCCGGGACGGGATCTCGAACATCGAGTTGAGAAGGGCCTCTTCGATGATCGACTTGAGCGCCCTCGCGCCGGTGCCGCGGTGCAGCGCGAGCTCGGCGATGGCGTCGAGCGAGCCTTTCTGGAAGACGAGCTCGACGTTGTCCAGCGAGAAGAACTTCTGGTACTGCTTGACCAGCGCGTTCTTGGGCTCCGTCAGGATGCGCACGATGTCCTGCTGGTCGAGGTGGTGCAGGGTCACTATGATCGGAAGCCGCCCGATGAACTCGGGAATGAACCCGTACTTCAAGAGGTCCTGCGGCTGCAGGTTCTTGAGCATCTCGGACACAGCCTTGCGCTCGATCTTGTTGTGCGGCGCGCCAAACCCGATCGCGCGGTGCCCGATGCGCTGTTCGACCACCTTCTCCAAACCGTCGAAGGCGCCACCGCAGATGAACAGGATGTTGGTGGTGTTGATCTGGATGAAATCCTGGTGGGGGTGCTTGCGGCCACCCTGGGGCGGGACGTTGGCGACAGTGCCTTCGAGGATCTTCAGGAGAGCCTGCTGGACCCCCTCGCCGCTGACGTCGCGCGTGATCGACGGGTTGTCGGATTTGCGCGCGATCTTGTCGATCTCGTCGATGTAGATGATCCCGCGCTCAGCGCGGCTGATGTCGAAGTCGGCGGCCTGGATGAGCCGGAGCAGGATGTTCTCGACGTCCTCGCCGACGTAACCCGCCTCGGTGAGGCTCGTGGCGTCGGCGATCGCAAACGGTACGTCGAGGATCTTGGCCAGAGTCTGAGCGAGGTAGGTCTTGCCGCAGCCCGTAGGGCCGACCAGCAGCACGTTGGACTTGGTCAGCTCGACCTCGCCGACGGACTTCGATGCCGAGATGCGCTTGTAGTGGTTGTAGACCTGGACCGAGAGGACTTTCTTCGCCCGGTCCTGGCCGATCACGTACTGGTCCAGCGCAGCGCAGATGGTCTTCGGGTTGGGGATGAAGCCGGTCTTCTGCTTCTTGGTGCCGGCGGATCGGTTGTCGTCCTCCAGGACCTCCTGGCAGAGATCGATGCACTGGTCGCAGATAAAGACGCCGGGACCGGCGACCAGCTTGCGCACCTGGTCCTGGCCCTTCCCACAGAAGCTGCAGCGGGTGTAGCGGCGGCGGTCTTCTCGTTCGTTCATGGGTCCCCTGGTGGTGTCCTTTAAGAAGAGGCTGGCGCCGGGGGATTATGACCCCACAGCATCTCGTTGGCAACGCTTATGCATTCACTGCAGATGTAGACGCCGGAGCCGGCTACGAGTCTGATCCCGCGCTCACCCTGGGCTTTGCCGCAGAACGAGCACTTGGGCCGATGCCTTTTGACTTCGCCGCCCTTGCTCTTGCGTCGAAAGATCATCCGGCCGTTACTTTCTCCTTTTCCTTCTCGGCGTCCCTGGCCTTTTCCTTGTCCTTGTCCTTGTCCGCCCCGAGCGGTTTGGTCGGGGTGAGGATGATGTCGTCGATCAACCCGTACTCCTTCGCCGCTTCGGAGGTGAGGAAGTAGTCGCGCTCGGTGTCGAGCGTCACCTTCTCGATCTTCTGGCCCGTGTGGCGCGCCAGGATCTGGTTCAGCTGCTCGCGGGTGCGAAGGATCTCCTTGGCGTGGATCTGGATGTCGGACGCCTGGCCCTGCATGCCGCCCCACGGCTGGTGAATGAGGATGTTCGCGTGGGGTAGCGCGTACCGATGGCCATGCGCTCCGCCCGCCAGCAGCACTGCGGCCATCGAGTAGGCCATGCCGATGCAGATGGTCGAGACCGGGGGCCGGATGTACTGCATGGTGTCGTAGATGGCGAGGCCGGCGGTCACCTGGCCACCGGGGCTGTTGATGTACACGGAGATCTCCTTCTCCGGGTCTTCCGACTGAAGGAAGAGGAGCTGGGCCACGACGAGGTTGGCCACCTGGTCGTCGACGGGAGTCCCGATGAAAACGATGCGCTCCTTGAGGAGGCGGGAGTAGATGTCGAAGGCGCGCTCGCCGCGGCCCGTGTTCTCGACCACCATGGGGACGAGGTAGCTCGATGGACTTTGTCTTGGGCTCATGTCGTGCACAAGGTCATTCTAGACAGGCAGTCCCCCGGCGCCGTCAACTTCGGGGGCCACGACCTCGACGAGCCGCTCCAGGACCCGGACCCGCCGGAGCCGCGAGGCGAAGTAGCGGCGCGCGCTGGCGCTCTTCTTCAGTTCGGCGACCTGGCCCTTGAGATCGTCGTCCTTGCCTGCCTGTTCCTCTAGGAACGCGCCGACGTCCTCGTCGGAAGGCTCGAGACCCTCCTGACGGGCGAACTCGCCGAGCACGAGGTCGACCTTGAGACGAGCCTCGGCGTCCGGCCGCTCGTCAGCCATCCACCCGTCGATGGTCTTGCCCAGGTACTCCATGTAGCGGTCCAGCTTCAAGCCCTGCCGGTTGAGGCTCCTCTCAAGGGACTCCAGCTGGCTCGTGAGCTCTTTTTCGATGAGCGTCTCGGGCACCTCGACCGCCGACGCCTCGACCAGCGCTCGCACGACCGCCTGTTCGCGCTCCAACCGCGCCATGTCTTTGGCAGCCTGCTCGAGCTCGACGCGGACCGACTCGCGATACGAGCCCGCCGTCTCGTGAGCCCCGTCGCTGAGGATCTTGGCCAGCGCGTCGTCGAGGGGCGGCAAGACCTTTTCCTTGACGCCTCGAACCATGACGCGGATGGTGGCCTCCTTGCCGGCGAGCAGCGGCTCGCTGTAGGTGTCGGGGAACTTGACCTTGGCCTCGCGCGCCTCGTCGACGAACGCGCCGGGGAGGACCTCGAGCAGCTCCGGCAGCAGCACCCCCTCTTTGATCTCGGCCTCCATCGCCTGCCGAGTCTCAGACGCAATGAGCTGGCCGTCGACCTCGACCTCCACGTCGATGATGGCGATGTCGCCGGACCGCACCTCGCGCTCCACCGGCGTGATCTCGGCCATCGGCTGGCGCACGTCCTCGAGGCGGCGCTCCAGCATCTGGTCCGTGACCTCGATCGATGGGACCTTCGGCTTGAGAGAGCGGGCGTCGCCGAGAGTCACCTCGGGCATCACGCTGACTGTCGCCTTCAAGCGGGCCGGCCGCCCGCGCTCCAGCTCGAGCACCTCGACGTCCGGGTTGTCGATGGGGTCGATCGACCCCTCGTCGAGCGCCTGCCGCATGACCTCCGGCACCATCGTCTCGACCACCTCTTCGCGCAGAACGGCAGGTCCGAGTCGCGCTTCGACCAGCGCGCGGGGCGCACGACCCGGGCGGAAGCCTTCGATTCGGGCTCGAGAAACGAGGCGGTTCAGGACCCTCTCATAGGTTGCGTCTACCACCTCGGCCGGGACCTCGATGGTCATACCGATCTGGCTCTTGGGGAGAGGCTCGGTGGTCACCGAGAGGGAAGTCGTGGGCACCGGGCGATTCTACGGTGCCGCTGCAGGCTCCCTACGGGCAGGGCGAAGCCGGCACCGGCGGAGACGGGCACGGGCTCGGCGAAGGGCTGGCGAGCACGGGGCCTGTCCCGGGGTCGGGAGGCACCACGTAGACCGGCGCGGCCGGCGTCGGGCTCGGCGGGTTGTCGCCAGGCAGCTTCGGGATGTTGGTGGTGTCGCTCAGGAACCAGCTGTTGTTGGCGCCGGCGACAACATCCGGAGGCGGTGTGTACCAGAGGTTGCCGGGCACGCCTGCCTGGGACTGAGCAATGAATGAATGCATGGGCGGCGCTGCGACGTAGTAGCTGTCCGCCCCGCTGATCATCGTGTAGTTGTTGTTCAGGACGTCGCCAACCCAAAGCGCAGCCGCGATGTTAGGCGTGAACGCCACCGTGATCGCGTCCTTGAAGTTTTCGGTCGTGCCGGTCTTGGCGGCGACGGTGCGGTCTTTCCAATGCAGCGCGCTGTTGCATCCGAAGATCAGGCAGCGGTTCTGGTCGTCGGCCATGACCTGGGCCATGATGAAAGCGACGCCGGGGTCGATGGCCTGGCGGGCTCGCTGGTCGGGGTGGTCGGTGTACAGGACCTGGCCGTGCGAGTCGGTGACCTGGAGGATCGCCTGCGGGCTGTGGTAGACGCCCATGTCGGCGTACGTGGCCATTCCATTCGCGTGCTCGAGCAACGTGATCGGGTAGCCGCCGAGA